>MHBF01000066.1 GCA_001803225.1 Lentisphaerae bacterium GWF2_44_16 | reverse complement strand
CGATTGGCTTACCTGTGAAATAACTAAGAAAGTCGCCAAGACGCTTGGAAAATTCGGCCTGCATATTACGTAAATCCAGCGGAGTTAGGGTTTAATATATCACGCCTGTGCTGAAAACTTTTTCAAGACCTCGTCAAACGCTTTCAGAGTGAAAGGCTTGAAGAGGCAGGCGGTGGCCCCTGCGTCAATGAAGTTCTTTTCCGCCGTGGGAATAAAAGGCATCAGCGCAATCAGAGGCACAGATTTACCGGCTTCAAGCATTTTCGTTCTTATTTTGCGGATGGCCTCAATCCAGTCAATTTTCTGGGAATTGATTTCGATAATAAGCATGTCATAAGTACCTGTCCCAATGAACCGCGTTATTTCCTGAGGGCTGCCGACTGTATGGGATAAATGACCATACAGAGCAAGGGCCGACTGAAGCATGTACTGCGATACGGGCTCATTACCGGCGAGAAGCACATGCAGTTCCGGTTTTTTAGCGGAGGGTTTTCTGTCGTGAAGCAGGGGCAACGTAAAGTTGAATGTGCTGCCTTTACCCTTGTCGCTCCTGAACCATATTTCTCCGCACATGAGATTGACAAGCTGTTTGCATATTACAAGTCCCAGCCCTGAGCCTTCGGGAAAATTGGAGTTCGGCCTTCTTATCTGCGAGGCGGCATCAAAAAGCGAAGATTGCATTGATACTGGAATGCCTATGCCTGTGTCCCGTACCGAGAAATGAAGGGTCGTGATTTCGGAGGTGGAAAGAGACAGATCGGCTTTAGAACCTGAACTCATCTCGGAAAATGTTTCAGGGGCAAGAGGCCTAACCCTGACGCGAACATCCCCTTTTTCAGTGAATTTAATGGCGTTTCCAGTCAAATTGACCAGTATCTGATTCAGGCGCAAAGGGTCAAGAATAAGCTTATCGGGTATATCCGGGGAAATATCAAGCGACAAATCCAGTTTTTTGAAATCCGCATGAGGCTTCATGCTGGAAACAAGTTCCTCCATGCTTTTACCGAGGCTGACACGGGCCGGTAGAAATCTTACTCTGCCCGCTTCTATTCTGGAAATATCCAGAAGATCGTTTATAAGGGCCAGCATATTGACGCTGCATGATTTGATTATGCTCAGGCTTTTTCTCTGCTCCTCCGTCAAATCCGAATCAAGGAGTATCCCGGCAAAACCCATTATCGCGTTCATCGGCGTTTTAAGCTCGTGGGTTATCCGGGCGAGGAACTCTGTTTTCATCCTTGTGGTGTTGTCGGCAGCGTCTTTGGCTTTTTTCAGGGCTTTCTGAACGCGTCTCAAGTCAGAAACATCAACCATGCATTCAACGACAGCCCATATCTCCCCGTTTTCATCCTTCACGGGACTCATATAGATTTTAAAGGTTTTTCCTCCAAGCATTTCTTCCTCTTCCATGGTCGTCATACGCGAAGAGGGTTCGCCCGTTTTCAGCACATTTGCCAGAGGACACAACGAACAGGGTGTCTGGGAACACTTGTAAGCAGTATAACATTTACGTCCGATGACGTCATTTCTGTTCTTGACGCCAAAGTATTTCAACATGTTCAGGTTCACATCTATTATATTATGCTCCAAGTCTATCACATTGACAGCTCCCGGTATAGTGTCAATAATGGACCTTAACTGCTGATGTGCCTTCATAATGAGCAGTTCGGAATGTTTGTATTTCACAGTATTCAGCACGAGTTCGCCCGCTATTTTCAGCAGGGAAATATCCTCATCACGCCATGTTTTCCCTGTCCGTTTAGCGCTTTCAACGTTTAATCCCATACACCCGGCAAGAACACCTGAATGCAAAATGGGAATTACCAGCATGGAAACAATCCCCATAGAATTCCACAATGTCCGTTCATTCCCGGCTTCAGGAGGAAGTCCTTTCAGATTTGGAACATGTACGATCTCAAGTGCTTTGAGCTTATTTGTTATCCACAGATAATCCGCGTTTTTCGCTCCGTTAAGACTGCCGTATCCCGCTTCTTTCCTGGCAGAATACTCATAAGTTTTTACAATAAAAGTTGCCTCCTGCGAAAAAAGAAAGATATATGCCCGGTCATCCCCGGTGAAGCGGAGAATGCTTTTCAATGAAGACGTTACTGTTTCCTCCAGTTTTTCAGGAGGGACATTGACAAAACTGGAAGATATCCGAGCGACAAGCTTCTCAAATTCATAACGTTTATCAAGTTCTTCGAGTGTTTTCCGGCGTTCCTTTATTTCAAGGCGGAGCGTTCTGTTTGTCTTTTTCAGTTCGCCGGTACGTTCCTTTACCAATTCTTTGAGGCTGTCTCTGTGGATGTTCAGCTGTTCCTGAGCGTATTTGCGTTCGGAGATTTCCCGTTTCAGTTTTTCATTCAGTTCCTGAAGCTCTCGCGTACGGGCAGAAACCATTTCTTCAAGATGTTTGCGGTGTTTTTCCAGCTCTGTTTCGGCCTTCCGGCACGCTGATTTTTCACTGTGCCTGTCAAGGACTTCCGATATCAGAACGGGAAGGAGCTTCAGATATCCCTGGGCCGTATCCTTCACAAGGTAGTCGTCAACTCCTGACTTGAATGCCTTGATAGCAAGATTTTCAGTTCCGTAACCGGTCATAAGGACAAGCGGCAGATTGTATTTGCGGCGGAGTATTTCCTGATAAAATTCCATCCCGTTTATACCCGGCATCTTGTAATCGCTTACAACGATATCAAAAAACTTATGGCCTTCTTTCAAGGCTGTAAGCGCGTCAATTCCGGTTTTGCGTTCAGTTATTTCGACATTCATGCTGCTGTTCCTGAACGCCCTTCGGAAGGCAATACGGTCATGCTCCACATCTTCCACCAGAAGTATGCGAATGCTGCGATGGGCCGCCGCGTTCAAATCACTATTTTCCATCAAACTGTTCTGCATTTTCGAGAAACCTTCAGGAAATAACTGCTTTCAGGGATAGGCGTCACTGTCAAAATCCCGTTCAGGACAGATTTCAATATTATATTCTTAACCTATTGATATATCACACTTTCAGATTTTGTCAAACTGAAATTTAATTGGAAAGCTGACATAAAAAACACTTCCCTTGCCGGGGGATGAGCTGACGCGCACGAAACCGTAAAGTTTATTTGCCAGTTTTTTAACTATGGCAAGTCCGATACCGCTTCCTTCGTACTGCTCATCAGCAGGAGAAATTCTCTCGAAAATATTAAATATTCTCTCATGATAAAGCGGATCTATGCCTATGCCGTTATCTTTTACATAAAATTCAATTTTCTGCCCGTCTTCTGATTTTCCGCAGCCCAATTCAATAATTTTGACAGTAGATTTGTTGAATTTCAGCGCATTGCTTATCAGGTTTTTGAAAATCATCTTCAGGAGTGTCGGCTCGGATTCGAAATCCTGCCATTCGCCCTTAATTGAAATGTTCACATTTTCCTTCAAATCAAAATATGAGAGTATATCCATGATGAAACTTTTCATCCTGATTTTTTCTATTACAATTTCATGGGTATCGAGACGGGATATTTCGAGGAGGTTCCGCACCATGGCTTCGGCGTCCTTCACCGCTTTTGCCGTGCCGTCAAGGTAAGTCTTGTGTTCTTCCTGAAGGCATCCCTTCAAGTCTTCAAGGAGAAAATCCACATAGTTATGAATTGCTCTCAGGTGCGACTGCATGTCATGCGCCACGGCATGGGCATACTGGGTAAGCTCCTCGTTGACGCTTCTCAACTTGGAAGCATACTGATTGAGCTGTTCTTCAAGCACCTTGAACTCCGTGGTATCATGAACTATGCAGAAGAGCATTTCTCTGTGATTGAGCATTACCGTGCTGAGATATAATTCAACATGCCTGGCCTCTCCCTTTGAAGTGAACTGGGAAAGGGCCAGCACTTTTTTCTTTCCGCGCCGCGTTTCTGAAACTTTCTTTTTCAGCTCCGCCTGAGAGAGCCGGCATATATTATTAAATTTCAACTTTCTCAATCTTTTTTCATTGTAACCGTAAAATTCACATGCTTCAGGATTTGCCTCTATGATTTCAAAGCTATCCGGATTTATGATAAGTTTCACCGCGCTGTTTTTCCAGAAAAGCTCTCTGTAGAATTCGTTCTGTTTTCTAAGGGTATCCTCCGCCAGTTTACAACTGGTCATGTCCGCGACACTTATCCTGTAGGCCCCGCCGGAAGAAGTTTTATTTTTAGCAACAGGCCTCACCTGAAGTCCCGCGTAGAAATATGAATCATCAGCTTTCAACATGCGCATTATCATCATGTGTCCGGATTTTATCTTCTTCACGGAGGATTTGAAACTGTCTTTGTAAAGCTCTCTTTCATCAGGATGAAGCAGACCCGAAAATTTTCGTCTCATCAAGGCGGCTTTTCCGTAACCCAGAAATTCAGCGAAGGCCAGGTTGACCTCAATTATTCTGTCTTCGTCGTCCGCCAGAAGGTAGCCGCCTGGAAAGTCTTCATAAAGGTCCGAGTATTTTTTACATGAGGAAGCAAGCTCCATGTTTTGATTTACAAGTTCCGAATACTGAAGATTTATCCTGCTCAGGAGACTTTTCACGTTATCAAGTTTGCCGGACAAGAGAGATGAGGGAAGTTTATGCCCGGCGAGACTTTCCGCCAGCTTTTTGAGCTCTGACAAAGCGTCTTCGGCTTTTTTTTCGGAAGCAGACATAAAAATACCACTTTCCGCCACAGAAACAATCATATTCTTTTTCAACAAAAAATCAAGACGGAAACAGTTGAAATAAAGATTTTGTCAAAAAATAAAATAACGATTTTTATGGAAGCCATGTTTTTTTGTATTTAGGATTGCAGTATTTATGTTACCTCACCTACGGTGAAAGATGGATGTCCGAAAAAATTCTGTTAAAACTCCACGGCTTCACCTTGCGTCCACATCATTATCGGCGGAATTGGCTTTCTTTCAGGAGTTGTGTAACTTTTTCCCACTTCCATGCGACTATATACAGCAATGTGAACTTATTTGCAGATTGGAAAATATCAATATCCGAGACACTCCGGAATATAACGGGGCAGTGCTATGGTACTGATATTTAAGGTAATCTGAGGGAAAAGGCCAAGATAGAAATGTAATTTGTGAAAATTCGGTTTCAGTACCTTTTCAGCTGAAAGAAACTGTAACCGTTTTTTGACATAACAAGAGCCGGCTGCTTTTGAAATTGGCGTCTTCGTTAAGATTGATTATCCTCTCTGTAACTCATTTTGTAGGGAAATGTCTTTTAAAAGGAGTTTTTTTATGTTTAAGAAGATTTCAATCACGCTTTTGAGTGGACTTATTCTGTCACAGTCAACTATGATATTCGCCCGTCCCGGAGGCGGCCCCGGCCCCGCTCCGGCCCCACGTCCAAATCATTGGGACGGCCACAGCCCGAACCGCTGGTATGGGCCCGGCCCAAATCATTGGTATGGCCCGCGCCCGGGTTTTCCATATGTGCCCGTGATTTGCGGCGGCCTGAGCCTGCTTTATTCGGCAGGGCTTTTTTATCAATGTGTCGCAGGTGATTATGTAGTTGTAACGCCGCCTTACGGAGCGATAGTTCCGGCGCTTCCGACAGGTTACAGCATCTGCGTCATAAACGGGGTTACCTATTATTACTATAATTCCATATATTATAATATGTCGGCAAACGGTTATGTGGTAGTCAATCCGCCTGTCACAGTAGTACAGCCAACACCCGTTGTAACCGTTCAGAGTGCTCCCGTAGTTCAACAGGTACAGCAAGTTCAGCAGCCGGTACAGACGGTGACTCAGACCGCGCCTGTCGCGACCCCTGCGCCTGTCCAGCAAAATAACACTTATGATGTACATATTCCCAACGGCAACGGAAGTTACACTGTAGTAAGACTAAAAAAACTGGAAAACGGCTTTCTCGGCCCTCAGGGTGAATTCTATTCCGATCATCCTACTGAAGCCCAGTTAAAAGCGCGCTACGTGAAACAGTAATACAATACAGGAAAATTCTATGTTTAAATTTTTATCCTCTGTAATTTTGCTGAGTTTTTCCTTTCTATATGTTCTTCCTCTGTCGGCGGAAACGCCAATGGGACAAGGCCCCGGCGGAGGAGTTTTGCAGAAAAAAACAACGCCCCCTCCGGCGCCCGGGCACAGCGGCGGCCCGGGTGACTGCCTGCCTGTAATTGTTAACGGAACAACGTTCTTCTATGCGGCAGGTCTCTTTTATCAGAGGGGTTCGGACGGATATGTCCTGGTAGCTCCTCCGCATGGCGCCGTGGTGCCGGTTCTGCCTGAAGGAAACATGATAGTTACTGTAAACGGAGGAACATATTACTATTACAGTCATACCTATTACACAATGGACCCGAACGGGGCTTATATGGTTGTAAATGACCCGACGGCCCCTCTTCCCCCTGCTCCGCCCGTCGCCGCACCTCCGCCAACAAGTCCTCCGTCCTCAACGACAACAACAACAACTGTTTATCCGGCTCAACAGCAGGTCATAATCACAAGACCTGCCCCGATAACAATTGTCCGTAGTCCCGACAGCCAGAACCCGGTCAAAAAACTCGGAAGAGGCCTTTTCTGCGCGGCCTTCGGCTTCCTTGAAATACCTAAAAATATGGGCGAGACAGCCAGAAAAGAGGGCATGCCGCAGGCAATGTCTTATGGATTTCTTAAAGGTGCAGGCTTCTTTATTCTTCGCGAAACAGCGGGCGCGCTTGAAGCCGGAACGTTTATTTTCCCGCTTCCCGGAACAATAGAAAATGGAGTACGTGACTGGGGTTATGGCCCCCTGATGGAACCGGAGTGGATAATCAAATAACTTCCCCCCCCTAAAAAACCGGTGTTTCGCAAAGAAATACCGTCTTTCAGCCGCATTGAAAAATGCGGCTGTTTTTTTGCCACGAAGTGGCTTTTATTGTTTTCGCTCAGTTCCGCTTGCGAAAAAAACTTCTTCCTGAAGCCTGAAGTTTACTGGGCGGGTTCAAGGACGTAAAGCCAGTGATATTCGGGGACAGTTACCTGGTCAAGGCCGATGTCAACGCTCGCCGCGACATTCAGGCCGTCCTCACGGAATATATGCTCCCAGCCTTCCGGTGAATTGAAGTTATACGGCACATTCACATCATCGTGAAGCACTCTGTTGTAAAACCAGTCGAAAAACATATTGAAACGACGTTGAGCCTCATTCAGATAAACCGATTCGATTATAATGAGCCTTTTGCGCGTAACCCTCTTCATTTCCTTCAGCACCTCAAGAGGCTGATCGCAATGATGAAGCACCGTTACAGCAAAAGAATAGTCGAATGACTTATCTGGAAATGGAATATGCACCCCATCGTAACGCTGAAAAGGCAATTGCACCATATTATAGTCAATGGTATCAATGAGCTGTACTTTGCGGTCTCCGCCGGCGAAAGCCTGGGCTATCCGCCCGTCACCGCAACCGACATCAATAATACTCCCTGTTTCATCTATGTATGGAGATATCTGTTTATAAATTTTAGAAGATCTTTCCTTCAATGTCTCGGATATGAGTTTT
Source organism: Lentisphaerae bacterium GWF2_44_16 (assembly GCA_001803225.1). GTDB lineage: Bacteria > Verrucomicrobiota > Lentisphaeria > Victivallales > GWF2-45-14 > GWF2-44-16. Next base: position 39,043 of record MHBF01000066.1, on the reverse strand, counting down.
CCCAGATTCAGTTCGACGAGGATTTCCTTGAGTTGTTCCTCTATATTTTTAGCGCTGGATTCTTTGCTGAAAACGTTGAAAATTTCCTGAATAATACGCTCTCCCGCATCGTTTTCTATGCCGAAAGTATTGAAAAGGTCCATCAGGAAAAAACGGGCGTTGCGCATTGCCTGCGCGTTGAAATGGTTTGTCTGTTTGAGGACATCTATAATCTGCATTGAGCCTTCGCCGAGCGGCAGAAGTTCGTCGAACCCGACAACCATGAGAACTTTTTTCACTTCGTGCTGTGTCCGTATAAGCTCTATGAAGTTGTCCTTCGACTGGACAAGCTTGGTTATTTTGACAATTACGCGCAGACAGGCGCTGCATATATAATCGACATCCGCCATATCCACGATAATGCGCGGCAGGTCGGTCTCAATAGCATCCGCGAGTGCCCGTTCAAAATCCATGGCGGCATCCGCGTCAAGCCGGCCATGTATTCTTACGACAGCCCCGCTAACCATTTTTTCCAGACTCGATTTCATCGACATCTCCCTATTTTATTAATGCGGAATGTGAAAACGCGAAACGCAGAATGGTGGAAAGGGAAGCTTCCCTTTAAATCCCTCTGTCATAAAACTAATTTCTATTCCCACACTTTCCAGCCCTTCATTCTTCATTACCTTCGCAAGCGAAGTTGAGCGAAGAATATCAAAGGGGGCTTCGCCCCGAGTACATTTGCTCGTAATATTTTCTGTAATCCCCGGAAGTTACCATGTCCAGCCAATCCTGATTGGCAAGATACCATTTGACAGTTTTTTCAATTCCCTCTTCAAAAGTAACCGACGGTTTCCAGTCAAAAGTTTTCATGATTCTTGAAGCGTCTATCGCATAACGCCTGTCATGTCCGGGCCTGTCCTTGACAAAGCTTATGAGGCTTTCGGGTTTTCCGAGTATTTTCAGGATGCTTTTTACAAGCTCAAGGTTGCTTTTCTCATTGCATCCGCCTACATTGAAAACTTCTCCGGCGGAAGCCTTGCGGAAAACCGCCCATATCGCGGAACAGTGGTCATACACATAAAGCCAGTCCCTTATCTGGAGCCCATCCCCGTAAACCGGTATGGGCTTGTCATGCCGGGCGTTATTTATGCAGAGAGGTATCATCTTCTCGGGAAACTGGTAAGGCCCGTAATTGTTGGAACACCTTGTAATAACAGTATCCATTCCGAAAGTATGATGAAACGCATGAACAAGATGGTCCGCCGCCGCCTTGCTGGCGCTGTAAGGTGAATTCGGTTTTATCAGACTTGCTTCAGTAAACATTCCTTCGCTGCCGAGGGAACCGTAAACCTCGTCGGTGGATATCTGCATAAATCTCTTTATTTTACATTCTTTCGCGCACTGAAGGAGATTTAATGTCCCCGTAACATTGGTTTCGATAAAAATTCCCGGGCCGCTGATCGACCTGTCCACATGGCTCTCAGCCGCAAAATTGATTACGCCCTCAATCCCGTATTTTTTTATCGTTCCTGAAACCGTATTGTAATCCTTTATATCGCCGTGAACAAAGACGTAACCAGGCTTTCCGGCACAGTCGGAAAGGCTTGAGAGATTCCCGGCGTAAGTGAGTAAATCAAGGTTCACCACATTCAGCCCCGGACACTCGTTCAGGAGCATTCTTATAAAATTCGCGCCGATAAATCCGGCCCCGCCTGTAACAAGGATATTATTTATCATTGCTTATTATCTTTTCCCTCTGCCAGTTTGTTGATTTCCGCGTCTATCATTTTGTTTTTTCGGAGAAGCTCTTTCATTTCTTCCTTATTGTCTATTTTCACGGCAAGCTCACGGTGCAGCGCCATAATTTTTTTGTGGAGGGCTTTTATGTCCGGGTCTTCCTGTATGAGTTTCACTCTGAGTTTGTATATTTCGGCAAGCAGTTTTTTCCTGCCGGCCCTCAACTCTTCAAGCTTTTCCGAATTAGAAAGAGCAAAAGTCGAAAAAGCGATAGCGAATATCGCACACAGCAATAAGAAGACAATACCTGTTTTTTTCATCATATCACCATTTGTAATTATTTAGAAAATATAACTTATAATCCCCCTCATGGATTGCAAACAGCGGCAGGCCTTTTTAATTATTATAATTTCCTTACGCCCGATGAATTTGAAAAAGGCGTCTGAAGAGGTATATTCCTTTATAATGTTAATCATCAGGGGGATTTGAGGTGCTTTCAACAAAAAGAAAAATGGATGAATCTGCTCTGAACCGGGAAGCCGCTTTTTTTTTCGTGCGGAAAAGTTTTTTCACCCTGAATGAGTTTCTGCTTATAATAACAATCCTCTGTGTGTTGTCAATAATACTGTTTCCATTTCTCTTTCGCGCCCGTTCGGCAATGAAAACCGTGCAGTGCGCTGAAACACTGAAAAGGCTCACCGCCGCAAATTCCGCATATAACGACGAACAGAAATGTTTTGCTCCGGCAGCTATAAGTGAAAATTACCGCTGGTTCGGACAGAAGGAAAACAGGGGCGGCGAACCGGACTTCGACTTTTCAGACAGCCCGCTCTACAAGTATCTCGGCGAAGATAAGAGAATTAAAACCTGCCCTTCTCTTGCAAAGCTTCTGAAAAAAAATATGCCAGTCTATGAAAAAGGCGGTTTCGGATACGGTTACAACGAAAATATCGGTTCACAGCGCTATTATTCACAATACGACTTCTGGGAAAAACAGTGCCAAAGCTCCGGAGTCTCAAAGAAGAAAATAAAAGAACCCGAAAAAACCGTAATGTTTACGGACACCGCGACAAAAATAGACGCTTCCGGCAACGTATATATAAACGGCACTTTCGCCGAAGCCGGATTCTGCAAATCCTATTTTATATTCAACAAAGGCACACCCGAATGGGGTACTCCCGAACCGACAATACATTTCAGGCATGGCGGACATGCTAATGTCTCATGGGTTGACGGACACGTTTCACGGGAAAAAATGACTTTCAGCAAAGATGACTGGGGCAAAAGCTATATAGGCTTCTTCGGCCCCAAAGACAATACGCTCTTTGATCCGGAATAATAACATTTTGAGGTTTTTATAAAAATGACAACTGAAACAAACAAAGACCTTAAAGGCTGGTCCTCAAAAATGAAAAAGCACCATAACGATATTGAAATTTCAAAAACTTCCATTTTCAGCATAAACAAAAGAAAAAAATTTTTCACGCCCAAGTCAATAGCTATCAAATCCTCCATGCTTATTATAATCGCTCTCTGTATTTACATCGACTATTATTTCATATTCCGGGCACAAACTCCCTCCTATGAGGATATTCTCGTTCCCGTAAATCTCAAGGATGACGACATGGAAAAAATATCCGACTACGTCCGTTACATAACCGATACCATAAGGCTGAAGGGCTTGCAGGGAATTGACGGAAAATGGCTTGAAGGCATCCCCCCCTCTTTCAAGAAGAACGTAAAAGACAAAATAGACAAACTCAATGCCGAAGGCTATATAATTGAAAGAGTATCAATGGACAGAAGCAATCTCTTCAACATAAAATGTCAGGCAATGACCCCTGAAAAAGACATTGTCTTTCTTGAAATCGCCAAAACTCGCGTAGGAAATGTATATCTTTTCAGGCTTGAAAAGATTTACTGAGATACAATTATGGACTCTAATGGAAGTATTACCGAAAAACTTGTCGGAAGCATCGAACTGCTTCCGCCCATGCCGTCCAACATATTAAAGATAAGGCGCGCTGTTTCCGACCCCAATATGAATTATACTCATCTGGTCCCTATCCTGAAGGAAGACCCCAGCATCTGCGCGGACTTGCTCAGAATAGCGAATTCGGCCCGTTACGGAATAGGCCATAATGTCGATACCGTCGATGAGGCCGTGCGTTATTTCGGCATGCATTCACTGGTTGATTTCATCTCGGCGGCCTGTTCCGAAAAAATAGTAAAGCAGTATTTTTCGTCCATTGGAAACCTTAACGAATACCTGCGCCACTCAAGGCAGATATCTTTCGCCGTCTCTTTCATCTGCAAAATGCTTAAACTCAGTGCCCATGATCAGGAAGTGCTCTCGGTAACCTCCCTGCTTCACGACATCGGCCGTCTTGTCATCACACTGGTGACAAACAAACAACACTATTCAAGAGAGCTTTTCGGGGTTTCATGGGAGGATATTCATAAATTCGTACTTGATGAAAATGAACTCTACGGCATCGACCATGCTATACTCGGCATGAAGATATGCTCAAAATGGCAGTTCCCTGATAAAATTACCAGAGGTGTAAGGAGGCATCATACGCCTTTGCTGGAAAACGATTTCTGTTTTGAAGGCTTCATCATATTCCTTGCGGAACTCATAGCCGTCGAAAATCTTCCGGATAATGTTCTGATGAAAACAGTCCCCGATGAAATTATGCGCAAATTCGGAATTGACAATTCACTGCTTATCGAAACCAGAAGCAAATACCATCAGGCACTTTTATCCTGAGACATCCATCCCGCGCATTTTTCAGCGATTGCTTCCGGGGTAAGCCCGTACTCTTCACGTATCCTGCATGTATCGCCATAAGGCACTATGTTCAGTCCCCAGCCCAAATGCATTACACCTTTATGGGATACATTCACAAGCGTTTCATCAACAACACTGCCCAGACCGCCTTGTATCTGGCAATCCTCCAACGTAATTATCCTCATCGTCAAGGCATGCTCCTTCAAAAGCTCGGCGTCAAAGGGTTTCAGAAATCTGACATTCACCAGCGTCACCTCAATCTTATGCTCCGCCTTGAGTATCTCCGCCACTTTTTTCGCCGTATAAAATTCTTTCCCAATAGCCCATATAGAAAGGTCTCCGCCTTTTCCGAATGCCTCCGCCCTGCCCCATGAAATTTCAGAATTTTCAGCATCCTCCTTGACGGCATCGCCCTTCGGATATCTGATGAGAACAGGTTTATTTCTCGCGTAAGCCGCAAAGAGCATAGCCCTCAGTTCCGCCCCGTTTTTGGGCGCGATAATATCCAGATTGGGCATATTCCGCAGAAAAGCCAGGTCATGTATTCCGTGATGTGTGGGCCCGTCCTCGACTATCCCGGCCCTGTCCGTGCAGATAATGACAGGCAGGCCCTGCAGGCATATATCATGAAAAACACAGTCCAGGGCGCGTTGCAGGAATGTCGAATATATAGCCACAAGCGGCCGCAATCCGGCAGCCGCCATACCGGCGGCAAAAACCACAGCGTGTTCTTCAGCTATTCCGACATCATAAAACCGCTCCGGATATTCCTCTGAAAACTTTTTCAATCCTGTCCCGGCCGTCATAGCCGCTGTTATGACCGCAATGTCTTCATGCTCTCCAGCCAGTTCACATACAGCATCGCCAAACGCGGCGGAAAAACTCCAGCCGTCTCCACCCGTTCCGTTAACTTTGCCTGTATCCGGATCAAAGCCGGGAAGACCATGAAAAGATTCCGGAGATGCCTCGGCAGGACTGTAACCACATCCTTTTTCCGTCATTACATGCACTATCACCGGTCTGTTAAAATCTTTTACGCCTTCCAGTGTCATTATAAGCTCTTTTATATCGTTTCCAGGTATGGGGCCTATGTACCGGAGACCCAGTTCCTCAAAAAAAACACCCGGAACGAAAAGGCTTTTTGTGGCTTCTTCTATTCTGGAGATTTTTCTGTGAATTTCCTCGCCTCCTGGAATTTTTCTCAACATCATCTTGCCCAAGGCCTTGAAACGGTTGTAACTCTTTCCTGAAATCAGGCGGTTCAAGTATTTGGGTATGGCACCCACATTCTGTGATATCGACATTTTGTTGTCATTGAGAATTATAATGAAATCCCTGGTGGTTTCAGATACGTTATTGAGGCCTTCAAGTGAAATACCGCAATTCAGAGAACCATCTCCCACGACGGCAAGGATTTTTTCGTTTCCGCCTTTTCTGTCCCGCGCAGCAGCCATACCAAGCGCCGCCGAAATCGCAGTGCCCGCATGTCCAGCCCCGAAACAGTCATATTCAGACTCCGCCCGCGAAAGAAAACCGAGACATCCTTCGTACCGGCGCAAAGTCGAAAACGCCTCCTGCCTTCCGGTGAGAAGCTTATGCACATAACCCTGATGCCCGACATCCCAGACAAGCTTGTCGTGCGGCGTATTATATACGTAATGCAATGCTATTGTAAGCTCCACAACCCCCAGACTTGAAGCCAAATGACCTCCGTTAACAGAAACAACCTCTATAATTCTTGAGCGTATTTCGGAAGCCAATTCTTCAAGTTCAGCTACAGACATTCCGCGCAAATCGGCAGGTGAATTTATCTTCGAAAGAATGCTGTGTTTTTCTTCTTCATTCATTATTTTCTGCCTGAAATCCCCCGTTTATCATAAGGAATCAAAACAGAAATCTAACATTGTATCCCTCATTTACAAGACGTTTATTTCTTTTCCACGCCGCGCCGCGCTTTCCTTTGCTTGGATTTTTTTATTCAATATTTGTATTTGTCGCAAAAAAGAATATCTTTTCTCAGCTTAAAAACAGCTTATAAAATATGAAGGACTTGAACAATGGGCCCTATAATTACATTTTCCAGGTATCGCTTTCTACTCCTGCCGTTAATCTTTTTCCAATTCATCTGCGGCTGCAGCATTCTGCCGCCAGTAGAATACCGCCCCGTATCCTATTTTGATATCGGCGAAGCAAAACCAATCTGTCCCCAAAATATTAGCGTGGATGTTTATCCTTTTATAAACAATTCGCCGGCCGGGCTGAAAATGCTTTACCGTTACGGTAAATATAAAATCTCAATGGACGACGACAACAAGTGGTCCCTTAGCCCGGAAACCATGCTGACACGCTATTTGACTTCCGCTTTCGCCGGACACTTGGAAGAAAACAAAAAATCCACTTCTTACATATTGACAGGCAGCATAAACTCCTTTGAATTTGACATGGACAAAATGGAAACCTGCTTTTCCGTGGAATACCAGATAAAAACGCAGGAACCTCAGAAGACCATCCTTAAAAATTTCTGCACATTCCACCAGAAGTTCAATGACACGGCCCCTTCCGCGCTCGTCGCCGCCATGCTTCAAACTGTATCCCTCTTCACGGACAGGATTAAAAGCGATCTCGAGAATTTAAAACAGGATAAATAAGCAGATATTCTTATGGCTGAGCAGGCGTCAAGAAATCTTTTTCAGGCAATGGGCGACGGGGGATATAAATTCTTCACGGACTGCCGCGGGATGGCGGCGTTCTTTGGCGAACTGGGGTCCGCTCTATGGAGCGCGGCCCGGAATCCCAGAAAAATCAAATGGCGTGATACATTCTACTACATGGATATCTGCGGAAGCGATGCTTTCCCCATCATCAGCCTCCTTGGTTTTCTCATCGGGGTAATTCTGGCGTTTCAAGCCATAGTACAGCTTAAAAGATTCGGCGCGGATGCCTTTGTAGTCGACCTGGTCGGCGTAACCATAGTTAAGGAACTCGGTCCTCTCGTAGTGGCGATAATAGTGGCCGGACGCTCCGGTTCGGCTTTTGCCGCCGAAATAGGCACAATGAAAGTATCCGAAGAAATAGACGCCATGATAACGATGGGTTTTGTACCAAGCCGTTTTATAATAGTACCGAAAGTCCTTTCTCTTATTGTGATTCTCCCTCTTCTGACCATTTTCGCCGACATCGCCGGAATCATCGGCGGCATGACCATAACTTACTATCAACTTGAAATTTCCATCCCTGAATCATATTACAGGACCCTTGAAGTGATAACCCCCAGCGGACTTACCCAGGGCTTTGTAAAAAGCATTGTTTTCGCGATTATTATTTCATCCATAGGCTGCATGAGGGGATTTGAAGCCAAAAACGACGCACAGGGAGTAGGCAGAGCATCCACATCGGCTGTCGTCAGCGCTGTATTCGTTATTATTATCGCGGACGCTCTTATCACCGCTATTTTCACCATGATTTACCCATAACAAATCTAACGGAGCATTGATAAAAATTATGACACAAGCAAATAAATACAAACTCGGTATTTTCATCACCGCCGCCTTAGCCCTCATTATCGCGAGCTTTCTCCTTGTCGGACTTTCCGAACTTTTCGAACCGAAACTTGAAATAATGACTGTATTCAAGGATTCTGTCGAAGGTCTCAAAATAGGCTCTCCGGTCAAATATAAAGGCGTCTCTTTGGGGAGAGTAACAAGGATAGCATTGAGAAACATCGATGAATATGTTGACGTCTATATGGTGGTTTCATCATCTTCCATGGACAACGTACTTACAGAGGCGGAGGAAATAGTAAAATGCAGTTCCAGTTCTCTCAACTCTTATTTTATGAATATGAAAGTAAAAGGCGTCAGATGCTCCATCCAGTCCGCTGGTCTTACCGGCGGCGCGTTTGTGGAACTGGACTGGACTTCAGCCCCCCCGGCCCCGCTTCAAGTCAGAGTTGACAAGGACTATGTTTATATACCGTCAAGGCCCTCTCACATTTCAGCGGTAATAGAAAACGTCAGCAAAATCGCGGAGGAAATCGCCCAATTCAACTTCGCGGAATTCAAGGACAAATTTATTCTCACCCTTGATTCTATTGACGCCAAACTCAACAGCCCTCAATTCAACAATCTCCTCGAAAACCTCGACAAAATAAGCACTGAAGCAGAAACCTGCGCAAAAAATATCAATAAATCATTGCCTCAAAAGAAACTGACACAACTTGCCAATGAATTCTCAGGAACCCTTAATTCAGTCAAAGACCTGGCAGTGAAAGCCGAAAAAAGAGTCGATTTACTTGAAGACTTGAAGCTCAGGGCTATAACAAGCCTCGCGAGATTTGACGCGACGCTCGAAGCCCTGACAGAACTGGTCAACGACATCGACGAAAACCCCTCATCGCTCCTCAGAGGCAAAGGAAAGCCTGAAAAATTCAAGTAAAGAACAACCTGTTTTTTTGCGAGTCATGATTTCCAGCAGGATGCCAGAAACGCCTCGACTTTGCCATCACGCGCGGCAAGCTGAGTCAGCGCATCCTTGTCCCCGGCCAAATGTTCAAGAAGCAATTCGCCTTCGATGCGGCAAAGCTTGTCGTGACGGGGATAAAATTCCCGCAACAGAAAATGAACATATTTTACAAGCCGATGAGGGCCGATTACAGAGGGAAAACCTTTGGGCATGGCTTTAACAGCCACAGAATGAAAACTTCTGATCCTGGGGGATCCTGCCGAATTTCTTGAAAAAGCCCTGAACATGCTTACTTCAGAGCCGAACGCCGATTTAACAAAACTGCTCTTCCCCTCTGATGAGCCGGCGCTGGAAAAAACTGCCTGATTTTCGCATTAAAGCAGTATTTCTGTCATCTATAGCGATTACTGGAAAAGTAAAAGTAAAAAAACATAAAATTTTGAGAACCACTATTGACTCGGCGCAAACTTATATTATAATGTATTGTATTATGGTATTAAAATACATAGAAGTCAAAGATTACCTAATAAACCTGATTAATGCTGGAAAAGATCAGGATGCTCTCCCTTCTGAAAATGATTTGTGTTCATATATGAAAGCTTCCAGAGTTACAGTCAGGCGGGCGCTTGATGAGCTTGAACATGAAGGTTTGATACGAAGACAAAAAGGCAAAGGGGCTTTCATCTGCAAAATTAAAAAAGTCAAAAAGGCACTCAACATTTTTCTCGGCATATCAAAAGATGAATCTTTCATTTTAATCAGTAATATCATGGCCGGTATTCTGGATCAGATAAAAGGAGACGAAAGCGGACTGCATATATTCATCACCGACGAAAACATGAATGAAACTCTCCAGAATATACAAAAACATGAAATCGACGGCATAATAGGAATACGTCCATACCCTGTTGATTATCCTATATACGAAGAATTAAGGCAGCGCGGCTATCCGGTACTTCTCATAGACCGCGCTATGAAGAATTCACACTACAGCTATGTCAGTTCGGATTTCACTCAAGCATCGTTTCTCGCGACCGATTACCTACTCGGTAGAGGCCACAAAAAAATCATGTTTGTCGGGACTGCGCCATGGATACCTATTTCATCCTGCAGCAAAACCGGATTTGAAAAAGCATTGCAGAAACATAAAATATCTAAAGCAGACTCCCTGATTATCAACGTTGATGAATTTGAATCCAAAGCATCCTTCTTCGATGATGTAAGCAGGATTTTCGAGCACGAATTCACCCGTTTGAAACCAACGGCCGTCGTATGCATCAGTGAACTTTTCTTTGTCAATTCAGTTTATCCCGTGCTGCATAAAAAAAAGCTCGCCGTCCCTGAAGACGTGGAAATAGCGCTTTGCTCGGCAACGTTTGAAAGCACTCCACTGCGAAATTCGATACATGAAATCAGAAAACCCGAGTACGAACTCGGAAAGCACAGCGTGGAAAGCTTGAAAAAAATGATTAACGGCAAAACAAACAGAGTAAACATCGTTCTTCCAGTCGAACTTTTAAGAAAGGATTTCAAATCATGATTAATGTTAAGAAATTCACATTAATAGAACTCCTCATTGTAATATCTATTATAGCGATATTGGCCGGAATGCTGCTCCCGGCCCTCAGACAGGCAAAGGAACAGGGATATTCACTCCTATGCAAAAACAATCTTAAGCAAATCGGTACAGGTATCCTTAATTATTCAACGGACTTCAATGACTCTGTAATGTATATTGCAACCCCATACGTCGCCTATTGGAATGGTTCCTATTCAAATCGCGGCTGGTATGAATTACTGGGGAAACTTGGTCCATACTCTCAACTCGACTATGGAGTTAAAATCGGTTGCCTTAATAATAAAAACAGCTATAATAAAAGAAACATCCTCTGCCCGGTCCAAACAATTTCGGATAACAGTTTTTTCTATGCCGACTATACGGCAAATACATGGTTTTTCGGATCACTCAGTACGACATATCCCTGCCCAAACCATTCAATGAAAATGATGAAACAGCCAAGTGAAGTAATACTGGTTACGGATAATGGCAATGGTAATGCCTACTCGGTAAGCTATCCTTATCTTTCCAGCAATACGACCTACGGCGGTTTCAATATAAGGTCAAATCATCCTAGTAAAACAGCTAATTTTCTTTTCGGCGACATGCACGTTTCTTCCATGACAAGAGAAAAAATAGGCTTGGTGGACGCGTCTATACTTGTACGTGGATTCTGATTGTATGAAAAATCAACATCTAAAATAAATAAAGAGAACTGAACTATGAACATGATTTTTAATTTCATGGGATTCCATGTACAAAAATACAACGCGCTGAAAACTCTCTGCATATGGTTTTTATCTGTCATTACCATAACTAGTCTGGCCGGAGACAAAGGTCCTATCTGCTATCTGCGCTTTGATGAAGGCGACGGTTTCAATGAAGATGAGCGGGTCCATGTCATGGATTTCAGCGGCTCAGGGAACAGCGGAAAATTACAGTTGAACGGCGCTTATCCCAAAAGAACCGAAGGAAAATATGGGTTGGGCTTGCTGTTTACGGAAAAAGAACAGTCCTCCAGCGACAAAGGCGCCTGCGTAATGATCCCTAACATGGACAAATATGATTTTTCAAAGGGACTGACAGTCGAGGCATGGATAAAGCTCCCGAAAAATAACACTGCATCCGCCCCTGACATAATCATGTCAAACGCATCAGGCAGCCGGAAAGCGGGTTTCCGTTTCGAGGTTAAAGGCGAAACATTGTCCTTTCTGTTTGACTCCGGTATAAAAGGAACATTTCAGGGAGCGTCTTCGGTTCCAGCTAAAAATCCTCTTACGCGCGACGTCTGGCACCATGCGGCCGGAACTTATGACGGAAAAACTTTCAAAGTTTATGTGGATGGAGTCGAAGCTGGCAACGGCACGGCAGGACAAGCTGTCTCGAAAGGCGGTTCCACTATGTTTCTCGGCGTATTGACAGCAGAAGACTCCTGCGGTTTCGACGGCTTCATGGATGAGATAAAAATTTATGATTATGCGCGCGCCCCGGAAGGCATAGCGGAAGACATGAAACAAATGTCCACTGTAGAAAGCGCTGCGGCTGTTTGGAAATATGACATCAGCGGCATGGATATCGCAGATATCGCCAAACGCCTGAAAAAAAATAACTTTTATAAGGACACGCCCATTACTGAAGCAGCCCAGCAATACAATATGCTTCTGATGAAAACATCATTCGCGGAAAAACGCCTGCTCGATATTGAACGAATCAGTTTCCATCTCGGAATAACTCCTTCCGAGGAACTTAGGAAAAATTTCAATATTCTGGAAGAATCCTTGAATGAAACATGGCTCGCTTACGGCAAACTGTTCAGGGAATTCAGAGACAGCGCCCGTTTTAACGGCGCGCCTTTTACCAAAGCCTGCGGAAAAACAGAAACGATTGCCGAAGCTTTCGAAACAAAGCTGGACAAAACTGAACAAGCCCTGCACAGCGAGACAATGAAAAAAGCCGGCTGGGCAATGCCTCAAAAATGGGGACGGCAGCCGCGAAGCATTCCACCGTTCCAAGCGAGCGGAAAGGCGAATCGCATTCTCGTCGGCGTCTGGGGTTCCAACCCATTCCCCGGAGATGAAAAACATCCTCAGGAAAACGAATTTGAATTACAGACAAATTCACTGATGACAGCTGTTCCGGCAGCAGGCAAAGAAAATGAATGGGATTTTTCAAATATAACAAAAACCGTCAACGATTTTAAAGACAAAGGCCATTCGTCTTTCTGCATGCTTCCCTACGGAGGCCCAAGCACATCCTACGCCCCCGAATGGTTCAACAGTAAACATGCGTCAGATCCTGAAATCATTCTTCATTCATCTGACGGAGAGATGCCAAAAGGTTATGAAATAAAGAACAGTCTTGTCCAAGTGCCGCAGGCGGAACAGAAAAGGCAGACTGCCAAACTGAACTGGTATCATCCTGATGTCCGGGCATTAATGAAACTCAATATCGCCTCGCTCGCCTCAACATGCAAAAACATTCCCCTCGTGGATATGCCATTTTACGAACATGCCGCAGAAATTCATAACGTAATGGATACGCCAAAAGGCTGGCGCAAACTCGGATACGGCATCCATGCCGCCGATTCGTTCCGCATGTACCTGAAAAAGAAATATGAAACTATTGAGAAGCTGAATGCGGCATGGCAAAGCAGTTATCGCACTTTCGATGAAATACAGCAGCCCGAAGACCGTTGGGTAAAAGGAGGAGAAAAACAGAAATACAAGGAAATTACTCCCATCTATGCAGATTTTGAAGCATTTCGTGAAGCTTCCCTGATCGACTGGATGAAAGACATTTATGATACCCTGAAGGCAAACGATCCCGGCCGCCCCGTCGCGGCAAGACATTCAAATCTCCTCAAATGGGTCAACGGCGCCCGCATTTTTGAGACATGCGATATCTTAGAATGCCATACTTTCGCGCCTTCAATGCAGGTGAACGGCATCTATATGGCCAGCCTTTTAAAACTCCACAAAGACAAATCGTTGGCCTACCTAGAGGATTTCTGGGGAGCACAGCAGGAAAAAGGCCGCATCAGCGAGGAAAAAGTCCAACGGCGGGGACTTGACAAGCACGTCAGCCAGACCTTCGCCTGGGGCCGCACTTTGCAACTCAAATGGTATGCATATACTTTCGGTGCGTACATCTGGACTTATAATGGAAATTGGATGGACCCGCGACAGGACTTTACAATCCTGAGATATTGCGCTCCCTCATTAATAATCGCAAAACGAAAAATGGAAGAAGCGGACTGGATGCTGACACATACAGAAATGGCGAAATCCCGCATATTGCTTCTCCAACCCTCAAGCTCCATCCGTAACGGAGCCTGCAGCAGAGATGAAACCCTTGTCGCCGTTCATGGAGCGCTTTATCCTAAAAACTACATTTATGAACTTCTTCCCGAAGAATACCTGATGAATGGAAAAATCTCATTAGAAGATTTTGATGTCCTCATACTGCCATCCGCCAGTTATCTGCCGCCTGCCGTCTCTGAACAATTGAGCAAATGGGTTCGCGGAGGAGGAACTCTGATTGCAGTAGAAAAAGCGGGCATATACACTGACCTGGGCATCAAGGACGGTTCTCTTTTAAAAGACCTGCTTGCTATGAATTGGGACACACAGATTACGCCGCCGAAGAAAAACGAACCTCCGCTCATCCGTAATGCGGGCAAAGGAAAAGTTCTCATCATATCGTCAACCACTCAACTACAACAGAAAGAAACCCAGTCCATCCTCTTTAAAACACTTGATGCCTCCACCCAAAGGCAGGCATGGGCTGAAAATAACAGTTTTGAGATTCTCATGAGATATGCTGAGGATGGCAGTATTTATCTGTTCATTCTGAATCCAAATCCCGATGAGACTTTGAGCGATACAGTAATCGTACCGAAAGAGATTAGAGAGGCTGTTGACATGAATTTTTCCGGCGGTTGTCCAATCACATTAGACAAATCAGGAACAAACGAGGAAACTAGATTCCGTATGCGACTTGGTCCATGTGAATCTATTTTCGTATATTGTCCATCCGCTCATAAATGATCTCAGCTCCTGATGACGCTTCTTATCAGTTTTTTGCGGGTTTCGAGTTGGTCACCCACAGGAGGAATTGGCTGGGAATCGTTTATTTTTTCTCGCGCGTCGCCTTTCAATCTGCCCATCAGACGAAGAAGACCGTCAAGTATGGTCGATGGATGCGGAGGGCATCCCGGTATGAACAAGTCAACTGGAATTATACTTTGGACACCGTTATTGGCTTCAGAATGCCCCTCGTAAATGCCGCCTGAAATGGCACAGGCCCCAACGGCTATGACAAGTTTGGGATTTGCCACGGCCTCATAAGTTTTTTTCAGGGCAAGCTTCATATTTTCGGTGACGGGGCCTGTTACAAGAAGTCCGTCCGCATGGCGCGGAGAGGCCACAAACTGAATACCGAATCTGCCCAAATCCCAGGCAAGCGTGTTCAATACGTTCACGTCGGCTTCACAGGCATTGCAGCCGCCCGCGCAGACTTGACGCAGTTTTAGAGAACGCCCAAAAAGTTTTTTCATTTCCTTGTTCAATTCTTCCGCCAGATTTATGACGGGGCCGCTCAGGACAAGCTCTTCGCGCTTGCGCACAGCCATGCGGTAGTCCTTTGAAAAATGGAGAATTCCGGGCGAACAGCTTTCCGCGCATTTGCCGCAGAAAATACATTTTCCAATGTCTATTGAAATCTTTTCCGTATTCCTGCTGATGCATTGCATCGGGCAGAGCTCAACACACTTTGAACATTTCGGAGGGCATTTCGGTCTGCCGATAACAGGAGCTCCGACAAATCTGTCGGAAAGGGCCGGAGGCTCCACGGGAAAAGCGGATGTCCTGTACCCCTGTTTAGCTCTCGCCATAAGAACTTTAATCATAAAAACCCCTTCCTATAAATCATGCCCGCAGTAGGACAGGTTAAAACTTTTGTTGCATATCGGAAAGTTGGATACTTCTTCATTTCTCATGGAAGCCGCAAGGCCGTTCCAGTTGTGAAAAGACGGGTCGACGACTTTGTAATGAAGCAGATTTCCATCCGCGCCGGTCATAGCGAAATGGCATATCTCGCCGCGCCAGCCCTCAAGCATGGAGACCACAGCCATATCAGGCGCGCTGTCGCCCGGCACGGTAAAAATGTCATCACCAGTGATAGTTTCGAGCTGTTCGCAGATAAAGGATTTTGAACGCTGAATTTCAAGCCCCCGGACATACGCCCGGGCAAAAACATCGCATGTTGAAAAAGTAGCGACAGGTATCTGGGAAAAACAATATATGCCTGTGGGAAAATCAAAACGGACATCCCGTTCAAAACCGCACGCGCGTGCCGCGACACCGACAAGGCCGAGCTCTTCGGCTATCTCTCTGGAAATCTTTCCTGTGTCCTCAAAACGTCCGATGGCAGAGGGGGAATCCCACATAAGCCCTATGGCGTTTTCCGTGTCGCTGAAAACCTCTTCAAGCTTTCTGGAAAGCTGAGAAATAAGGGAAGCGTCAAGATTGTACATTACGCCCCCCGGCCTGACCATATTGCGGCCG
This sequence comes from Lentisphaerae bacterium GWF2_44_16, assembly GCA_001803225.1. Lineage (GTDB taxonomy): Bacteria > Verrucomicrobiota > Lentisphaeria > Victivallales > GWF2-45-14 > GWF2-44-16. The sequence continues at coordinate 22,950 of MHBF01000066.1, read as the reverse complement.
AAACGATTTCCACAAATCATGGCTGTCATATTGAGGTAATCCCCTCTGAGGCGACCGCAGTATGAAGCCGTAGGCAGAAATGCCACATCATTGGCAAGCGCTCCTATGTCACCGACATGATTGGCCATTCTTTCGAGTTCCAGCATTATACCCCTCAGTATCTGGGCACGCCCTGAAACGAGGCATCCGGAAAGCGCCTCCATCGCCTGAGCATAAGCGACCGAATGTCCGATAGTGGTATCACCGGCAAGAGTTTCCATATAATGCGGGATTTTCGATTTATCACCGGAAATAATCGCGCGCTCAATCCCCCTGTGCTGAAAACCGAGAGCTATCTCAAGATGAAAAACCCTTTCTCCGCTGCATTGGAAACGGAAATGTCCCGGCTCTATCACGCCCGCATGGACAGGTCCCACCGCGACTTCGTGGACTTCATCACCGGAAACTTGATAAAAATCGGTATGCGCGGGAAGTATTTCCTCATCCAGGCCTCTTTCCCAAGCGTCATATTCTTTCCTATAGGAGTGATGAAAACGCAAAGGCTTGAACCAGGGATGACCGAGAGGGACAATCCCCCACTGTTCGGCAATTTCCCTTTCAAAACAGTTTGCCTGTGAACAGTCAGGGGTCAGGGACTGATAGGACTTTTCCACCTCGGTTGAAAGTATCTGGAGACATCCCCTCTTGTCATCCGCGATAACAGCTGTCAGGCATACGGCGCTTTCATTGAGAGGACGCCCGAAAAAGGAGGCAAGGCGTTTCCCTCTTTCTATTTCCGTTATCACTGTCTCTCTGAAATCATCTATATCAACAATGGGAATGCTTTTAACGGGAAAAGCTTCACTGTTGTGTATTGAGATGTAATTTTTTTCAGACATAATCAACCCCCGAAACATTTCGCGACATCAGTCAGCATTTTGTTCAGAAAATCAGGAACATACAGGCCCAGAATGAAAGTGATAAGACAGAGTATCGCTGGAGGGATGATTGAAAGAAGCCTTTCCCTCAAAAAAATATTTTCCGGGTGATTGTGCTTTTTAGAGTCCCCCTGCGCCATATTCAGAAATACCAGGGCCATCCCCGCGAATATGACAGCCAGCAGTATAAGGTACAGCGCGGATGTGACGTAACGGCCTTCGGCAAAAGCTGTTTTCAGTATCAGAAACTCGCTTACGAAAAGGCCGGAAGGAGGAGTCCCTGTAATAGCGAAAAAACCGGCTATCCATAATATGCCCGAAAAAGTAAGCCTCTTCAAAACACCTGAAACGCTGTCGGTAATCCTGCTGCCGTAAGCCATCAGAATATTTCCGGCTACCAGGAAAAGCATTCCTTTGGTAAGCGAATGGTTCACGGCATGAAACATTGACGCGAAAACAGCCTCTCCGCCGATGCCTACACCAAGGGCCAGTATGCCCATGTGTTCAACGCTGGAATACGCCAGCATGCGTTTGTAATCCTTCTGTCCGATAATGAAAACCGCCGCGAAAAATATTGAAATCATGCCGAAAACCCGGAGGAGTTCCTGACTGAAAGCAGCTTCTCCGGCGGCAATGCAGATCTGATGTATTCTCAATATGCCGAGAAACGCGCAGTTCAGGAGAGCGCCGGAAAGAAGTGCGGAAACAAATGAAGGCGCTTCGCTGTGAGCATCAGGCAGCCATGTATGCATCGGCGCAAGTCCCATTTTCGTGCCATATCCCACAATGAAAAATATAAACGCCATGCGGAGCCATTGCGGCTGAAGGCTTGTGCCGTTTGCCACAAACTCATTGATAAGGAGAGGAATGGGGCCGGTAACATCCATCGGACACGCCATCACAAGCAACAGGTTTCCAAGCAGCGCCAACGCAATTCCTACTGAACAGATAAGAAGGTATTTCCATGTTGCCTCAAGCGAATGATGACTGCGGTGATAATATATCAGAGGCGCGCTGGCAAGCGTTGTCGCCTCCATAGCCACCCAGAGGATGCCGAGATGCTGGGTAACAGTAACAATTGACATCGTGGTCAGAAAAAAGAGAAGGCAGGCGGTAAATAAAGCTTCAGGCTTGGTTTTGAAAAAGAAATCATCAGTATCGGCATCCCCCCGGTGCTGTTTGTCCCGGCGCAGATAATTCACGGCATAAAGCGACGCCATAAGGAAAAGCAAACTGGTAATTGAAAGGAAGAGCAGGCCGGGCGCGTCCAGCATCAGCCATCCGTCCCACAAAGGCCCCGGACGTTTGAAATAAAATGAAACCGTAATACAGAAATGCAGAAGCGCCGCCGATACGAGAATGACGCGGCGCGCAAAGTCATGCCTTATGAAAAATGCCGTTATTCCGGCGACAAACGGTATAAGAAGCAGTAACAGAATCACTTTTTAATCTCCTCCGGTAACTCCGCGTTCCAATCCCCCAGCTGGCTCAGCCTGTCGGTATCTATATGATTGAACTCCTGACTGATATGAAAAACAGCGATACCCATTACAAATACAAGCACAAACACGTCAAGCAATATGCCGAGTTCGATGATAAAGCCGTTTTCCAGAAGCATGGCCCCGCCAAAAAGATATATGCCGTTTTCAAAGACGAGATAGCCGAGCACCTGTGTAAGCGCTATTTTGCGGCTCATGATTATGAAAAGCCCGCTCAGTACCGTGAAAATCGCGGCTGGGGCGGCTATATGTGAAACCTGTTTTTCCATCTGAGGAAGGCGCGTACTTATCCAGAATGATATCACCAGTGCCGCAATGCCGATAAAAATGGAAGCCGTATAACCGACAAATGGATCGACTTCCCTGCGCACGTCGGCGATTATCTGGGAACGCTGGAGCAGTATCGGCAGAAGGACACATTTAACCGCTATCACGCAGAGGGCCGTGAGAATAATTCCAATGCCTATGCCGTTTTCCGCGGCGAATATCGGGACAAGCCCTACGATAAGCCCCTGAAACGCGACAATCTTTATACAGTAGCGTATCCTGCTTGAAGCAAGAAGCATCAGGTTTATAAGCATCAGAAGAACTATAAGCAAATCCCTGAAATTATCCATGTTAAAACCTCACCTGCAAAATTAAAGCCAGTATAGAAAGCGCCGAAGCCAGAATAAGCACCTGCGGTATTTTAAGAAAACGGAAACGCGCCATGACCGATTCGATGATGCCGATAATCACGGCAAGCAATACCATGCCTCCAAGGAATATAAACCTGTCAAGGAAAAAATTCCCCGTATTCACCGGCAACGCCACGCCAACTACAAGAGAACCGATTATCCAGAGTTTCAACGCCGCCCCGTAAAGGATAAAACCTAAATCAGGACCGCTGTAATCCAGCACCATGACTTCATGTATCATCGTCAGCTCAAGATGTGTATTCGGATCGTCAACAGGGACCCTTGAGTTCTCCGCGAGAAGCACAATCATAAGAGAAACCGCCACCAACAAGAGCACAGCACCCTCGCCAGACCAGGAAGCAAAACTCAGCCTGCTGAAAATTGTTGAAAGCGAAAAGCTGTGCGTCTCACACGCAAGCGCCGCCATGCAGAGAATAAACGCCGGCTCAGTAAGCGCGGCAAACTGAACTTCCCTGCTCGCGCCCATCCCCTCAAAACTCGAGCCCGTATCAAGGGCCGCCGCCACAGTGAAAAAACGCGCCATCGCCAAAAAATAAATAAACAGAAGTATATCACCTCTGAAGCCTATCGGCGAAACCAGCGCTCCGCACGGCATGATAAGAATAACACATACTATTGAAGAAAATACCGCGAAAGGAGCAATTCTGAAAATCCACGTAGTGGTAACACTGTATACTGAACCCTTTCTGAAAAGTTTGAAAAGATCATAGTAAAGCTGAAGAAGCGGCTGCCCCCTGCGGCCCGCGAAAAAAGCCTTCGTCCTGTTTATCACCCCGAAAAGAAACGGGGCTAAAACAAACGGCAGAATTATATTTATAAGAATATACCAGTTCATATCACGATAGCTTCCATATAAGAAGTATTAAAAGCATTGCCGCTATATACATTATATACATCTGCACCCTGCCGTTCTGAAAACGGTGCAGCAATACCAGAAAATCATGTATCCTTGCAAATATCGGAGCAAAAAAACCTTTTTCAAAAATATCAGGTGTCTCCGTCATATAGTGTGAATCTTTCGGGAAAATTCCCCTAGGCCCTTTAAATAATGTGCGTATCCTAAGAAAGAAATTGAAAAATCTCGTAAGCGGCTGCGCAAATGAGGAAGAGCTGTACTGCATTCTCCCATTCGGACGGCAATATCCGCAATCCCATGTAACGGTCTTTTCAACGACTTCAGAGCGCGGCATCAATTTTCTCAGAAGCCACAGAGCAAAAAGCCACAGGAAAAAGCCGGCCGATATAAAACATACATGCCATAACGGTTTTATTATAATGTCCAGCGCTTTTGCTGAAGTCGAAAACGTCATTCCCGTCAGTTGCGGAAGCATATATTTGAAAGCCGACACCGTCAGCGGCGCAGTAAAAGCAGCAATGAGGCAGAGTGATGAAAGCGCCAGCATCGGCAAAAGCATGGAAGGAGAACTCTCATGAAAACGTGAATTGTCACCCGAGCGCGGCTCCCCTGAAAATATCATGCCGAAAGCCTTGGTGAAGCAGGCAAGCGCAAGCCCTCCGGCAAGCGCCAGGGAAATTATTACGGCTGAAGAAGAAAAAACATGCGCCCCATTCATTGAGGAAATCGAGTAAAACGCTCCGAAATATATGAGAAATTCACTTATGAAACCATTGAAAGGCGGCAGGCCGCAGATGGAAACAGACCCTGTCAAAAAAGCAAACGAAGTCCACGGCATACGTTTATGCAATCCGCCGAGCTTGTCTATTTCAACCGTGCCGGTACCATGCAAAACAGAACCGGCACAGAGAAAAAGCAGGCCTTTGAAAAGAGAATGATTGATAACATGCAGAAGCGCCCCGGCAAAACCCGCCGCCGCCATCAGGGGCGACTTTAACGCAACTCCGAGTACACCAGTGCCCATGCCTATCATTATAATGCCCGCGTTCTCAACTGTGGAATACGCGAGAAGACGTTTCAAATCATGTTGCGCCAGCGCAAAAAGCACACCTGTAACAGCGGACAGCGCGCCAACGCCAATAAGAAGCCAGCCCCACCATTCATGCGGAGGCCCCAGATAAATAAATACCCTGAGTATCCCGTATATTCCCATTTTTATCATTATCCCGGACATAATAGCGGAAACATGGCTGGGCGCGGCTGGATGCGCCTCCGGAAGCCATACGTGAAGAGGAACAAAACCAGCTTTGGAGCCAAAACCTATTATTGAAAAAACAAATATAAGGGACGCCGCCGCGATAGAACCCGGAGGCAAAGCGAATTTGTCAAAATCCATGCTCCCGTTTTTCATGCCCAGCATTATAAAAACCACAAAGATGAACAGCACCCCGACATGGGCCGCTACCAGATATATCCAGCCTGCCGTCCTGACAGATTTTTTTTCATGCTCAAAAGTAACTAGAAGAAACGAAAGAATTGTCATGAGCTCCCAAGATATTATGAAAAGCATCGCGTTCCTCGCCAGCAATATGGCAATCATGCTGAACGCAAGCATATTGAAGAAAAACCACGGCGCGCCCAGAGATTTTTTCAGAGACCAGGACCTGAGGTATTCAGCACCGAAAACAGAAGCTAGCGCCGTCAATATCAGAAGCGGTGTCAGAAAAAGCGCGGAAAGCGGGTCCAGTTCAAAGGAAAGCGAACCACAGGGCATTGACCACGGGTATCTCAGTTGCTGTGAAACCCCGCTGAAAAGCGAATGCAATGCCGGAAATAAACCGATAATGCTTGCGACAAACGCGCTGCCCGCCCCAACAATAGAGGCTATACGGCCGGATCGCGAAAAAAGAAGCGAAAGCACTCCGCCGATGAAAAAAACTAAAAGTGATATAAGAAGCATTTGCATAATAACTTATCAGACCTCCGCCGCCGCTCCTTCTTTTTTCACGCCGGTGAGACGGGCTTCCGCCCTTTCGATACCGTTGATTATCCCGGGTTCCGACGCGTGCTTCAGAACAAGTTCCTTGAATTCCTCATCGCGAAGTATAAACGCCAGCCTGGAAATAATATGCAGATGTATTCTGGCGGTAGGACATATGAGACTGAAAAGACAATGAACAGGTTTCCCGTCAAGAGCTCCGAATTCTATCGGCTTCTCAAGAAAGCAGAGAGTAACAACCGGATATGGAATGTTATTCAATATCACGGGATTTCTCACATGCGGTATGGCAATTCCGTCCCCTATCCCGGTTGAAGCCATCTTCTCCCTGGCTACAAGTATCTGCCAGATGAATTCACGGTCAATGCTTTCAGGCAGCTTCATAACGTCCACGATATTACGCAGAACTATATCCCTGTCCGTTCCGCCGACGTGATAATATATGCCCCCTGCCTTCACGGCATCGGACAATGCGGGCAAATCCCCATCTTCCCCGTTCTCGCCACTGAGAAACTCAAGATGAACTTTCATCTTCCGGGCAGCGGCCCATTCAAGCAGTTCCGAACGGCTAAATCTGTACTGGTCATTTATTTTGTAAGCCGGAAGAGCATTCTGGCCCAGCCATCTGTAAACCGTTTTTTCCGAAACATCAAAACCTTTAGCGACATCATGTATAGTAAGCTGCATAAGACAGTTAAAACCTTAGAATTTTAATTGACCAGACCGTGAGAGTTCAGGGCAATAAACATTCAGGAATAAATTCAGACGATAATACCTTGTAAGATAAACGCGGATTATGAAAATGTCAAATCATTTTTTCATTCCACAGTACAGATTTTCAAAATCACAGGCTGGGTTCATGAAATTCGGCAATGCCTCATTTCACTCCGATGAAAAGGCTGAATTTGCCCCAGTCCTTGAAGGCCATAGGGATAAGAAGCCATAGAAGTTTGTCGGTATTTTCAAATTTGACCTTTTTGCCCGCCGCTACCATAGGGGTGTCAAAATTCAGAGTATGTCCGCTCAGCGTCGCCTTCACATTTCCGATTACCATGTTGAGTATCTCGGTAAAAGCCTCCGTAACTTCATCGGACAACTTCTCCACTTCCTCAAACATCAGGGCCGTATAAACTTTTTTGGCCGTGGCTTCGGGAAACGTAAGCAGTATGGCCCCGGTGAGCGAACCGGAAAAAGTTATTATGCACATCAGGTCATCTGGATTTCTGACATCGCCTTCCATCTTCTGAAAATCTTCACAGCGGAAAGGCGCCGCGTTAACGGCAGTTTCAAAAGTGCTTACTATAACTTCCGTAAAAGCGTTTACATTTTTGACATCCATAAATATCCCCGTCTCCGTTTATAGGGAATATTATACCATGTCCCGCGAGTGTTTTCCACCGCCCGCGCCCTGAATCAGGCCAAATCCTTACAAGTATCACTGTAAACGGCATCAGCGCCTGAAAAAAGTTTCCCTATATCAGCTTTAGTTATAGCCCTGCCCCATTTGGTCATGACGAAAATTTCACGGGGTGTATCATCAGGCAAACCCGTGTTCGCATTCATTCTGCTGTGCCTTTTCCTCAATTCACCTTTGTAGCTCTTTTTTGCCGGCGGCTTCTGTCCGCCAACCCATGGAAGCCATTCGAAAATCTGGGACTCGTGACAAAGCGCCATGGCCAGTTTCTTATCAAAAACATCGCTTATATCGAGAGCGATATCATATCCCTTTTCATTTGCGTAAGGGTCGTAAACATTGAAAATGGCAGGTGAAATCACTCTCTTCTTGACTGGCCCTCCGAGGGTGGGATAAGCATTGGGCACGGCAAACTGGTAAGCCAACATCCTGACGGCCCATGCAGTATTATAATGGTCTATGTGAATGCCCGCTAGAGGATCGGAAATCACAGGCGGACAGAAAATATAATCCGGCTCGAAATCCCTCACGGCGTTCCATATTCCACCCAATACATTTATATCAGTCATAACCTGCCCGTGAACATGTGCCCCGTCAAGACATTTCAGACATTCATAGGACGCTCCGATCAGGGAAGCGCTTTTCCGGGCCTCCTGTTCGCGTCTGCGAAACGTCTCCTCCATACCCATCACGTGATGCCCCGAAGCGCCGCGTGAAGTCGCCAGGATTTTCAGTTCCGCGCCCCTGCCGTACTTTTTGCGCAACATAGCGAAAAAACCACCGGCATTAAACTCGAAATCATCCTGATGCGCCATTATCGACATTGCTCTTATTTTACTCATTTCCTTTTTCCTTAATTTACTAAAGTTTCCCTGTTTTTTTAACTATATTCTCTGAACTGTTGACTTCATTGAGTCGCTGTCTGCAATTTTTTCTGACTGTTCTTTATGGAACCGCAAGATGAAAAATTAAAAGTCACTCCAGTAAAATCAAACAGAAAAGGTCTGCGCTTGCAAACAATTTTGTCAAGCCTAATGCCTAGCCGATTATTTTTCATTATTCATAGCTCATCCAAAATTTGTGCGGGGTATTGTATAAATATGGTAAAACTCCCGTGGCACAATTAGGATAAGGCCATTTTACATAATCTATATGCCCGTCAAAAAATAAGGAGTTACAGCCGTTGTTATGCCTGTTTGTTAAACGTTTGACATTCAATTCAGAATATGAAGTACCCATGCTGTCTGGGAAAATTCGCTCACTTCCATATGAATCCATACAAAGCATCGTTTGAGATGGTTCCCTTACTCTCGACGCTTTGTAAGGATCCTGATCAGCAGTGGCGGACGATCCAAATATGAGATTGGGTTGCCAACAATTCATCCCGTATGATATATATTTTAAATAACCTCCTTCTTCTTCTTTTCCCGGGCATCTAAAAACATAAGAGTCTTCTGCTGTATCATTTATCCGACCTTTTTCAGGATAAAGTATTTCGCCTATTTTGTGATACCAGTAACGCTTAGTGCCTATTCCGGTGTCTATTTCAGCAAGGTAATCATTATTGTCACTGATATATACACAGTTCCCCGCCCCTATTGCTTTGAGGTTGCTCATGCACTGTATTCCCCGGACTGAGTTCCTGGCATTTTTTAAGGCGGGTAACAACATCGCAGCTAAAATAGCTGTGATTGATATTACAATGAGCAACTCAACGAGTGTAAAAAGGCGTTTTTTCATTCTTCCCTTATTCATTATTTTTCTCCGCTGTAATTGCTATAACTATAGGAATACAAGCTCTTTCCATCGATACTATTTCTATCCTCTGGATCGGCAGATCGGGACGCTGATTTATCCATTCATAAGAAAACAGAGAATGGTTTTTATTGTCAGAAAACACAGAAATTTTCTCTGTGTCTTCAAGCTCAAGTTCCGGTTTATAATTATACCAGTCCTCAATATGCTTTTTGTTAAGTACGGAAATTTTTATTGTAGTTCCGTCATTGTCTCCGTACATTATACGATAAAAGAACACCTCTTTGCCTTCCGGTTCGTCAAGCCATGCCGCTGTGTGCAGAAAATGAAGTTTTTCTGCATATATGTTTCCGGCTTCGACCATAACACTGGACGGCATATTGGCTGCGTTAACTGGAGACTTCAATACAACACATGAGTTGTTTCCCTTTTGTGATTGAGCTATAATCTTGAAAGGAGTTCTGCCGAGATATTGAATGCCGACAGGGATGCTGTCCAGGTCATTGCCCGGACCCTGATCTGTCCAGCCTCCTTTACCGTCGCCCGCTATTTCGTCAGAAAAAGATCTATTAGATATGTTTGTCAAATCAATAAAGGAACAGTTTTCCAGTTTTATCTTTGAGTTTTCAGTGTTGCTGTACAAGCCGCTCAGGAGCTTTGATATTATCTTGTTGATTTGATGAGTTTCTTCATGGTTTTCTCTGGCAATTCCCTGGTAAAGCCAATAAAACTTACATGAAATAAAGGCAAAGTTTCCTTTTCCGTACCGGCCGCCTAATAATGCCGGGATATTCGAGATCTTATTATCTATTTCCCAGTATGCCAGAACCTTTCCATCCCAATCCCTGCCAGGCATAAAGGTCATGAAGTGCGGTTCCAGAGTAATTTTAAAAGTCTTTTCAGCAAGATCCGGGTTATCGTGATTTAAAAACTTAATGCCTGTTATTTTTCCGGAAGCAAATTTGTAAAACGGTTTGAATTCTCCTTTCATGAATTGAGGAATGCACGCGTTGTCTTCCAAAAGAACGCCTCCTCCTTTTTTTACAAAAAGCGCTATTTCCGAAGCCTCTTTCGCAGTCAGACCTCTGCCTCTTTTTTCTTTGTCAAGACCATTCATTATAATCACAAGCCCATACGAAGCAATCTCTGATAAGTCTTTGCTCCCTATCATTTGAAAAGGAAGCCCCAGCGTGTTCAATATATTTATGTATCTAAGGGGATAGTGTGCGTTGACTTCTCTTCCGTCATTTTTCCTTTCCCAGTTGGAAATGCCAACCGACCTACCCCCGGCTTTTGAAAGGTCTATCAAAATACCCATATTTGTAAGCAGGGAACTGATATATCGCAAGGCCGGGGAACGATAATTTATGGAAAGGCCTTTAACCCAGTCTATCTGGTCGGCCACAAGTGTTCCCTTTCCTATGGAGCATACGGAAAGTCCGCCGCCTGAGATCAATTCGACACCATCTGAGAACGAAATGCCAGAACCGATAATCCCCTTATAAAAAGGTTCTATATAACAACCGCCACCAACATATTCCCCCTCCTTGTCTGGAGTATTACTGCCTTTTTGCCAACACAATTCCTGTGAGGTAATTCCCCAGATGAATTTACTGTCCGCGATCCTGTTCAGAGGATACTCCTTATCTCCAATTGAAATAAGTCTCATCTCGGCTCCTATTTCGGATAAAAGTGTTTTCACGGATGAAGCAGTAGTATTCCATATATATACAATACCGCCTTTCACCATGAAATCTTTAAGTTTTTTGGGAAGGAAGCTTGAAATTCCATCGCATTGTCCGTCAATAAGGACGATATCCTCCTCGGGATTAAGCATTGTCGCCGACCCTATGATTTCAGCGTATATCCCGATGCTTTTCAGCCCTGAAACAAAATTACATCCTTCCGCGGCAACTATTTTAGGTTTCCTCCATACGGGACGATATGCCTTCATATAATTGATGACATTTCTAAATATAATATCAGCCTGCGGCGCAATATTGAATTTGGATGATAACTCAAGTTGCGACGCTATTATTAGGCCTTGCCCGTATTGGAATTCAAGAAGCGGGGAGACATTGAGCTGCCTGGAACCCGCAACTACAATTGTTTTGAAATTTCCCAGAAGCGGCCTTATATAATTAAACCGTGAAACTACATGCCTGTCATTGCCTTCGCCTGTCCAGTATTTCAAATCATCCGGGGTTATTCCCTTCAGTATTGAATGTCCCGCCGCCGCAGGAAATGTAATTGATGAAGATATCGTCGGTTCACACGGGAACATCGCAGGAAGTAGATCAAGATTTGGTTTACTTTGCTGAAGTAAAAAAGCTTTTCCTCCTTTTTTTATAAAATCGAGAAATACTTTTTTTTCTTTAATCTCGTTCGCTTTTTCATTAGCAACAATCAGGATTTCTGTGTTAATTACATCAAGGTCGGACAGCCGTCTGAAAGGGAGATTTAAGGATTTTTCCGGATCGTAAACGGCAATCGAGGAATCATCTTTCAATAATCCCGGAAGTGGAAAGACCGATATTTTATGCGAGTCCGTAAAAACAGTTCTACCATTTGCCCTCAGTTGGTATGAAAATATACCCTCGCTGCGTGTCAAAACTTCAGGCATTTTTAATGTAATGACTTTTCTAAAAAAACGACCGGGCTCAAGTTCACATTTTTCAGTACCTTCTGATATTTTTCTGCCACAAAGCTCAAAATGCCACGTTAGTTCTAACACAGATTTGAAATATGAGTCGTTATAAATGGACAGAGTCCTTGGAATCTCCTTGTTGGAATAGAAACAAGAGTCCCATTCTTTTACGGCGGCACGTTGTGGCATAAGCGCTCTTCTGCATTCTTCGCTAATCGGTGTCGGAGCATCAGGCGTAGCGGAGGCTCCGGTTATTGTAAACGGCCCGAGAGACGGGAAATCAAGATATCTGGCAGAGGCAATAAAAGCTTTCATCAAAATGGCATCGGCTTGCATGACGCCCTTCCATAAAGGTTTTTTGAAAGCATCTTCTCCAATGAACATCGGGGCCGCATCGGAAACCACCAATGCTTCCAGAGTATATGGCCATTCTGCAAAGTAAATCGGTTTCCGGCAATCCCAGCGCCATTGGCTTTTTCCCTTCAATCCAAAATATCGGTGCGACATAAATTTTCTAGGTTCTTCAAGTTCACTGAAGTAAGCGTAATTAGGCAATATGCCTTTATCTGGAGACGCGCTGCGCCCAGGGATTTCCCTGACACCATGCAATGTTATTATCTCCGTCTGTCCATACAAGTCGCCGTCCCCGGAAAAGTAAACAGGCCGGGTCGGATCAAGTTTTCTGGCCGTTTTTTCAAGTCCAAGCAGATATTCGACAATCTGACTGTCATATTCTCTGAAATGAAGATTTTCATTTGAAAGCCCCCACATTACGATTGATGGATTGTTCCTGCAGTACTTTATCCAGCGGGTAACATATTCAGTCATATTTTTCTTATATTCCTGGAACAGCTTTTTGTTGGCATTAAATTTTTCATCGCTTACAAGAAGAGTCTGCCACGGCTCGCATCTTGTGATTGTTGCCGCAACCATCATTCCCTTTTCGTTGCAGATTTTGTAATGCCAGTCGTCGGCAAGTTCAAAAAAACGTATCATGTTTATATTAGCGTCCTTTACCGCCATAAAATCGCGCAGAAAGGCCTTTTCCCTTAATCTCAGGTCCGAATGATCCTCCCCTCTTCCGCGGTAGGCTGATATTTCGGTATTTCTCAACTTGCATATTTTCCCATTTAAATAAAAAAATGCCGGGTCTTCGCCAAGCTCTTTTCTGCCGACACGAAATTCCCGGAAACCAAATGCCGTATTCTTAGTGTCAAGTATCTTGCCTTTATTGTCCAGCAATTCAACCCGCAGTGAATACAGCTTCGGGAAATCAGGATTCCAAAGAACTGGATTTTCCCATTTCTCTGAAAATTCAAATGTATTTTCGGCTTTCCCATTTATTGATATATCTTTATTGTGCGGGAACAGTATTTCTTTGCTTTCATCAATGACTTTGATGGAAACGATCAACTTTTCAGTAATGTCACCAGTATTTTTCACGGTAAGGCAAATATCCAGTTTTTTATCCAGAACTGAAGTTTTTACATATATATCGTCTATGTATATTGGCGGATATTTTTGAAGATATACTTCGCCTACTATTCCTTCGAAGCGGTTGTATCCCGAATTGCCAGGATTCCAGGACGCGAGCTTAATTCTCTGGGATATTTTCTCTTCAGGAAACGCCTGATAAACGCTCATATCAGAGACCTTAACGGTCAGGGTGTTCGTACCGCCGAATTTCACAAAAGGCCCGATTTCCAGCCAGAAGGGAAGCCGTCCACCTTCCTGACACCCAACATATTCCCCGTTCCAATATACGAGTGCCCGGCGACACACATTCCCGAAGAAAACTTTAACCACGCTTCCTTTCCAGCTTTCGGGAACCTCTATTTCCTTTTGGAACCACACATGAGATGCTTTTGTGTATTGACGCATATCACCCGGGACTTCCGTTTCTTTCCAGCCGCTTCCGGGAATTTTTTCCGGATCTTTTCCAACTGCCGCTTGCCAGTGCCATATACCACGCAAATTTATTTCTTCTCTGGGGGACGCTAGAAGACCCCAAGGAAAAACAATCAACGTAAAAACAATCAACATTTCAAGCTTTTTCATCACGTGTGTTTACCTCAATATTACTAAAGCTTCCCCTGTTTTCTCAATTATAAATTACTGAACTCATGAGTTCATCAAGTCTCAGTCCGCCATTTCCGCACCATGTTTGAAGCAAAAATTTTCCTTATTTCAAAAAAGCGTGAATTTTACGGAGTTCTTTCATGTAGGTGAAGCTTTGAGGAACACCTTCCATCGCGGGAACAGCCGCTTCGTATTCCAATGAGCAATAGCCCGGATAAGCGTCATCCTCAAGCAATGCCGCAAACTGACGCAGAGGGACAATCCCTTTTCCGGCGACACATGCCGTCACTCTTTTGCCGGAGTCCGCGGGAGCAGGAGCAAAATCTTTAAAATGCACATGGGAAACAAATCTTTTCAAACGTTCGTATGCTCTCAGGGTATCTTCCGTTTCATCCATGTTGTTGGCGATAAAATTAGCACAGTCAAAAGTGGATTTGAGAAACGGGGAAACGAATTTCTTTATGATTTTTTCTATTTCATAAGAATGCCCCGGCATACATCCGTGGTTTTCCAGTGCGAGGATAACCTTGTATTTTTCAGCGCATGGAAGGCATTTATCTATCCCCTGAAGCACTCTTTCGAGGGCGGCGGCATGCGGCATTTTTCCGCCCGCACCGGGGTTAGGATGATGTCCGCCGAAAATTCTTATAAGCGGCGCTCCGAAATCCGCGGCCGTCTGAATTGCCTTCTTCACTTTCTCGACATGCGCGTTAAACTCAGCGTCATCCTGCAAAGTAAACTGATTGCCGCAGGCAAATGCCGCAAGCTTCAGTCCGGCTTTTTCCAGAAGTTTAGCGGCTGTTTTTTTCTGAGTTTCGAAATCCTGCCACTGCCAGGGATAATACTGGGGATCCATCAGATCAACGGCATCCAGTCCCTGCTCAGCGCAATACTCGATGAACTTTTCGAGGGTTATTTCCTTTTTATTGAACATTGACGAAAAACTTATCGGGGTACATGAAATCTTCATTTCTTCATTTCCTTTGTTTTTTTAAAGTTTTATTTTTTGTTCAATGAGCTTTTTCATAAGCTCATTATATGTTTTTCTTTTCACCGGCAACTTGATTTCTTCTCCTGAAAATTTTGAAAGCAACATGGCGTTGGCCCATTCCACGGAGTGTATGCCGTCATCCCCCGGCGCGATCAGACTGTCATTGTCCAGGCCTTTCAGGATGCTATCAAACAGATTCATGAAAATCGATTTATGTCCGCTTGTTTTGCTGCTTTCAAATTCTACTGGCTGTTCCTTATATTCGGGAGTGGCAAAGGCTTTTTCTGATTCTTTTATTGTCTTGTCAATCGGCTCGGCAAGTTCCCTGAAAAGCAGTTTGCCGTCGTTTTTTACGAGAGTGCCTTTAGTGCCGACAATCTCCACGTAATCCTTTCCGGGAAATTCTCCGGTATTGGCACTGAAAATAATCGGGAAGCCTTTTTCTGAAACAATCTTCGCGAAAACCTCGTCTTCCGTCTCAATATCATGGTAACGGCCGGCAAGGCTTGCCCATATTGATTTCGCGGGGCCGAACCAGTAATAAAGGAGGTCAAGATTATGCGGCGCCTGATTCATCAGCAATCCGCCGCCTTCGCCTTTCCAAGTGCCGCGCCATGACTGCTCGTTATAATATTTCTGAGTCCTGAGCCATGCGGTACATGTCATCTCTACGCGTCGTATCGTCCCGAGTCTGCCGCTTTCGATCCATTCCTTTATAAGTTTATTACAGGGATTGGCACGCATGGAATACATGGTGGAAAATTTGACGGATGTTTTTTCCCATGCCCCTATCATCCTGTCCGCGTCCATGGCTGAACAGGTTATCGGTTTATCGCACATCACATGCAAGCCGGCTTTAAACGCGGCAAGCGCGATCTCAAGATGCGCCGGATGAGGCGTTACTATCGCGACACAATCGCATAGACCGGATGAAATCAATTTGCGGTAATCCGAAAAAGATTTCACTTTTTCATCAATCAGTTTTTCATCTCTGAGCGCCTTTATTTTAACTTCATCGATATCGCAAACAGCGCTGACAACACATGTCTCAATTTCATTAAGCGTCCTGACATGGCCTTTTCCCATCGTGCCAACGCCGACAACGCCAACCTTTACCTTATTCACTTTAGAAAATCTCCTTTACCGTCTATGTTAACTGTCATATCTCACAAGCACCAAGCCCAATACTGCAACTCCTACCATATATGCCTTCTCATAAGTCTCGGCGGTATATGATATAGTCCTGGCATTTACCCTCTTTACTCCGGGAACGACACAGAAATCATCGGCTATCTTCGAGTATTTGAATTCTATTTTGAAAGTTACCGGGCCTTTAAACGTGATTGGCTTTATTTTATCTTTGACCTTAAAGGCTTTCTTCACGCCTTCGGTTATCATGCCGTGCGTTTTCGCCGGAGGCAGACAGAGTGCCCCATGGACATTGTGAGACTCCTCGACCGCCACTGTCACCACGGGGCCTTTTATCAGTTCCTCGGCTTCCCTGCACGCGGCTGTATCTCCGGCAAGAAAAATGACAGGTGTTCCCAGACTGCCGAGAAATCCGCCAATATACGCGAGTTCGCCGGCGGGCATATCATTTATCCAGAATCCGATAATGCTGTTGCTGCTGCCGGTATGGGCGCGCACCGCGCCCGCAAGGTCCGTCCGGGCATGCTGCCCCACGAAAAGCGCAACGTCATATTTCCTCAGCTTCATAGCTTCATGCCATGGAATGCCGCGGGAAAGTTTCGCTTCAGGATGGAGTTTCGCCAGATCTATCTGATGGGCTTCTCCTACTATGATTTCCTCCGCCCCGGCCTGAACGCAGCCTTCGACAGCGGCGTTTATCTCCCCCATCATGAGCGAGAGATATTCCTGCATGAGCGGCCCCGCCGATTTCCCATAGCCCCCTGCAACACAGCCGCTGACGCCTTCCAAATCCGTTACAATGAAAACCTTCATAAATACCCTTTCCATAAAAATTTATTTTCTCGTTATATGTTCATTTAATTTTTCATCAATTTTCTTTTCGACATCGGACGGAACGCTTCCATGCCCCGCTTCGGGACTGCAAATCATAGTCTTTTTCCCCTCGGGAATACTGTTGTAAGCCGCGAAAACAGAAGCGGGAGAACATGTTCTATCGATGAAACCTACAGTCATTACAGTCTCAACATTTATGCGCCGGGCAAAATTAACCACATCGACATACCTGACCGCATCAGCGACTTTATCAACGTCCATCTTCTTTGCTTTTTTTATGAACTGGGGCCATCCGCTTTTGCGCTTTTCAAAAATCCCATGATGATCGCAAAGCGCTGAAATTCTGGACACACAAAAGGTAACATCCGAGTCAAGCGCGGTTGCCGCAAGCGCCTGTCCGCCGCCTTGACTGCCGCCGAAGGCAATAAGTGTTTTGCCGTCCCATTCCGGCAGAGATTTGACAATCTGCAATGCTCTGTACGCACGGAGGAACATCCCGATAAAATATGTTTTGTCTCTGTCATCCATATTAAAATAAGAATATCCTTCCAGTTTTTCACGGGAGACATTCTTATAATACTCCGCCGTTCTGCCATTGTCTATCCCGTGGGCATTAACGCCGAAAGCAATTTTATTTCCACCGGAACGGTCGCAAATGTATTTTAGATTGACGCTTAAGACCCCGGCACTTTGATAGAACACAATTCCGGGAAGAGAATCTTTAGCGGCATTTACAGGCATGACCAGATAGCCCGAGACCTGTCCCCATTCTCCACAATCCGCTTTCACCTCGAAACATTCAAGTTTTCCTCTGAATTCTACCGGAGTTTCCACTTTTTCTCTTTTTACATCCAGAGGTATTTTGTTAAGCAACGCTTTTTTTTCAGACCAGAATTTATCAAAGTCATCGGGACATGAGGAGGCGGGCTTTATTTCATAAGGCATCGCGCCTGCTCCGGCGAATGATTTGATTTCCTTGCCGTTGTCAGTGAAAGAAACAGTACAGAGCGCAAAGCCGGGTTTCTCTAGAAATGTTTCCATAAGGACTGGTTTTTCTGCTGAAACAATCTCGCCTTTCAGCGTCTCGGAACCATCACGCTCTATAATATAATTGAGTTTTTTTCCGGGAACTGCTTTTCCATCCTTAACGAACACGGCTGAAAAATTTATTTTTTCTCCAATCTTATAAACAGCGTCTTTTTTGTCTGTTTTGATGATAAGTTCTAAACTCGCCATATTCTGTTTTTTCATATCGGCAGACAGGGAAATAAAAAGTATGGAAACCTGAAGTAAAATCATTATCTTTTTCATTTAAATCTTTCTTAATTCAATTTTCTCAGACGAACATCGTCAAACCATACAGTTCCGGAAGCGCCCATTATCCTCAATCTTATATATGAGCTTTTCGTATCAGCAACCTTATCATCGGTTTTGAACTGGAAACCTTGTTTCGTCCATGGAATAGTGCCTGTGTAATAACTTTTCGGAAACCATTTATTGCCACCGGCATTGATATTGACGCAAACTCCCGGAGTATAACGGTAATCTTCAATGGGTGTTATATTTTCAGTTTTGAAAAAGAACGTCAGGAGATATTCGGTGTTCGGATTCAGAGGGGGAAAACTCTGTCCCGCATATATCCCGTATTTTTCTTTCACGCCTTCCGGAGGAACGGTCATTTTAAGGGATTTGCCGCCGGAACAGAAACTTGTCTCGTCCAGTTGGACAAGCTTTATTTCCTCCTTGTCCCTCGAAGAAAAATGCCAGCTTGCGGGAAAACCCGTTTTTGCATCAAGCTTTTCGAAGTCCCCGTTTTTCAGAAGTGAGACACTTTCAGATTTATTCTTTACGAGGCGGATTGTACCGAAATTCAGTATATCCCCGTAACCGTTCCTGATATAAGGGCCCCATACGAATTGTTTGCCTTTCATCTCTGAAGAACCTTTTATAACTCTTGACCGTGCGAAATTGGCGATGATATCCATATTTTTTCCGACATGCTCGACACCGATAGAGGCCAGTGGTATCTTCACAAAAGCCGTCCAGCTTTTCTCATTCACCGCTGTTTTCACTTCGGCACCGCTGTTCCAGTCATAGGAAATCTTTTTCACGCCATTTGCGTCCGTAACGACTTTAAGGTCAGCGATACTCCCTGCCGTATTGATTATCATCTGATAATAATCTTTACGTTTAGAATCAGGGGCCAGAAATATCTCAATACTGTTATCCTGAAATAGAATTGTATTATCATTCTCTCTTTTCAGGTATGACGCTTTCGCAATTTCCGGTTCGGCACAATCAAAGAAGAAATAAATATTTTTATCGTCCCACCCGGAATACACGGTAGTTTTGACCGGAACATCAGTACCGCGGTAACCTGTCAATTGAACTGAAGAAGCGTTTTTCCAGTCTTCCACTTTCATATCCCCGGCCTGCTGGGCGGGATTTGCCGGCAGCACTTCAAAGACAAGATCGTCAAGGGCTTTTCTGTTTTTAAGATATTTTTTATGGGCCTCCATAGCCCTGCCGAGAAAGTTGTACCTTATAAACTTTACTCTCTTCAAACAGTCAGGATCACCTGAAACGAGTTTTTCGGCTTCATCGCAATACGCGTTCAGTTCCGTGAAGACAGCATCGGTATAGATATTTCCCCATAATTCCAATTCGGTCGGAGGCACATTGACCGGGCCAAGCGGAGTCTCAATAACTTTACCAAGACATTTAAGCCATAAGTCTTCAAGCCTTAGAAGAAATTTTCCCATCGGAACAGTAGCCGGGCCGAACATTTTTTCATTGTGTTCCTTCATTATTCCTTCGACATCATACGAGGAATTCCATGCCATCTTATAAAACATATAGAAGTTCAGATAGTAGAATATGAACTGGTCCGTCGCGCTCCCCAGGAGAGCTCCCGTTATATATGGAGCAACCCTCTTATAATAATGTCCGACAGCAAGGGGAGTCGGAGAGGCAATCCCCGGAAATTCGACTTTCTTGTGTTTATACATATAATTCCAGAGCCATACTTTCTTGGGCGCTATTTTTTTATCCCAGTCCATTATATATTTATCGTCTTTTTCCCTCTTCTCTTTTATATGCTCCACCCAGGGCCCCGCAGTCGCGAGCATCACCTGCATATTACCAGGAATATCATAAGGCGGTATATCCTTGTAATCCGCATACGCCATCGCCGTAATATCACCGGGAACACCGTTCACCTTCAGTTTTTTAGCGATGTCTATAATAAAGCCCCAGACCAGTTCACCCATCCTATTTTCTTCAAAATATTTCGCGCATTTTTCACAGCGGCACGCAGTTGTACGGCCAAGTCCATCCTGAGGCATTATATTGAAATATCCGGGCTGACAGCACATGAGGTTCCATTTTTTGATATTTCGTAACGCTGATTCTTTTCCAGTCAGGTAAGTTTCAGCATCTTTATAAATCTCTTCCTTGAGCGCGTCATTTTTATAACAGAGATGTCCAAAATGCGGTGTCGCTGTTGATTTGCTGTTATCTCTCTTCCCTGATAAGAGCAATGAAAAATATTCCGGATGATTTTTCCCGAATCTCTCTATGAGATCAAGCCGTGTCAGTCCATGACAGCAGGGCTTGTGAAAAGATTCCATACGATAACGCAAGAGTTGCAGATTCGGGTTGCAGGTCGAAACATCGGTTTTTTCATACCATTCGCCCGGCAATCCGGCCCTGCGTTGGGGAAAATCGGGAGCCTCCTTTATATCCATTGCCGGAACGCTCAATACGGTATGCTTTGGAACAACAGTTCCGATTTCGCCGGGAAAATAAAATCTAACACCGACAAAACGTTCCAGAAAATCATAAACCCCGTAAAGTGTGGCCTTGTCAAAAAACATTTCCCAATAGGCGCCCCGTTTCAATATCTCTTCAATGTTGGCAGAAGGATTGTCTTTTCCTGCTATGATTACGGCGTTCATGTTCACGGGTTTTCTGATTATGAATCCATCAACCGGCAGTTTGGCAACTTCTTTTCCTACGATGTTTTCCGTCTCTTTATTCACGCCCAGCATTATGGCTGGAATTGCGCCGCTTCGTTTTGAAACTATTTTTATATCCGCCCCCGTGCTCTCATTCAGATATTTCTGTAATTCCTTTGCCGCGAATTTCACCACGGGAGAAGCTTTTTCGCCTGTTACTATTTCGACATTTGCTTTTCCATTTTCCGCCAGAATAATTTTCTCTTTTTCATTAATAGCGGAAAAATGGTTTTTCGTATAATCGTTAGGAATAACTGTCTCTGCTGCTGAAAATCCATTCATACCCGCGAAAATAAATGCCGTTACAATTAAAATTTCCCCGATTCTTCTGAACATTTTTCCTCCTTGTTGAATATAGTTATTGATTACTGATAAGCACCGTAAATATCAGAATAAACCCCTGCGGCAGGAGCTTTCACCTTGTCAAAAGGAAGCCAGGTGGCGTGACCGTCAAAGAAAAGAATGTTTCCGCTTCCTAAATGTCTTGACGCAAAATAATTTGTAGGATTTCCAATAATAATAAGCGAACCGTTCATACGGACACCATTGGTCGCTTCGTTAAGCCATGCCTTTTGTGAAGGTTTCGTTATTCTGTTAAGCTTTCCTCTCCTGATACCGTTCACTTCATAAGCCGCGCTGGGAGCGATTCTGATTTCCGGACAGTATGAAACAGGATTTTTATGGGGATACGACTGAGAAGGACAAGTGAAAACGACAGGTTTGTTCAGACCTTTTCCTGCAACGGCGCCAAGCTGATAGTAGAAGCCTGTTCCTGGGTCTTGCGGTATATTCAGGTATTCGCATAACAGCGAAAACCACGCAGGACTTGAAGGAGTCGCATATCCATCATAAGGTGTTCCGGCGACATCATAGGCAAAAGGTATATAAGAATTGAAATCATCGTAATAATTATATGTCGCGGAAGAACACTGTTTCAGGTTTCCGGCGCAACTTATCTGTTTTGCCTTGTCTCTCGCCTTACTCAGCGCAGGAAGAAGCATTCCGGCAAGTATAGCTATTATGCTTATCACTATGAGGAGCTCGATGAGCGTAAATCTAAGAATTTTTCTCATATCGGCCCTTTCGTGCCGCATCAGGCGCGGCGCTTGTTTCCCTTATTATCAATTCCGGCTTGAACATCAGTCTGGCATCATCTCTGTTATCTTTCAAAAGAGCTTTGACCGTTTCCGTACCGAGTTCGCTGAAGGGCTGGCGTATTGTCGTCAGAAAAGGATGCATGAGTTCCGTTTCCCTCTTTATATCGTTAAAGCCTACAATTGAAAAATCACGCGGAATAACGAATCCTCTCTTCTCCAATTCCACAGTTAAAACTCTTGCCATGTGGTCGTTCATCAGAAAAAAAGCCGTAGGTCTTTTCTCTGCTTTCATGGATAGTATTTTTTCAGCTATCGGAGTGAGTTCGCACCTTTTTTCCGTATCCAGCAGATACACGTTACGGCGGGACAGGCTCCTTGTCTCCACGGCCGCCAGAAAACCATCGCGCCGCTGATCATATTCCCATAATGAAGCGTCTTTTTCGGATATGACGCAGAATTTTTTATGGCCAAGTTTCAGAAGATGTTCCCCGGCTAGATATCCGCCCAAATGGTTGTCGATTGTGGCAAAAGGATATTTTCCATCGGGACGGCTCTCTATGAGCATGAAAGGTTTTGATGATTTACTGATGGTCTTCAGAAGTTTCGGAACAATCTTCCGTTCGGAACCTATGTTGAAAATCAGCAACGCGTCAACTCTATGGAGAAACATATTGAAGTCCTGTATGGTCTCCGGACTTTCGGAAACACTGTGAAAAAGCAGTTCTTTTCCGCTTTTTTTTGTTTCATGCATTATTCCGCTGAGAGCTTCCGTGAAATATATTGACTGAAGTGTATATTCTCCCGGCATCAGTATGCCTATGGCGTTCTGTCTGCCGGTAACAAGGTTTCTGGCGTTCAGGTTCGGGGCATAACCGATACGCGCCAGTTCACCAAGCACCAGCTCACGGGTGTCTTCCCTGACCATCGGATCTTTATTCAGCACACGCGATACGGTCTTCTGCGAAATTTTAAGCTTTTTCGCTATTTCAACCTGTGTAA
>MHBF01000065.1 GCA_001803225.1 Lentisphaerae bacterium GWF2_44_16 | reverse complement strand
CTCCACAGCCGCAATCAAAATGATAAAGATACTTTTTGATTGTCCGCTGACGCGCGGTTTCCCTCCTGATCTGGTTTTTGAGGAAAAAGGATTTATGCGCTGTACCAAAAACAAAAGCGCGGAAATGGTTGTAAGCGCTGATGCCGTTTACAAAGACAAGGAAAATCTTGATAATATTCCTCTGCTCAGCTATAAGAAATCCGGCAAAGGCGCTTTCATATATATCGCGTATGAGGGAAACAGAAAACTTTTTCTGAACTGCTTTTCCAATGAAGTTCTCGACTGGCTCGTCTATGACGCCCGCTAAATCGGCTTGAATAAAACCCATCCCGGAAATATCTTTATTGCAGAATAAAAATAAAGGCACATTTTAATGAAAATATCAAATAAGGTTTTATCTCTCTGCGTTGAGGCGGGGAAGCTTAAAGTAATCAATAACAGAAAAATGGAAGCGCTTTCTCTGGACTGGCCTTCAGTTTCTGTTTCGATAAACGGTAAGGAAATATCTCCTTCCGGTCAGCCTCTGAAATCCGTGATGGCGAAAAATTCCATGTGTCAGGTATTTGAAGAAGACGGGATAAGGTTTACGGTGCAACTGGGTCTCGGGGCCGGGCCGTGGTTTACAAAAAATGTCCTGATAAGTTCTGAAAATGAACTGCCGACCCCTGATTATGTCGAAGTTGACAGGCAGTCTCTCCCGGATGACAATCTGTGTTCATGCGGATACAAGGCTACGAAATTCCTGAATGTCGGAAAGGGAGAAGAGGAAGGCACGGGAATAATGCCCGGATGCGGATATCCGCTTATAGGGAAAAATTTCTTTATAGGCATGGAGCATTCCGCGGCTTTCAGCGAAACGCTGAAAAAAGGCGGCAGGGAATTGATAAGTCTCCGTCATTATCCGGTATGGGAGAATAAGGAACTGCAAGTCGTAAATGAGGTTTTCGGCTGGGCCGATGGGCCGGGAAAAGTTTTCGGGGATTATCTTGAGACAATCCGTATTCCGGCATTGAAGAAACCTTTTGTTTCCTTCTGCACGTTCTGGTCTGATCCCTATCTTGGCAATTATGAGTATGATGTCTCATACGAAGCGTACGAAGCTTTCTTCAAGGCCTTTGAAAAACACGGTCTGATACCGGACGCCTTTACTCTTGATGCCGGCTGGAATGACCGCCAGAGCGTTTTTCAGTCCAAGAAAAAAGTCGGCGGAGACAAGGGCCTGGTCAAGCTCCGTCAGCTTGCGGAAAAAATGGGAAGCGCCCTCAGTCTCTGGTCAAGTCACAACGGGCCAATGGGAGTAAGCCCCGAGTTTATGAAAAAAATGGGCTTTGAAATCGGTTCTGGAAAAAGCGCGGCGTACTGCGGAGACGGTTACGGGGTTATGATGGATGAGCATTTTGCCGAAGCGCTTGAAAAACGGTACTGTGAACTTGCGTCAAAAGTCGGCGCGGTGCATTTCAAAATAGACTGGGACAACGACTGCGCGACAAACGCGTCTTTCAATAAAATTTATCCTTCAGTGAACCATGTCCGCCAGGCCAGCCTTAACGCGTTTTTCAAAATAGCGCGGAAGCTCCGCAAAACTAAAAAGAATATCATAACCCGCAACGGCTGGTGGGTTTCGCCATGGTGGTTGTCCGAGGCCAGTCATGTGTGGCTTCCGGATTCAGGGGATTCTGAATATACTTCATTGCCAAGCAAAACACAGAGGGATGCCGCAAGCACTCACAGGGACTTGATGTATTACAACGTCCTGCGCAGAGATAAAAGCGCGATATATCTGGACTGTTTCGACAATCATGAATTCCCTGACGCTTTCCGCAATCCGTTCATGGAAGACCCGCTTTCCTGGACAAATGCCGTGTGGCTTTCATTCATGAGAGGCAGTACATATATAGCATATACATTGCAGCCGGAATCCCTCGAAAGCCGGCAGGTGGAAAGTCTGAAGCAGATTATGAAATTCTGCCGTACATATTCTGAAAAAATATTTACTTCACGTGGACAAATGGTGCTCGGGCATCCGGGACACGGTGAAGTTTACGGCTTCTATCAGCCGGGGAAAAATGAATCCTGGTGCCTGCTCCGAAATCCTTTGCCCATTCCTCAGAAAATAAAATTCAGTCCTGAAAGTTTCAGCTCTCACAAAGTAAAAACTGCTTCGCAGTTCTATCCGCATTATGAAACTCTTGAAACAGGAAAAGAGCTTCTCTTCCTGGCGCATGAAATTAAAATAGTTGTTTTCTCTTCTGAAAAAAGCAAAGCTTCTTTTTCCATGCCTTATATGGCTGTGAAAAAGGGAAAAGATTATCTTTACAGTTTTCCTGCTTCGGAAAACGTTTCAAAACAGATAAAGCCCATGTCCGCTGAAATACAGCAAATTAAAAAGATGGAATGCGGCGATTTCACAAAGGAAAATATTAAAAACGGCATACGATATAAATGGTTTGTTACAGTTCCATACCGCATGCGTGAAATGGAATTGCAGTTCAGCGTCAAAACTGTAAAAGGCATGCCTGAGATATCGGCATATTCGTCAAGATATAACGGCTTTGGTTCATTATCTTCCCTGCCTGTTACGGAGTTGAAGCCGGGAATGGCAGGGCACGGAGAAGGGAAAAATCCTGATTCATCCTGTGCCAAAGACATCGTTTATTATTCGGTAAAAGTTCCCGCCGGAGGACAGTTCGGGCTTTTCCTGCAAATGGGGGATTTTTGCGAGGGGACAGAAATATTATCTGCATGGCTTGCCGGATATCAAGCTCCTTCAAGAAATTCGCTTCTGCAGAAAAAAGCCCCAATGGGTTTTGGCAAATGCCTTCCGTACCAGCACCCGCTCGGTTTTGGAAAAGCTTTTGAACTGCCGCTGTCCTGATCAGAAAAACTGTGTGATGGAGGCGGAAAGCTTGAGCGCGGCAAGCACGCATAATATCTGGACAATGCCGTCAAAATATTTTTGCGGGACTTTGTTAAGTATGATTATGCCGAGGGCGCATCCGACCATGATAAAAGGTATTATCATGATGTCGGCGGTAATTGACGCGCCGCTTATTCTGCCGTCGATAGTGAAGAGTATCATTTTAAGCCAGTTCAATATCAGGAAATACCATGCGCCGGTGCCTATGAATTCGTTTTTCGGCAGATTCATAGCCATCAGATAAATTACCATTATCGGGCCGGCGGCATTGGCGACCTGTGTCGTAAAACCTGCCGCAAAGCCCATTCCCGCCGCAAACGTCCAGTGAGTCGGGATTTCCACTTTGCCCGCCTTTTTCCTGTTCCACCAGTAATTCAGCACAAGCATCACCAGCACTATAATCCCTATGAACGGCTTGAGCTGTTCGTCCGTAATATATTTGATGACGACTGAGCCGGAACATATCCCGAAGAGGGCCCATGGAAGGAGTTTGATTATATATTCCCAGCGTGCGTGCCGCCGATAATAGGCGACGGCGAAAATATCCGCCGTGGCAAGTATCGGCAGAAGCAAACCTGTTGAAATCTTCGCCGGAAATATGATTGCCATGATAGGGACATTTATAATGCCTATGCCGGGAAGACCTGTTTTATTTATTCCCACCAAAAGCGCGGAAATGCAGAGTACCGTCCACTGAAAAGAAGAATAATCAGGTATTTCCAGACTGAACATAAAACCCTTTCAGAAAAAACCGGAGTCTCTTAAAGTGCCGCGACGTCGGGTTTTCTGGCAGCGAGAGTCTCATCAAGGCGTTTTACCGGAGTAGTCATCGGACAGCGCTTTATGCTTTCCGGGTCCTTTTCCGCTATTTCAGCCAGTTCTATCATTGTTTCGATGAACTTGTCAATCTGTTCTTTTGATTCTGTTTCGGTGGGTTCCACCATCAGTGCCTCTGGAACAATTAACGGGAAATACATGGTCGGCGGATGAATGCCCCTGTCTATGAGGCCTTTGGCTATATCTAGGGCATGAACGCCTTTTTCAGCCTGTTTGTCGGCGGAGAAAACACATTCATGCATACATACCCTGTCGTATTTCTGATTGTAATAGGGCGAAAGCTTTGCTCTGATGTAATTCGCGTTGATGACGGCGTTTTCGCTTATTCTTACAAGTCCTTCTCTGCCGAGCGTAAGCATATATGCGTAAGCCCTCAGGATTATGCCGAAATTGCCGTAAAACGGAGCTATGTAACCGATGCTTTCCTTATGATTGTATTCAAGCGCATAAGTGCCGTCGGGACGTTTTGTGACACGGGAAACCGGCAGATACGGGACAAGCGCTTCACAGACGCCGACAGGTCCCGAACCCGGGCCGCCGCCGCCGTGAGGAGTTGAAAATGTTTTATGAAGGTTTGTGTGCATTACGTCAAAGCCCAGATCTCCGGGGCGCAGGCGTCCGATTATGGCGTTGAGGTTTGCGCCGTCGCAGTAGCAGAGGCCTCCGGCATCATGGACAAGGCGGCATATTTCCTTGACGTTATGATCAAAAAGGCCCAGTGTATTAGGACATGTAAGCATTATTCCGGCTACTTCGGGACTGAGGGCTTTTTTCAACTCTTCCATATCGACATTGCCGTCTTTGTCTGTGGGAATTTCCTTGGTTGCAAGGCCGGCTACGGCGGCGCTTGCCGGATTTGTGCCGTGAGCGGCATCAGGGATGAGCATCACATTTCTCTTAGCGTCATTTCTCGCCTTATGATAAGCGGCGATGAGCATTACGCCCGTAAGCTCTCCATGGGCCCCGGCAAGCGGCTGCATGGTAAACTGGGAAAAGCCCAGCAGTTCACTCAGGAGCCTTTCGCTTTCATATATTACGGACAGCGCGCCTTGGGTCAGCGCTCCTCCGTGACGGAGCTGGGGGAGAAGCGGGTGAAGATCGGCAAAGCCGCTGAGCCTTACAATCTGTTCATGGAATTTCGGGTTATACTTCATAGTACATGAGCCGAGAGGGTAGAAGTTGGTATCGACGCCCATGTTTTTTCTGCTCAGGAGCGTGAAATGCCTTACAGCTTCCTGTTCGGAAACTTCGGGAAGTTCCGCCGCTTTTTCCCTTAACAGTTCATTAGGTATCGCGTTTGCTTCCGGTACATCAGGCTTGGGAAGTGTCGAACCTTTGCGTCCGGGCCTGCTTTTTGAAAATATCAGCTCCACAGTACAGCCTCCAGTGCGTTCACGAGGGCTTTAATCTCTTCACGCGTGCGTTTTTCAGTTACAGCTACAAGCAGTTGGTCTTTACGGTCGGAGTAGTAACGTCCGAGAGGGAAGCCCGCCGCAAAACCTTTGTCAATCATTTTGCCTGCTATTTCAGAAGCGTCTCCGGGGAGACGTATTACAAATTCGTTAAAGAACGCCCCTCCAACGGGCTCGACACCGCTTATCTGGAGAAGTTCATTTCTGGCAAAAACCGCTTTGGACGCGCATAGTTTCGCCGCGTCTATGAGCCCCTGTTTTCCCAGGCATGTCATATAAACCAGCGCGGCGAGGGCGCAGAGACTTTCATTGGAGCAGATATTTGACATTGCTCCGGCGCGTCTTATATGTTGTTCCCTTGTCTGAAGTGTAAGGACGAAGCCCTGTTTTCCATCAAGGTCAACAGTTCTTCCGCAAATTCTTCCGGGCATTTTGCGCATGTATTTTTCGGAAACAGCCATGAAGCCGAGATAAGGCCCTCCGAAACTGAGAGGGATACCGAGGCTCTGGCCTTCTCCGGTAACTATGTCGAAACCCATTTCACCGGGAGTCCTGAGTATCGCCAGTGAAAGCGGATAAGTGGAACAGACGGCGAGGGCTTTTTTCTTATGTACCATCTCAATTGTTTTTTCCCATGACTCGACTGTGCCGAAGACATTGGGGTACTGAACTATCACGCAGGCGGTTTTGTCAGTGACGGCTTCTATAAGTTTTTCCTGTGCCGAGTCAGTATCGCCGGCGGGGACTTCCAAGAGTTCGACGTCGAGATTGCTGCTGTAACAGTGTATCATTTCGCGGAATATCGGAGACACCGCCCCTGAAATCACGGCCTGTCTTCTGGAGGTAATCCTGACAGCCATCATCATTGCTTCAAAAAGGGCAGTTCCTCCGTCATAAAGAGAAGCGTTTGCCACAGGCATTGAAGTCAGGCGGCAAATGGACGACTGGTATTCATAAATTGCCTGAAGAGTGCCCTGAGAGGCTTCCGGCTGGTAAGGCGTATATGCGGTATAGAATTCCGAACGGCTGGTTATTTCATTTACCGCTGAAGGTATCAGATGGTCATAATAACCGCTTCCGACAAAGTTTACCAGATGAGAGGAATTCTGTGTTGCCAGTTTCTGGAGATGAAGCATTACCTCATATTCAGATTTACCGGCGGGGATATTTCTCAAGGAGGGAGAGGGGAAGCTTATCCCTGCTTTTTCCCACATCTCATCAATATTCCTGAAACCGGCAGCCCTGAGCATTTCCTGCCGGTCTGAATCAGTATTCGCTATATAAGGCACGTGTGTGTTTCTTTCAATTTATAAAGCCGCCGCTGATTACTTGAGTTCCTTCAGATATTTGGCGTAGGCTTTTTCGTCCATAAGTTCTTCAAGTTCCGCAAGGTCGAAATTTTCTATTTTGCAGATCCATCCTTTATCCTCGGGGGAACTGTTTATGATGCCGGGATCTTCTTCAAGCTCGCTGTTTACTTCGCAGACAGTGCCGCTTATAGGAGCATAGACATCAGACGCCGCCTTAACAGATTCCACGACGCCGAGAGGGTCGCCGACAATCAGGTCCGCGTCTTCGGCGGGAGGTTCAACATAGGTTATGTCGCCGAGCTCATGCGCCGCGTGTTCGGAAATTCCTATTACAGCCACTTCTCCGTCAATTCTTACCCATTCGTGTTCTTTCGAGTAATACTTCATCGTTTTAATACCCCATTATTTAGTGTCAGTATTTATGTTTCGGATTAAACCGGTCCTCAATTCCCAATTAAAGCGTGTCGCTTTAAAAAATCAAGAAATTTAAATAATAAAATCAAGAAATTTTATAATTTTTTTCTGGCGGTCCCTCTTTTATAAAACGGCAAGGCGACTATAATGCCGCCGATAGTAGCCTTTCCAGCCTCAAGGGACAGGCTACTGCCTTCAGCAGAGGAAAAACCAGCGTCTATATAAGCCATGGCGACAGCTTTTTCAAGTGAAGGTGAAAAAGTTCCCGATGTTACATAACCCGCTTTCCTGCCGTCTATGAGAACGGAAGAGCCTTCTCTTGCGGCCCGTCTGCCTTCGAGTTCGATGGCGACAAGAGTTTTAGACTGTTTTCCGGAACGCAGTGAGGCGCTTCCGGCAAATTCACGCCCGTTTTCCAGTTTCAGAAGCGTGGCGAAACCGGCTTCAACGGGTGTTGTCTGGAGATTGAGTTCATGTCCGTAAAGAGCATATCCCATTTCCAGGCGCAGAGTATCCCGCGCGCCGAGTCCCGCCGGTTTCACGTTTTCAAATGAAAGCAGAGAGTCCCAGAGTTCAACGGCTTTATCGGCGGCCACATATATCTCAAAGCCCAGTTCCCCGGTATAACCCGTACGGCTGAGAATGCAGGGAATTGATTTAATGCTTGTGCTGATGAAAGAGAAATACCCCGGAAGGCTTTCTTTTTTGAAACCCAAAGCTTCTAGAACGTCCGCGCTTTCCGGCCCCTGCAAGTCAAGTTTTGCCGTGATGTCCGACTCATCGGTAAAGACTGATGAAGAAGGGAGCAGTTCCCTGAAACGTGCCGCGTCACCGTCCCTTGTTCCGGCATTGACCACTATGAAAAACTCTTCTTCACTTATACGGTAAACTATGAGATCATCCATTACAGTTCCGCTTTCCGTGAGCAGAAAATTGTACCTGCATGTCCCGGGTTTCTGGTTCAGTACTTCTCTGGCAAGTATCTTGTCAAGAGCCTCAGCCGAGCCTTTGCCCGACACTCTGAATTCACCCATGTGGCAGATGTCGAAGAGAGAAACTTTTGTGCGGGTGTGTTTATGTTCCGCTAGTATCCCCTCTGAATACTGTACTGGCATGTTCCATCCGGCGAAAGGTACCATCCTGGCGCCGAGAGCGACATGCTGTTTTTCAATGGGAGTGCTTTTTAACGGGCCCTCATTCACTTCACTCATAAAAATGTCCTTTTTTTATTAAAAAATTGTTAATCTCGCAAAAGTTGTTCTGAAATAATGATTTTAATAAAAGTGCATCCGAGACTAAATTGATATTTGCGAAAATAATCAAAAAAAAGGAGTCTCAGATACAGGAGAAAATTAATCTTGATTTGTCGTTTTGTCTAGCGGATAACGGATTTTCTTTGGATGAATTGCTTGTAAAGCTGGGAGAGTTGTTTGAAAATAGGGGATACAGTGAGGTATTGAAACTGATATTACAGTTGGTGAAGGAAATTCTTATATGGCGCATATCAAACGGGAAAGAGCAGCCCGTGAAATGTTGCGGCGACAGCATGGAAAAAGAACAAACTGAAATTCCCTGAAGGCACTATTATAGTATGTGATGGAGAGCCGGGATTGGCGGA
>MHBF01000064.1 GCA_001803225.1 Lentisphaerae bacterium GWF2_44_16 | reverse complement strand
GACTTAGGCAATTATCCCAGTATCTCGATTTTCAAAACCTGAAAAGCGGCTACCTGCTGATTTTCGATTTCAATAAGAACAGGCAGTATAAATCTGAAACCATAAAGTTTGAGGATAAGGAGATTTTTGCCGTATGGGTATGATTGGGGCCGAAAATTATCATTTTAGCCTCATGTGTTCTCCGTTTTGGTGAAATTTGATATAAAAAGTTGCACTTGAGCCCTGTTCTTTGATACAGTCGTTAAGTTATTGATAATAAACGACTAACAAAATCAGGGAAAATTAGAGAGCATTTCGTGATTTTCCTCATCTGCTCTACCACTTTTTGTCTCTCAAAAAGTGTCACGGCATAGCCAAAGGCGAAGCCGGACGACCTTACATCCCCTTTTACCCAAAGACTTATGCAAAAGCAATGCTTTTCTCTATTCCGCGATTTTCTCAAAGCAGAATTGCCATAAACCGACCTTCGCCCGTCTCCGTCTCTCCGTCTCTCCGTTTCTCTGTGCCTGGACACAAAATCGGTCACAGAGAGAAAACCCTTCAGAACCTCTTAAATACAAACAAGATATTGCATATGGAAGACTTTTTAATAATTCCTCACATTCCATATCCTTAATCCTATCCCCGATTTCAAAGCACTCAAATAATAGACCATAGACACAGAAATAATATTGAAAGTAATAAATAGCTGTATAAATTACCTAAATAGGGGATTTATACAATGAATACAAGAATTATAGCTGATGAAGACGTAGAAACATTATGCACAAGTGAAGAATCTCATTTTTTGGATTTTAAATCCTCTGATGTCTCCGGCAAAAAAATTCAAAAGACCATTGTTGCATTTGCTAATGCAGACGGAGGTGAACTTTTGATAGGTATCAAAGATCCAAAAGAAGAATCTAATCCAACGATGAGATGGTCCGGTAAAGAAAAAATTGAAGATTTAAATTCTTGTTTACAAGCGATTTCAGCAGTTACCCCAACACCAGACTTGAAATTTGAATTTCTAAAATGTAATACACGTAAAGGTTATGTATTAAGAGTTCTTGTTGAAAAAAGTTCATTTGTTCACTATACCTCGGATAATGTGGTTTATCAAAGATGTGGAGCTCAATCATTACCTCTTAATGATCCTCAAAAAATCACAGAATTATCATTTGCGAAAGGAGCAATGTCTTTTGAAGATTTCTTATTAAAAGAAATTCAACCAGAACAAATAGTTTATTCTTCAGAACTTACACGATTTCTTTTAGAATATTCTCCAAAAACAGACCCTCTTGAGTTTTGTATTAATCAAAACCTTTTTGACTTTAAAACATGGGAACCTCGAATTGTATCAGTCTTACTATTTCATGATTCTCCCAGTGCAGTAATTCCCAGAAAATGTGCAGTAAAAATAACACGATATGAAACTAGAGAGGACACTCCGGAACGTGAACATTTGGCAGAACAATACACTATTGAGGGATCTCTCTATCAATTAATTCATAAAGCTGTGAAAAAAATTACACAAATTATGTCTTCTGTAAGTGCTTGGACACTAGATGGACTGAAAACGATGGATTATCCTCCAGAAGCGGTATGGGAAGTATTTGTAAATGCCGTAATACACAGGGATTATTCAATTTCAGATGATATTCAGGTAATTATTTATAATAATAGGATAGAAATGATTAGTCCTGGGAAATTGCCAGGTTATGTAACAGAAAAGAATATTTTGGATGCACGATATGCAAGAAATCCCAAAATAATTAGAACTCTTAATCGATATAAAGAAGCACCCAATAAAGATTTAGGTGAAGGATTGAATACAACTTTTCAAAAAATGAAAGAATGGGGGCTGCAAGCCCCGTTAATACATGAGGATGGGAATACAGTAAAAGTTATCTTACCTCATATTCCCTTAGCGCAACCAGCAGAAGCAATACTCAAATTTTTTAAGAAAAACAATACGATTACAAATAAACAAGCACGTGAAATTACAGGAATTAAATCTGAAAATTTAGTCAAGATTGAATTTTATAAACTTCGTGATGCAGGATATCTGGAACGTTGTCCTAATTTAGAAGGACCTAGTGCTGCATGGCGTTTGACAGAAGCCGGGAAAATAGAATCTCAGAAGTATAATTAAGGCTTTCTGAAAAAGTCAGAAAGGTTTCCCTCCGGATTTTTTTCCCTCCGGGTTTTTTTCCCTCCGGGTTCGACCCCGCTGATTAACTTGTAATAGATTTTACATTAAGTATTTCCACGATTTTTAAAATTCTAAGCATACCGTGTAATTTAATTGTATAGGAAATTGTTATCAGAGAAACGGATTTGACGAAGGGCGCGAAACGCCATTGTGAAGCCCGCTTCGCGGGCCTCCACGCCAAGGGTATGCCAATGTAT
Organism: Lentisphaerae bacterium GWF2_44_16; assembly: GCA_001803225.1. GTDB lineage: Bacteria > Verrucomicrobiota > Lentisphaeria > Victivallales > GWF2-45-14 > GWF2-44-16. The sequence goes on along the minus strand of MHBF01000064.1, from coordinate 39,632 downwards.
AATTGTGGTTGCGCGTCATCGCAACCGTCTTAAAGTCCCGGCAAAGCCGGTTAAGTTCATATTTTTATGAATATATAACTATTTTAAATTGTGGAAAGCTTCCGTTCTATTATATGAATTGATACACGTCCACGTTGTACATGCTATAACCGCCTGCCGTCGCCAGCCTCCTTCGCTTCGCTCAGTCAGTACGGCAGGCTCGGAATACGCAGGGCAATAAAATGGGAAATTCTTTACCCTAAAAACCTGACATGTAAAGAAAACTTGCTTTTGATGGTTTATATTATTAAGATAACCTAATGGAGAAATTCGGTAATCGGTCAGTCGCCTTATTTGAGGGTGCGGAAAGACGGTTTTGACGAAGCAAAACCCTCCCCCGTTGAGCGTGCAAGAACGAAAATAGGGGAGGGCGCCGCGTCGTCGGCGCCGTATGCGGCAAGGCGGGTTGACCGATTACAGAAATACGATGAAAATCCTAATCTCATTTATAGTTATGCTATCGATAATTTCAGTCCATGCTGAAAAACTTCCTGAAGTTACGAACCCTGGCGGCTTTGTAACTCTTGGATGGTTTTTTGACAAATCGAAAGAAGATCTCTATGACAGAGTACAAAGCCTGAACTCCAATCTGAAGGGATCGGTGAACGAATTTCTGGACTGGGAAAATGTATCAAAAATCATAGCCATCTACAATTACTGGCATTTGCCAGGCTTAAGAGATGATATACGGATTCGACACATAGAAGATAACCTGAACAAGGCGAGTTTCGGTGACAGGTTCAAGGGCGCAAATCCCGGAGGAAGCTATATTTTCCTGCTACAATATCGCAACAAAGATAGAGAAGTTCTTCTGTCCTTCAAGGACGGCATATTTCTTATCGAAGGCAAAGAAGGGATTGGCGTGGTCGATATCAGAAATACGCATTAACGAATTATTCAGATAATAGCCCCGGGGCATCGCTGATAACTTCCGCTTCGGAGTTGTCGGAGAAGACGTTTTCAGATATGATTTTCTCCGTGATTTCGTTAAGATACTTATGCAAGGTCTCATTCAACTGGGAAAATTCCGGCCACAAGGTTTCCTGGACGAATTTATGCGGAACCCGCGCCATGACGGTTGTATGCTTCTGCCGGTAATAACGGTAAGGCTTAATGCCGTAACGGCGCAATAAAGAGGTGAAAAGCTTGCGCGCCCATACATCGTGAAGCGAAAATTTATATTCAACGGGCGGCTCGGATTTTTCTATTTCCTCCAGCCGCTGTTTTATCCTTTCCCGCGCATTGGCGGCGGCATTGCGTTCGCCCGGAGTCGCCGCCCCTTCAAAGAGCCTCTCTATAAGCTGTAACTTTTCAAACAATTGTTGCTCTGTCATCATAAGGGGTAACCTCGATTGATATTCTTTCTCTATATTTCAAATTAACTGCGAGAGCAGCGTTTTTGCAGGAACTATCAGCGGTTTCCCTTTACCTTTTGATGCGAAACAGTCAGCGTCAACGTAATCAGCGTCAAATACGATTTGGAATGCATGCGGGGCCTCTGTCTTTTCCATAAAATAATGCAAGGATTTTGAAATCTTGTCATCACTTTTCTTCACCTCGGCAAGAAACCAGGGAATGCCATCCCTTACAATCAGAAAATCAACTTCCCTTTTCATCTTGTCCCTGAGATAAAAAAGCGAGAAATCGCCGAAACCCAGGTCTGTCCATCCCTCAACAGCCTTGAGCAGATGACATGCGACAAAAGTTTCAATCCTGGCCCCCGGGTCATTTATGCCGGTCCAATCCCGGAGATACCACTTGGGTTCTTTCAGCAGGGAATTGGAAATATTTTTATGCCATGGTCTGAGCATAAACCCGAACTGCATAGAGCAAAGCGCATCAGTCCAGCGTCTGACGGTGTCAATGGAAACCCTGACCTCCGAGGCAAGAGTCGAATAATTTAGTTGTGTCCCGGAGCGCGATTGCAGTATCCTGGCCATCACTTCAAGTTGTGCCAGTTCATGAAGCCTGGTCATGTCCCGCATATCTTCCTTTATAAGCTGTTCAAGCCTCAGCCCCCACCAGCGGGAGGTAAAAGATTTAGTGCGGTTGATGAAAGGCTCAGGGAAACCGCCATGCTCATAAAGCGCATTGAAATCTTTTTCGGAAATGCGCGATGGCGGTCGCACAATCGATTTATGGCTGGGAATGTCCGTATTTGCCAGCTCTGCAATTGAAAAAGGATGCATCCGGTAAAGGAAATAACGTCCCATCAGGCTGTCTCCGGACTTCCTGTGAATGTTCATCATCAGGCTGCCGGTAACGAGGATGCTTGCCTGTTCCTCGTATGTGTCGAAAAATCCCTTCAGGAACGATTTCCATTTTGAAAACTTGTGGAGTTCATCCAGCACAATTACAGTTTTGGATGCGGACAATCTGTCCAGTTGCAATTTTGAGGCAAGCGCCGAAGGTCCTTTCAAGATAAGGGCCCTGTCGTCGAGATTATCCCAGTTGACGTATTTTGATTTATCCTGAAGCAGACTCCGGCAGGCAAAAGTTTTCCCCACCTGCCTCGGCCCTGTCACAAACACCATTTGACGGTTTGTTTTCAAGTGACCGGATATAATGCTTCCGTATATTCTTTTTAAATTTTTCATGCTACCAATATACGATATATCGTAAAATAGTCAAGACCAATTTACGATATACCGTAAATTGGTCTAAGCTCCAGAACTTCGGTTTTGTGTTTCCAATTACAGTTTTTCCCAATGGATTGATTTCCTCCGGGTCGGGTCCTCCGGGTACGACCCCGCTGACTAATTTGTAATAGATTTTACATTAAGTATTTCCGCGATTTCTAAAATTCTGAGCATACCGTGTAATTTAATTTTAAGATATGATTTTTTCTGTGATTTCGTAAGATATTTGTGAAGAATCTCATTCAATTGGGAAAATTCCGGCCACAAGGTTTTCTGTGTCTGGACACAAAATCAGTCACAGAGATAAGATCTTTCAAAACCCCTTAAAGACAGACAAGATATTAAACGGGATCGAAAAAAGATTTGAAAGAATCGAGCGCCGTATGGATGAACATGATAACATTATCTCCATACACACGAAGATAATGGGTCTTCAGCAGGACGCCCTTTATCGGGATGAAAAGAACCCCCCATAGACCTTATCGGGTGAAATAATAAAATAACGGTTGCGATTTCAGGGACGAATTGAGCGGACAGGTTAAAAATAGTATCTGACGACGGCTTTGCTTTTCAAATCTTCGATATATTTTTTATATACGATTTCCCGTTCTTTCTGTTCCAGGCGTTCCTTGATTTTTGCTTCGACGCCTTCAAATGGAAGGTTTTCCTCTGTTTTTTTTTCCGCCAGTCTCAAAAAATATACCCCTTCTTCCGTTTTGACCGGTCCCGCGACGGTGCCCGGGCTTGCGCCTTTCAATGCCGCGGCGAATTCAGAGCGGAGTTTTGTTTCGTCTATCCAACCGAGGGAACCGCCATTTTCCGCGTTCGGGCCTTCTGAATGAAGCACTGCGAGGGACCTGAAGATTTTGGCGTCTCCGCTTTTTGTATCCTCAGTGATCTCCCTTATGGTTTCCTTGATACTGTCTTTTTTTTCTTCGTTGTCTTTCAAAAATATCATTTCAATTTCGACTTGCGCGGGAGTGGAAAATTCTTCTTTATGCTGCTGGAAATATTCGTAGGTGTCTTTGGGAGTTATCAATATGTTTTTGAAGCACTGGTCGCTCATCATCATTTCGACGGCGACTTTGATTTTAGCTTTTTCCTTGAGTTCCTTCGTCGAAGTGCCCATTTTTTTTGCTTTTTTGTCGAGGCTGTCCCTTGTTCCCCCGGCGAATTCGGAAGCCAGCGCGTCCATCATATCCTCTATGTACTGGGGGGGTATTGTAAACGGGTTGCTCTGGTAATCGGCATAAATCAGTTTTCGCGCGATGATGTCCTCAAGGACTTTTTTTCTGAGTTTCCGTGTTTCCTCCCAGAGTTCCTGTCCGGAATAGAGCGCGCATAATTTGGCCTCCTCGCGCCCTGTTTCAAATATGACGTCGAGAAGGCTTATGGGCTCTCCGTTTACCGAAGCGAGTATGGACTGCACCTTGAGTTCCGGGGCTTTTGCCGCAGGAAGGGCCGTTACAAACAGTACTGAAAGCAGTGCCGCATATATGATTTTATTCATGAGCATAGCCCCCTGATTGTAATACCGCTGTTTCGGTCGCCATATTTCCCAATTGAAAAATACCCTTCGGAATATTTATTCGTTTAGTATATCTTTATATGTCTTGCCTGGAGGTATCATGGGCAACACATGCTCCTGATATCCTGTATGACAATCAATAAGGAATGGCCCCGGAGTTTCAAGCATTTCGCGTATGGCATCTTCAACTTCGGACTTTTTGTAAACTTCGCGTCCGGGAATTTGATAGCCTTTGGCGATGGTTACGAAATCAGGATACGGGCGATTGGACCTGGCATTTCTCAGATCGGTATTTCCCCTGCGGCTCCCGTAGAAACGGTCTTCCCACTGGGCAACCATTCCCAGATGCTGATTGTTCAGGATAATCATTTTGAGCCAGACATCCTCATTGTGTATGGTGCCGAGTTCCTGAATGTTCATCTGGAAGCTTCCGTCACCGTCTATATTTACGACGAGCTTATCCGGACATGCTATTTTAGCGCCCATTGCGGCGGGAAGTCCAAAGCCCATTGAGCCGAGTCCTCCCGATGTAAGGAACTGTCTGGGATACTTGTATTCGTAATACTGGCCTGACCACATCTGGTGCTGTCCGACCCCCGGGACAATGACCGCTTCGCCTTTCGTAAGTCTGGAAAGGGTCTGGATGACGTATTGCGGTTGTATATTGTTGTTTTCTTTATAAGAGAGAGGATATTTTTTCTTCCACTCCCTGATTTGGGCGTGCCATTCTTTGTATTCCTTGTAAATGGGAGCTTTGTTCAGTGCGTCGAGCATGTCTTTTATATCGGCGAGTACGCCGATATCGGCATGTTTGTTTTTGTTGATTTCAGACAAATCTATATCGACGTGAACGATTTTAGCGTCCTGCGCGAATGTTTTTACCGGCCCTGTAACCCTGTCGTCGAATCTAGCCCCGAAAGCCAGGAGCAGATCTGCTTCGTTAGCGGCGTTATTCGCGTAAACGGTGCCGTGCATACCGAGCCATTTAAGGCAGAGCGGGTGTTTATCAGGAATACAGCCTATTCCCATAAGGGTCGTTACAACCGGTATGTTGAAGGATTCCGCAAATTTTCTGAGAGCATCCGAAGCTTCCGCCGTAATGATGCCGCCTCCGGCATAAATGCACGGACGTTTGCAGTCCTTTATGGCGTCCTTTATTTTCAAGACATCGGCCTCGTTGAGTTTATGCTCCGGCCTGTAAGCGCGGAGAATTACTTCCTCGGGGAATACCGGGACACTGCGCTGCTGCTGTATATTCTTGGGTATGTCTATGACGACAGGCCCCGGCCTGCCGCTGTTCGCCAGATAAAAAGCTTCCGCGAATATCTTGGGTATGTCATTTATGTCCATGACAAGATAGCTGTGTTTTACGATAGGCCTGGTTATTCCGATTATATCAGTTTCCTGAAAGGCGTTTTTGCCGATGAAATGTGTTCCTACCTGTCCTGTTACCACTACCAGGGGAACGGAATCCATGTAGGCATCAGCTATGCCGGTGATAAGATTTGTCGCGCCGGGGCCGCTGGTAGCCATGCAGACACCGGTTTTGCCTGTTATCCTGGCATAACCCACTGCCGCGAACGCGCCGCCCTGTTCATGCCTTGGAAGCACGACTCTGATTTTTGCGTCCTTCAGGGCCTGGTGCAATTCGATTGACTGTCCGCCCGGATACGCAAAAATTGTCTCGACATTCGCTTTTTCGAGGCATCTTATCGCTATCTCGGCGCCTTTCATTTCTTTTTCTTCCGTCTGTTTCTTTTTCATCATGGAAACCCTTAGTCTGTGAATATATAAGATTACACATAAAACAAAAATTCTCCGGGAGAATTAAATAAAAGCCCCCCTTTTGAAGAACAAAAAATTTTATGCCATTTTCAGATTCGCAGGAAATATAGGACTGCCTCTGTAAAATTGCAATTCCCGAAATGATAAACTGATATATTCGGGAAATTAAAAACGGCAGTTTATGGAAAAGCCTCGTTTTTCAGCCTTTGATTATGAGGCTTTCAGTGCTATAATTAATGCAGTGATATTAGCTTTCAGAGGTGTTTAATATATGGTGTCTCCAAGAAATACAGACAATAAAGGCGGAAAAAATAAAAAAGCCCTTCTTTTGGGGATAGGCTTTGATAATAAGGATGGTCATTCCCGGATGACCAAAGGTGAGAATTTCTACCTTGCGGGTGGTTCCGAGGAAACACATGAGCGGATGGTGGAAACCGCTATCAAGGTGAATGAAAAACTCAAGGCAAAAGGCAAAAGCCTGGAAGAAGTATCGAAAAATGAATTTATCGATATTATTTCCGAAGCCGGAAGCGAAAAATAGTTTCCGGCCTTTTCTCTCCTTCCTTATTTACAGAGGAATACGAATATTAAAGTCACACTCTCAGATATACTTGAAGAAACGGTGTCAGCCCTTGAAAAAGGCTCCCTCCGGCAGCCTCTTTCCGACGCTGAATATATTGTAACGGAAGCCCTCTCAATATCCCGTCTCGAACTCCATGCCGATAAATTCAGGCCTCTTTCTCCCGAAACTGTCGAAAATATCAGACGCAATACAGCCAGACGCCTTGCCGGGGAACCCCTTCAATACATTTACGGAAGAGCTTTTTTTAGGGAACTTACCCTTAATGTCGGGCCGGGCGTTCTGATACCCAGACCGGAAACGGAAATTCTGGCAGGAATGATTGTGGAAATGGCCCCCGCTAATCCTGAAATTTGCGACGTCGGCACGGGAAGCGGCGCGATAACTCTTTCTGCGGCCTACGAAAGAAAAGACGCGCGCGTAACAGGCATAGACATAAGCCCGGAGGCTTTGAAATACGCTGAAGCAAACAGACGCAGGTACGGACTTGAGAACGCGCGTTTCATTCAGGGAAATCTCCTTGATGCTGTAAGTGGCGTTAAATTTCATGTGATTGCCGCGAACCTGCCTTATGTTTCTGAGGACGAACTCAAAGCATTGCCCGAAGAAGTCGGAAAATTTGAGCCGGAACTCGCCCTTGCCGGAGGTTATGACGGCCTTGACCTGATAGCGCGCCTGATTGAACAGGTATCTGAATTTCTTTTTGAAAACGGCCTGCTCATGCTTGAACTGGGCATAAACCAGGCGGAAAAAGTCCGGAAAATTCTTTCAGAGGCGAAATTTAACGAAATCCAAATAAAAAAAGATTTCAACGGAATTGAACGTTTCATTGTCGCAAGGCACATTTAGTGATATTTTAATCGGGAAACAAGGAGACCTTATGTTAAAAAAAATATTTTCAGTGTTGCTGATTTTTTCGTTCATTCATTTTTCAGACGCGTGTACAACTATTCTCGTGACAAAGGGCGCCAGCGCGGACGGTTCTATGATGGTAAGCCATACCGATGATAACGAATTCGCCGACCAGCGCATAGTTTATGTCCCTGCCGGGAGTTACGGCAAAAACTATTCGCGTCCTGTATTCGGCTCCAACTGCAATTATCCCAGAATAGTAAATAAAAGCAGGGCCCCCGCTTACAACACCCCAGGGCACAAAGGCACAATACCCGTGGGATATATAGAGCAAGTACCCCGCACTTACGCTTATTTCGACGCCAATTATGGCATAATGAACGAACATCAGCTCATGTCAGGCGAATGCACATGCAACGCCAAAGTAATGGCAATACCCGAATATGGAAAAAGAATCATGTTTTCACCTGAACTTTCGCGCATAGCTCTTGAACGTTGTAAAAAAGCGAAAGATGCTGTAATCCTTGTCGGTGAGCTTATAGACAAATACGGCTATTTCGGGACAGGCGAAACCCTGATTTTTGCGGACGCCTATGAAGGCTGGGTTATGGAGCTCTGCTGTTCACCTGACCTCGAAGGCGGCCTCTGGGTCGCTAAAAAAGTTCCGGACGGAGAAGTTTTTGTCGCGGCAAACGAGTTCAGAATACGCGAGATTGAAACGGACAGTCCGGATATGCTTTATTCAAAAAAGATTTTTAAGATGGCCGAGGAATACGGCTGGTGGGCGCCATCCGAGGGAAAACTTGACTGGCTCAAAACCGTGAGCCTGGGTGAATTTCATCATCCTTATTACAGCCTCAGACGGGTATGGAGAATATTTTCGATAATCAATCCGGCCCTGAACCTGAATCCCTGGGTGGCGGATTCCTTTACGGAAGAATATCCGTTTTCCATCATGCCCGCCCGGAAACTCGCCGTAAAAGACATGATGGCGCTTCACAGGGATCATTTCGAAGGAACTGAATTTGATATGGCAAAAGGTATAGCGGCCGGCCCGTTTTCGTCCCCTTCGAGATATATCGGCAAATATGATTCAATCGGGGGCCTCCTGAAAATGCCCGAAACAAAACAACCCGGCGCATGGGAACGCCCCGTATGCGTACCTTATACGGGCTATTCCTATATCTGTCAGGCCAGAGGCTGGTTGCCCGACCCGATAGGCGGAGTCATGTGGGCTGGTTTTGACGTTCCTCATGCGACATGCTATATGCCTTTTTATGCAGGTGTTTCAGATCTGCCGAAGTCTTTTCAGTATGGTTCAGTTGATAAAATTGACAGAAGTTTTGCCTGGCGCGTTTTTAACTTTACGGCAAATTGGGCTGAACTCAAGTATTCCTATATGATAAAGGACATACAGGCAAAACAGAATGAAATAGAGACATCCGAAATAAGCACACTTCAGGTAATAGATACGGAAGCCCTTATGCTTTACCAGCAGAAACCTGAAAACCTTAAAAAGTATCTGACGAATTACTGTTCCGAGAATGCCGAAAAAGTAATCCGTGAATGGTGGGGCCTTGCCGATTCCCTCATAGTGAATTACAGCTCGGGATACCTCAACGCGAAACGTCCCGGAGAAAGGGCCGGTTACCCGCAGGAATGGCTTGAAAAAACCGAATACCGCAAGGGCCCTGCCGTTTACGGCAAGCCTGCTAACTGAAACTTTATGACCATGTAGGTATGGAGTTTCTTTATTTTTATAGTTGCCGAATCTTTCTGCAGGGACATTGACGGCTGGAGGGCCGGGCCCAGCACTTCTGGAAAATAAAACTCGGCGGATTTGATGTTCCTGTTTATTGTGACGGAAAAATCAGCAGGCTTATTGTTGTCATAATTCAGCAGGTGAATGAAATATTCCTTCTTCGGGTTGGCAAAAAAATCTATCGCTATAAACGGACTGCCTTCCGCGCTTATAAGCGGCTTGTAAACGCTCTTCAGCGCTTTCATAAACTGGCTGCCTTTTTCTGGAAACGGTATTTTTACATAATTTCCGCCGTGGAAATATTCCACCTTTTTTTCATCAGCTTTTTCAGGGCAGTCTTTAAGATATTCAATGTTTTTGCTGGACAGGAACTTTGTCCATTCGCTTTTTTCGCGCCGGAGGAAGTATTCGTCGTAAAGGCAGGCTTCGCCGCTGAGGAGGATTTTTCCGGTTTTCAGAAAATTCCTGAAATGGTCGAGCTGTTTTTCGCTCACCAGCCTTATATCGGGAATTATCAGGAGTTCGAGGTCTTTCATTATGCCGTCTTCATCTTCGTCTATGAACCGGAAGGGTACGTGATTTGCCAGCAAAAGCTGTATTGCTCCCTGTATTGAATGCCATGCCCTGATACTGTCGCTGTTCAGAGATTCCCTGTTCATGTATATGCCGACTGTCGCAGAACATTTTGCGGACTTATAAACATTCTGGTGTTCCCTCAAAAAATCCCTGACCGGATGCAACGCCTCAATAAAATGGGGCCTTTCATATAGTGTTTTGTTCTCATCTCCATCCATCCTCAAACCCCATGTGGTGCAGGGAACATGTCCGCCAAAACAAAGGGCCTCGCAGAGGGTCAGGGCGCATTCTTCCATGTTTTCCGGCCAGCGTGTCCTGCCTTCCGCTGTATAGAGATGATGCGATGGGAAGACCTTGAAATCTGAGGATTGCCCATGTTTGTAAATAGTTACCTGATGACGTATGGAGGCGCCTGTTCTAGCTGGGAAAAGGCTGTTTTCGGAACAGATTAGATGATGGGTTTTTCCCAGATCCGGCGGATATACATTTATTCTGAAAGCGTCACTTGGTTTTCTGCTTACGGCAGGATTGCCGCCTAGTATTCCGTCAGGCTTTATAGAAAGGATTTTATCAGATATCATTTTCATAATTCCCTGACGCTGCTGCTGGCGGAATTTCACCATTGCAGACCATAAGGGGTCTCCGCCTCTTCCGTTTCCGTCTTCCAGAGGCGGTACAAGCGATACTCCGCTCAAATCCTCAAATCCGAAAACCCTCCTCGCTTCTTTTTTGGAAAAATTCTTTTTCAGATATGCCCTGAACTCTTTCTGACAGTTCGGACAGTAGCATCCCTTGTAGTAATCATTGTCCAGCCTTATGCCGTCCAGATCGCAGTATTTCAACCCGATTTCTATTCCTTTCAGGTAATAGTCCTGCACTTGTTTGTTTGTGAAGCATAGGGCAGGGCGGTCATAGGCGTATTCATGGCGTTTGCCGTCGCTTTTCAATTGAATGCATTTTGCGGCCCAGGGGTTTTCGAGAAAGAATAATTCCTCCTGCACTGAAAAAAACTGAAAATATCCGAGTACTTTAATGCCGAATTTGTGAGCGTTGGAAACCATTTTTTTCGTAAGTTCGATTTCTTCCTTTTCGCCTTTCAGCCCGTATCCGTAAAGAAAATGTATTTCCATGAGACTATAACCGTGTTCCGCCATCTTTTTCATGGCTTCAGCGCCGTGAGCTTTTTCATACCAGCGGGACCACTCTTCGGTGGAATGGTCAACCAGCCCCATGACGTTTACACGGCTTCTGCGGCTGTACTGGCGCGTGTAATGAAATCCCATATTCATGCAGCGTGGCGTTTCGAGTACCTTTGAAAACATTTTTATCTCCCTTGGTATTTTAGATTATTTTTTTCCCGTCGGATAAAAAACATTCAAACTGGGCGAGTATCTGCATGGTATCTCCCCTTGAAGAAACTTGTGAAATTTCTTCAGGCATGGGATTGGGCGGATATACATCGCTGAGTTTCAGGCTGTCAGGCGGATTAAGTCCGCTTAGGTTTCTGGCGATATCATCTGCCGATAATGCGTTTTCTGGCCATTTTTCCAGGCATTTTTCCTCTTCTCCCATGAGGCATTTGTCATCTTTTTCCAGATTCTCCGACGGACGCAGTTTCAAAGCTTCCGCAAGAAAAGAGCTTATGAGGAATCTTTTATCATTGTTCCAGGGATGTTTTCCGGGCATTACTTCAAAGCAAAATGCGCCTGCCGCGTTCATCTCTTCATAAACGGATTTAACTTTTCTGGCGGTGGAATAAAATATGTCCGCCGGGAAAAGAGAGTCTTCCAGTCCTTGAAAGAGCATAAGTTTGTTTGGTGCGAATACTCCGTAAAGTTCCCACATTTCAAGACGTCCGACTATTCCGGGGAGAATATTGCAGTGGCAATGTTTTTTCTCTTTCCGGGCGATGAATTCGAACGTATTTGGATATCCCGAAGAAGATATTGCGGAAAGCCCTTTGCCTAATGCCGCGAGGAACATTGTAAGTGTACCGCCGCCGGAATTGCCTATTGCCGCCAGTCGAGATTTGTCCACAAGGGGATTTTTTTTTGCCCATTCGAGCCAAGCGAGTGTTTCCATTACGATTAGGCCCTGTACGCTCATTCCGCAGGCGAAAGGGATTACGGGGCCGCTGTGTCCCATGGGAACGCGTTCGCCCTGTCCTATGTTATCGGGAACAATGACCATTGCGCCCTGTTTTGCCAGACGTCTTGCCATTGCCTGATATCCGGGACAGAGTTTTCCGTTTGCGCCATGTCCACAGCAGAGAATTACAAGAGGGGCTTTTTCGCCTGCCGGGATCTCCGGTTTATAAATGTGCGCGGTGCCGACGGTACTTTTCCATGATTCAAACTTTATGAAATCAATGCTGAAGCCTTCGCCCTTGACGGTACGCAAGGTTTCAGCTTTGATTTCAGGTATCCATTCATCTTTGATGCCGAGGCATTTCTTGGTGGCGGATATTATTTTTTCCCTGTCTTTTTCCAGCCATGGTTTTCTGACCGGAATTTCCGACATCACTTTTGCGAAACGTCTCTCGTAAGCATGAAAGACTTCATTAGTGTTCATTTTATTTCTCTTGGCTCAGTTGATATTTCAACCAGTAATATATGGAGTCCGCTATCTGGAGATAACCTTCCGGCGCAGGATGTACTCCGTTTGAATCACGGGATATTTTAACGCTTGATCTGGAATTCGCAGTCTCCTGCTTCTTCGGGAAACCGTTGACACAGTCGATATTTATATAAGCCGGAATTATGAAAAGATTTTCCTTTTCTTTTCCCGCGAATTTCTGAATGAGCCTCTCGGCAACCCTGTGCTGATTTTTCCTGTACTGCCAGCGGGTCTGTCCACATTTGTAATTGGAGCCGAACGCGTCTTGTGTTGCCGCAGGAGGAGGAATAAGCACTATGCCTATTTTTGTGTTTGGCCCGACTTTGCGAAATTCGGCGAGAAGGGTATCCGCATAACCGAACATGCTGTCAATGCTTTTTTCTATGGTTTCGTCGGTTGCTCCAAAACTGTCGTTTATCCCGAGCATAATGGTGATGAAGTCGGGGGCTTTGCCTTCGTTGTATTTATCACAATAAGCTTTGAAATCAAGTACGGGCTTTCCTTCCTTTAAAACAAGAAAGGGACTTTTAGCGCGATATGGTTTATCCTTTTCTTCTGTCCATTTTGTGCAGAAACTGTTCCAAGTCCAGCCGCCTCTTCCTTCGTGCCCCGGAACGCCTTCCTTGACTTCCGAACCGTGTCCTGCGTGGCTTCCTATGAATTTGACGTTAGGATTGCCTTCATTTTTGAAAAGCTTGTATAATTCTTTTGGATAAACAGATGCGTCGGTAAGGCTGTCCCCTACGATGAGCAGGCTTATATTTTTCCCGGCCCCGGCATTTGCCGGACTCAGGTAAACTGTCGTGGATGCTTCCCCTGCTAATTTATCAAAGGTGTCGAAAACTTTCAATGAAAATGGAAAACTTCCAACGTCCTTTGACTCGGGCGTATAACGCCAGCGTTCCTGGTCCTGACGTCCGGCTTTGCAGTCAACATCAAAAAGATAATTCTTTACGCACGGGGTCAATATCACGTTATCAAAATAGATACTTATCTCGTGTCCCGGCACAGCGTAAACAGCCGGAGGAAGCAGAAGCCTTAAGGAGCATATTGGAGTTTTAGGCGCTACTGTGTCTTGCGCGAACGCTACCGCGGATTGGAAGATGATTGCGATAAAGAGGAGACGGAGGAGTTTTTTCATTTTGAGAAAGCCTTTCATTTTCAGATTTTACATTCCCACAGATAGCCGGCCCGGTGGGCGGTATCCGTTTCTCCTATAAAAATAGTCCCATCTCCGGCAAAACACAAGTCATGTCCTATGAATAAAGCTTCTCCTGTTTCTGAATCTCTTATATGCCCCAGGTCTTCAAATTTTCCGTTTTTCAAATCCATTGAAAAGAGATGACATCTTCCCAGAAAACCTGCTATCCCGTAAAGTCTTCCGTCAGGTCCTTTTTCAAGGGCGGGAATGCGTGTTTCGCCGGGAAGCGGTTTGCCAATATCGTAAACTTCCCCGGTTTCGGGATTCAGTCTGTCTATGTTTCCATAAGCCTCGCCGATGTACAGGAAACCGTCGCCCCCGTTTATCATCCCGTCTATGGGGCCCGCGCCCGGATACATCAGGCTGCATGAATTTTTAGTCTGCGGGAGATTGTGCTGAAAGAATTCCATCTTGTCATTGTCCGGGTCGTAGCGGAAGAGATTATGCGTCCTGTTGTTCCACGTTGCCCAATAGCGGCCCTTATCGTCCAGCGCCACTATGTGGGGTATGCTTCCGACGTAATCAACCCTTCTGTTTTTTCTTTTTTTCATGTCAAAAACAAAAAAATTAAAAACCGGATATGTGAAACCGTATATGAGCCCGCGTTTCTCATCTACTGTTATGGTCTGGATATAATCGTATTCCACGGGAATACCCAGAAAATCATAATTGGCTTTTTCTATATCGAGCCTGAATATGCGCCCGCCGGGACCTTCTCCGCGCTGGTCTTCCCTGTGAAGACAGGCTGTCGCCCCTATCGCGCTGCCGTCTTTCATTATATGAAGTGAACGGTGTATTTTTATCTCGAATTTTTCGCTTACTTTTCCGTAATCCAGGCATCTGAATTTTTTATCTCTGCATGAAAACTCATACATTATGTCCGTATCGAACGATGTCATGCCGCATAATACGCTGTCCCGTTCTTTCAGATACCTGAGAGAGGTGAACGAAATGAGATTGTGATACCAGTCTTCATTTGATGTAAAGTCCCTGTATCCGAGTGTGGAGAGCGGGACTTTGACGGGTTCTTTTATTTCTCTCAAAACATGCGCTTTTACTTGCATTATTCATCTGCCTTTGCTTGGTTATGGTATATATTTATACGCTTTACAGATATACCAATTATATCTGATAAATGAAGATAATGCAAGCTGTAAATAAAAAATACCATGAATAAATAAATTATTTATGGTATATATGATAAAATTATGTTGGAATACTTTTATATATTAGTATATCATGCTTTCATAAGCTCTATCGCCAGTTTGCTCATGGCAATGATATTACTGATATTTGTCTCTTCTTCGACGGAATGGTTTTTATTTCTGCCAGTGGAAAGTACCAGCACTTCCATGCCGAGCCTGTTAAGATTGTTCGCGTCCGTCCCGGCCTTTATGCCTTTGACTTCAGGAGTGAAGCCGGCATTACGTAGAATTGACGATGTATAGCGTATCAGTTCCGAATTACTTTTAAGCTTGTAGGGATAATAACTTATCATGTGTTTGAAACTGAACTTTGCGCCTGTCTTTTTGCATTCTTCCGCGAATATTTTTTCAATCAGGGAAATGGACTCGTTTATTTTGCCGACGACGGTTGAACGCGCTTCACCTGTTATTTCAGCGTTTGGCGGAACAATGTTTTTAGCCACGCCGGATTTGAAAATCCCTATATTTACAGTGTGATTGTCCGCAAGCCTTCCAAGCTGTATCCTTGCGATGGCGTTTGCCGCGGTTTTAAGGGCGTTGATGCCAAGTTCGGGACATGCTCCAGCATGTGCGGCTTTTCCTGTAATTTCTATGTTGAATTCAGCGGAACCAACAGCACTGTGATGAATGCTGCCTATGGGGCCGGGGCCGTCAAAAATCCATCCGCATTTTGATTTCAGCCAGCCTTTTTTTATCTGGCGGCTTCCCTCTGTGGCGCGTTCTTCACAAACGCTGAGAAGAAGCTCAATAGCTCCATGAGGGATTTTATTTTTCACCACATATTCAAGGGCCTGTATTATCGCGGTGAGTCCGTCCTTGTCGTCCGCGCCCAGTATTGTTCTGCCGTCGGAACGTATCAGCCCGTTTTTCAGTACTACAGGCTTTATCCCGCGCCCCGGCTCGACAGTGTCGATATGCGCTGAAAAAAGTTTAAACGGTATTTTCTCATTTCCTCTTGACGCCTTTAAAGTGGCTTTAATGTTTCCAATCTTATCGGCTTCAACGGAGCAGCCCGCCTTTTTCAGGCGTTTGATTATTTCCCTGCTTATCTTCTCTTCTTCGCCGCTCGGACTGTCTATTTTTACCCAACTGATAAAGTCTTTCAGTATGCTTTTTTCATTCAGTTTCAAATTCATGAATTTTCCTTTGTTTATATTTTAATTGAAGGCTTATATGACCATGATTGGAGTTTGTTGGAAACACAGATATTTTTCCCGGTGAAGTTTTCCGGATATATCGGACGCGTGAATGTCTTTGTCTGAAAATACTTTTCCTCTGATACTGATGGAAAGTCCTGAAAACTTCCGGCCTCATGATATGGCAGTTTATTGCCCTTGGAAAGACTTACGAGAACCTTCATCAGAAGTTTGAAGGCACCCCCCGGAGGGAGCGTGTCTTTCCCAATTTCAATATGAGAAGGCATTCTCTGGTGAAAATCAATTTTTCTGTTTATATTATCCATGGTTTTCAGAATATTTTCTGTTTTTATTTTCCCGGTTTTCCTGAATGGCGGAGCACTTTCAACCGGCCCCAGTATATTTCGGTAAATTATTTCTTCAGGAAGTTTTTTGTTTTTTTCAAATTCCTTCAGCGCGTAAACAGCCATGGCTAAAATTTCAGCAGGAGAGTAATATATGCCGCCTGATTTTATGAATGTAGTCTCTGCAATGGACTTTTCCGCGATTTCAAGTAATGATTTTAGCGTTACGAAGGAAGGATATCTTGTCCTGTATTTATCTGAAAGTTCAGAGGTGCTTAGAAACTTAACCCCTTTGTGTTCCAATATATAATCCACTATTTCTTCAAATTCACGATGAAGCCGTTTTATAGTTTTGGCAGGAAAGAGCGGGGGAACAAGCCATTTATTTTTAACGTCATATTTTCTGTAAATGTCATTGCGGCTGACCCATGAAGCCTCTGCATGTGGATAGATAAGTTTGTAGGGATGCAGAAATACTTTCAGTATTCCGTCATATTCTCCTTCAGAAGCTTTACTGTAAAGCGCGTCAAATTCATTTTTCATGTTCTGCAATCGTTTTTGCTCCATCTGCGGCGGCTCAAGTCCCATGATGGGACCGGAATAACACAGGGATCCAGCATATGAGACGAAAGGTTTTTCCATGGATGGCAGTTCAGAGAGGCCCAGAGTGCTTATACCGAGCATCCGCATGGCGTATATAAGTTGTGGGGCCCTGGCGAATTCAATCACAAAGTATTTGGGAAAAGTACCGGTGATTTCGGAAATATCGTGAATGCCTTTCGCTTCAGTCTCCATCAGCCGGGAAACGGCGCTGTCCCAGTCCATGTTTTCGCAGACGGAAAAGATAAATGGATACGCGCCGTGAGTATTGCAGTGATAACCGATTTCATGTTTTTGCAGAGCTCTGATTATGTCTTTTCTGCGTCTGTCCCGAAGTTCCCTTGCCAAATCCCCGGTCAGATGAAAGCAGCCCTTTATTCCTCTTTTTGACAGCATTTCGGCGAGCCATAAAAGTACTTCGTCATGTTCAGGAGTGATAAAGTCTTCCGTCGCGAATGAAATTATAATTTCCATAATCAATCTCTTTACTGGGTTATTTTTTCAAAACGGTTAAGCTGAATATTTTTCACTGCGTTATCAGGATCGAAAATCAGTCCGTTCATGGCGATATATGTCCCGTTTCCAAGAAGCTGGAGGGATGCGGCGGCGAAAGCGACATTGAAGACGGCATCGCTGGATCTGAACCTTGCCGGAAACATCGAACCTGTCAGGACTATGATTTTATTTCTGATTTCTTTTTTCAGTATTTTTGCCGTATTGACCATTGTATCGGTACCATGCGTTACCAATATTCTGTCGCATTCGTCGCCTGAAATTTTTTCAGCGAGCATATATCTGTCTTCATCAGTCATGTCCAGGCTGTCTTTTTTCATGAAATCTTTTATCTCATATTCAAAGTTTACATTTCCTTCCTTCAGTAAATCTTGCAGAATCGAATCTCCGATATGGTAGGAATTCTTTTTGTCAAAATATATTTTATCTATAGTTCCGCCCGCGGTGTATATTTTTATTTTCATAGAATTTTCTTTTTTGTTATTTACCAACGAATTTATAGCTTATTTGCGAAAGAGTTCAATCTTTGATTTATTCTAGATGCAATAAAATTTGCTGTTTTTCCCGCAGATAGACCGCAACCCTCATTTTTAAAGATTTCTTTGTGTTCCTTATAGAAAGTTAAAGCGTTATCCAATGCTGCCCTGGCATTTTCGTTTTTATTCTGATCAAGAAATGCTTCAGCGGCATAGAAATAAAAATTCATTTTGAAGCGCAGTTCCAAGTCACAGGTTTTCATTTTAAGTTCCGTGATATTTTTTCTGAAGTTTTCCGGGACTTTCTCTGCCTCTTCCAGAGCCTCTTTCATTAATTTTATGCCATTGGCAAATTCGGAGATTGTTGCTGTTATCAATGTCTCGCGGATACCAGAGAAGAAAGCAACCTCGTGGGGGCTGCGATGGAGAAGATCGACAGTGTTGAAGCCCAACGTTGAGTTTTTATTAACAATATCATCCAGTGCATTATAAAATTTTACAATACAGGGTTCTGTGCCGGGGCCGCAAAAGCCCTCCGCAAAATACTCCAACAGTTCTTTTCTTTCCATCTGAGGGGTCCAGGAATAATTGCCAAGAGCAAAGAGGTTGAAAATGGAAGCCGTCAGATCCTGAGGATAACAGCAGCAATCGATATAGCCGGCAATGCCGGCGCGCTTGTAATACTTGAGATCATCGCAAATTGTGTTGCTGACATCGGTAAGCAATCTTCTTTTCATTTCTAAGTCTGAGTAATAAGAAAAGACTGTTGTTTTGCACTTTTCCCGCCATGCCTGGAGTTCTTCGCAAATATCTTTATGGTTTCGGTATTTGCGTCCGGCAGCCTGTGCTTCCTGATGTTCTTCGGGGGAATGTAGTTCCGGGGAACCTTGGCGATAGTCGTTAATGGGACGATTTATTATGCGATCCCAGTAATCGCAATGGTTAACAAACAGGTTTTTGTTGAATTTTATATCCTTGGGGGGGGCAGTATAAACGCTATAGGCTAGGTGATTGACCATTATACTGGGATATTTTTCTGTAATTTTATCAGTTATCCTGTTAACAAATTCAGGTACAAGCGTCCCGAGTTGTCCACAGCATTTTTCGCATTCGCAACGTCCACCGCCGTCTTCTGGCCAAAGACCGACGATCTTTACTTCCGGATGGCTTTCTATAAATGAAATTATATTTGCGGCATATTCATCTTCTTTTTTTGGGGAAGGTGCATAACACAGATGCTTGCCGATTAATGTCCCATCCGACTTTCGGGAATAATATTCCGGATATTTTTCAAGATATTTCTCCGGCGGCAGAAAATAAAAAGCCGAATGAGCCCCGGCATCTACTATGGTATCGCGTTTCAAGAATTCAGGGAGGAGTTTTTCCCGGCGTTCCTTGTATGAGTTCAAGAAAATCTGGAGGCAATTGAAGCCGCGTTTCGTCATCCAGTCAAGCATGGGCAGCCAGTCAACTTTATACCAGTCATTGTGCAATCCGATACCTCGCAACTCAAATTCAGGATTATATAACTGCAACGGTTTCTTAAAGCTCAATAGGCGTTTTGTCGGAATAAACTCCTGTTCTGGAGCGGCAAAAACAATTCCACATTCTAATTCCAGAAGCTTGTAAATCCCGAAAAGAACTCCGCGTGCTTCTTTTGCTAAAACATACGTTTTTCCATTGTAAACTCCCGCAAGGAACCCATCATACTTTATTTGTAAAAATTTATGATAAATGTCTTCCGGCATTTTTGCGGCGTCTGTATCATTCAAAACGTCAAAAACAAATTCGCAATCATCCCGGTTTTCCTCTGAAAATAATTCTTCTCCAGCACACTTTTGTACGTAACGTGTAAATTCAAGTGACGCAAAGGAAAGTGTTTTGTTGTCAGGGGGTATATAAAATTTTCTTCTATTCATCCATCAACTCCTTATAAATATTCATTTTTTTATAATATTTTATTATTCCCAATTGATCATAAATTACTATTTCAGAGTTCTGTAATATAATCCAGTCCATGCTCTGGAATCGACCCATGCATATGATTTCCATTCAGCATGTCCGTCAAAAAAAAGGAGATTTTCTCCATTGCGATGCCGGAATTCCTGTTTATTATTAATGGTTTCATTTTCAATATACATATTTCTTTGCCGTGGACCGAAAAAAGAACCCGAACAATTCGGAGTTTCAAACAGACCTGCTAGTATGGAAGGATAGAGAATTTGAGGTAAGCGTTTTATATCGACATCAAGTCCTCTGTTTTCTCCTAAGTTGTTGTTTGCCGCAAAACTTCGTCCTGAATAAGCATAATTTATCTGCATTGAAGGACATAGGTAGACTGTTGACTTACTATTAGGCACGAATTTCGTACCATCAAGATTAAAATACGCGGCAATTTTCGCATCCCATGAAAGAAAACAGTCTGAGCTTGTTGGCTTATCAGGAAAATATCCAGAATAATCATCCGCGTATGAGTTGAGTCCCAGTCCCAATTGCTTTATATTGGATAAACAGCTAATGCTTTTCGAGGTTTCTCGCGCACTTTTCAATGCCGGCAGCAGCAAGGCGGTAAGAATAACGATTATAGTAATTACAATGAGCAATTCCAGAAGAGTAAAAGCCATAACTTTTTTTAAGGAAAATGTATCCATGATTTCTATTTATCCTTTATTTTAAATTTATCCGGTTCCAGTCCAATTGTTTTGCCGTCTTTGCTTTTTCTGCATTTGGGATTTGAAGCAAAAAAATCGTCAAATAACGCAATTACAGGATTTCCGGCAGAATCCATATTCATCTCTTGTGTTACAAACTTATGCGGTCTGCCTGTCATATCTCCATGATATATTTCATACTCCTTTATAATTTTCATTCCGGGATTCGCGAAAAATGATGTCGTTTCCTTCCCTGTTTTTCGGGTAAATTCAGAGAGGGTTAATTCTTCCCTTTTCGGTCTTCTTATGCTGAACACTTTCTTTCTGTCTTCAGGAAGTCTCGTAAAATAACAATTATATTCTTCCCGCATGACTCCCGTATCTCCGATATTGACAAGGGTGTTGTTTAATTTTTTCGGTACTTGGTCACAAATTATATTATGAGAAAGAGTAAATTTGCTATTAATAGAATTGTTTACCGTTATGCAACTTACCATATTACCGTAGAAAACATTGTTCCTCATAATTGCATCAGGACTTTCATATATTACAATTTCACTCCACGCATTTCTGAAAACGCAATTTTCGATTAACAATCCCTGTGTGCATTTTGCTACGAGCGTCATAAGCGGAGATACCGGACGCCCATCCAATATACAACGTTTTATTGTATTATTCGAGCCTCCGATAATGCTCAGGCAGCCGGATATATCAGGTGTAAAATATACATATCCCGATATGTACAAGCCATCCAGCGTTATCCAACTTTTGAAACGCAATTCAAAAGCGCTTTTAATTATGCCATTTCCCTTAAGAAGAACTTTTCCCGGATTTTCAGCCTTGAACGTTATTGTCGCGTTCTTATCTCCTGTAGCCTTGATTATTATATCTTCCTCGTATGTTCCGTCATGGATAATTACCGTATCACCTGCATTAATTTTTGTCGCCGCAAAGCTGATATTTCTAAATGCAGTATTTTCTGAAAGACCGCTGTTTTTATTATCGCCTTTTAGAGAAACATGATACGTTTTTGGAGCTAAGTCATCTTTGTGTGTATTGAATGAGCGAGTTTCTGAAACCAGCACTTTTAAAGCCTCTTTTTCAGGTTTATCATAAGCTTCCTCATTCGAAAAAACAGTTTTAAACGGAATTTTTGAGACAGCTTTAAAATAATATTTTTCGCCCGGCTTCAGGCCGATGATACTGAAATAATGATTTATATCCATAGTATAAGGGAGCAATGCGTCCATGGAGACAGATATGCGGTTTTTACATTCAGCATCTGTTCCCCAGTGAAGTTCCGCGTTTGCCGGCGCGCCGGGGGTTTGCCATTCAATATTTGCTGTCGTGCTGCTTGTTGAAAAAACGCGAACATCTTTATTTTCAGCAACCGCGGGTTTTCTAATTCTGGCGAATGGGCCGATGGGCATGGCCAGGGGGCCTCGTCCATTAAAAGCCTGGAAATTTTTCAAGTAGAACTTTCCTTTTTCAGGAGACGTAAATTCAGGTATTGCTTCCTGAGAATGAATATCGAGAGAATACTTTCTTATCCATTGAGGCAATTGATACGAAGCGTCCGATAGCCAGAAATAACTGCTGCGCAATATGAAAAAGGTGTTTACTGGATTATAGCTGTTATAATCGGAGCATAGCGTCTCTACTGAATCAGCGCTCAGGGAAGAGCCATTTTCACTGAAGATATTTGCAGTTAATACCGAATTTGTACAGTCAGACAAATAGATGCCAGTCTTATTTTTTATGATAGAACAATGTGTAATTTTCATGTCATTTATGTTTTCTGCCATGATACCGCAGTTTTTGCTGTTTGCCGCCACGCATTGAGTCAATATAATATTTTCACTGTTCTTAAGTAATATGGCATCATTATTATCTGAAATAACATTTATCCCTTCTATTTCAATATTTGATTTTTGGGTGACATTAATACTTTTTATGAAAACTTCTCCTGTCCCTCGACGGCGAAATATTATAGGGCTGTTTTTTTTACCGGAATTTTCCGGTGAGAGTTCCTCATCGTAATGGCCTGGGAAAATATAGACAGTTTGTCCGGCTTGCGCCTTTTTGCATGCTTTTTTAAGAGTTTTCCATGCCTTTTTTACTGACGTTCCTTCTCCGTTATCGTTGCCGTCATTACGAACAAAGAAAACATTGTCGGCGTAGGGGAATGGTTCTTTGCCGGTACCTCTGAAACTTGAGTCAGATTGGAGTCTGTAATCAAGATGTTCAGGATCGGCAAAATGTTGTTCCAGATTAATTTCATCTGCACCCACGGGAGTAATATTTAAAGCACTGGCATTATCAACAACTTCACGTTCGGGGCCTCCACTAGTTTTGAAGACATTTCCTTTAATTATATTGTTCTGGGTGTAATTGTTTATCTTATCGCATATATTCCCGATGATTCTATTGTTATTGGCGAAATTCCCCTTGTCCCAGATGTCTCCCGGGAGAAACGCCGTATTATTTTCAAGGGAACAATTCTCTATCACCCCGGCATAGAGACGGATACATTTACTTGACATGAATGCCGTACAGTTCCGAATGCTTGAATTTCTTACTGTGCCTTTCATCAATATGGAAGCGCCGAATCCTTCTCCATCATAGTTACCATAACCTGTGCAGTTTTCTATAACACAACTGTCTATGCCTTTCTCTGAGAACGCTGTTTCTTTGTGACGAGAGGGATGTGGCAATCCTTCAATTATGATTCCCGTAGCATTAAGGAACGCGGTACAATTTTTTATTATACAATTTTTTCCGAGCGAAATCCCAAAGCCTAAGCCTTTACGTTTTGTATTATTGGAAATATCCTGAGTGAAGCCGGTAAAGGCCAATCCATCAACTATGATATTTTGCGCGTTGGCATCTTTTTCCGGAGGAATTATGTAAATACCATATTCTCCAGCTATACCGGATAGGGTCAGGTAATGTCTTTCAGGAGTTTCCGAGGTGCTGGTATGTAAATAGAGTTTCTTATTGTTCTGGTCATAAAAATAAGTACCCGGGTATTTGTCAACAGTTTCTTTTGAATATGCAGACGAATAAATACTCAATGAGTCGCGTTCTATTACTCCTTTTACCGCTACTGGAGGTATGCACTCGTAAGTAAAGTTCAGGCCGGCGACTTTTTTAAATTCAGCTTTAAGCGTTTGGTCTCCGCGGATGATTGATAATCCTTTATGTTCCGCGCGGATTGTGATCGGCATTTTCTCCGTACCTGTCAACGCGCATTTCACGGATTCAAAGTATTCACCAGGGCATACTGTCAGGACATCGCCGGGTTTCAACACTGAAAAAGCTTTTGCTACAGTTTTGAACGCCTCTTCTTTTGTGGTTCCCGAACGGGTATCATTGCCGGTTGTTGAAACAAAATATTCACTTGCGCTAAGAGATATACTGAACAACAGTAAATATATTTTCAGAAATCTTTTAAAAAAATGAAAGGAAGCAACGTTTTTCCCAAATGAATTTATGATTCCCATTATCCAAGCTCCGTCTTAATCTATTTTTATGATATTTACCTGTGCGATTTCCAGCGGCCTGCCGGGGGCTGAAATTATCAGCTGTGAGTTTTTTTTCTGCGGCAGTTTTGTTGTCAGGACAATTTCCTGCCACCATAAACCCACCGGGACTACGATTGCTTTAGCAGGAGGAACTATACTATTGTTTTTATCCTGCAATATTTCAACTTGCAATTCGGCGAAGTCATAACTGTCGATTTTGATGCAGTCAGGAGAGGCGGGATTATATTTTTCGTCGCTGTCTATGTATCCCGGGAAATAACGGCAGAGTATTCTTATCTGGACTTCGCATCCGTGAAGGCTTTTGCTTATCGGCGGAATATCCTGTATCAGCTTTTTGTCTCCGGAAATAATGCGGATTGTATTTATGCCGAGAGGTTTTTTCTCTGCGTAATCTTTGTTTTTCCATTTGGCGGTTACCGGATTATGTAAGGGTATGGAGCTTATATTTTTCCATGCCTTGCAAGTGTCATCCAGTAAGGTGTCGGCAAGCATTTCGGTACCATTTTTTGCCTTCTCCGCAACTCTTTCACAGGGGTCTTTTCCTTCCGTGCCGGAATACAGGGCATAAACGTCCGAGACCGAAATATCTTTTCCTGTCAGAAGAAATGAAAGCTTGTCATATTGCATTGAATTGGAGAATTCTTCAGGAGGAAGAAGCCAGTTGCCGTCTTTATCTTTTTTCAATTCCAGCCAATCGCCGATAGGTTCTTTCAAAGAAGAAAAATAGGGATCCGATATATCTCCAGCACCATAACTTCCCTTGATTTTCAATCCGGGCAAATCCGTATCAAAAGAGTTCAATCCTGATGTTACCTTTTTTCCCTTTTCGATGTCGGTGGTAATTTTGTCGCCGATGAGCGTTGTTATTGTATAGACAGTATCATCCACGCGGAAGTCATAGTCGTTGCCTTTTGAAATCAATTTGAATTTATCTCCTGTTTTGGGTTTATATTCCTTGGATGGAATAAAGCCGAATTGCAGAAAAGTTTTGCTTGGGAGAGGATAGTTTTCCAGTCCGAGACAACGCTTCAGATATACTTGTGATACGCCTTTGCCATCTATGCCCAGCCTGAAACTCTCAAGATTTTTTGAAGTGCATGGAACAGTTACTTCGACGAGGGCGTTATCGCCGAGTTGAACGGCTTGTTTCAGAAGCAGTTTTTCATATTCGGATATGTGGGTGACAGAGGAATAATTAGTATTCAGCCTGTCGAAATATTTTATTTCCGAATCCGGAAGCCCGGTATTGCCGACGTTGATTTCGGCAAAACGTTTCAGTCTCTCATAGATTCCGTCATAGAGGAGATTTTTTTTATCTGTCACATTTATATCCGGACGGGGCCTGAAAATTTTTATTGATTGCTTGGGGCGGGGCAGGGCGGAAAGGTGTTTCACCAGTACCATGGCTCTTGAGGCCGAGGTTCTTGTCGATGGATGGCTGTTGGCATTGAAAGGCGGAAAAGAACTGTCCGTTACGGCATCGAGGAACGCTCCTTCATCAATTACCCTGTATCCGCGTTCTTTGGCGAGCCTGTCCATTTCCGCTTGTATCCAGAGCTCATTATATTCCGGCGAGAGAATGGGTTTCATGCCGAGGGCTTCGAGTTCGGAACAAAGGGATTTCAGGTTGTAATAGTAGAAATCCTCATTGATGTAAATATTCCTGAGATTGTTCTCAAAATTGCTGACGACGGCATAAGTTGCACCCCAGTCCTTTATTCCTGTTATGCCGATTTTACCGCCCTGATTTTTGCGTATGCGGTCCATGATGTCGAGCAGTGTGTCTCCACTCCGTCCGAAATTATAGAACTGATAATCGGAAAAAGCCGAAACAATATCAACAAAGTGTTTTCCTCTAACCGCACAGCCGGAGACATACGAAGAACCTACCATGACAATCTTATCGCTGTTTTTAATGGTGATTTTCTTTTCGGTTGTCACTTTGCCGTCAGTTTGCGCATGCGCGACAGTGGCGGCCAGTGCCAGCATAACCGAACAGACATAGAGTTGTTTGCGTATCATAATTTCCCCTTTTTCAGCTTTGATTTTAGTGCTCATCAAACTTTAAGCTCTTTCGATTATAATTGACTGATAAGATTTACCAGGTAACGCGTTGCTACGCCGTCTTTCATGGACGCGGCTTTAACGGCTTCTACCTGAGACCATATGATTTTTCCTTTTCCCAGAGGAACGTTCAGGAGAAGCGCTCCGAAGGCCCGCGTGCCTTCTCCGGCCCCGGTGTCTGCGCCGATGGCTTCGGCGTTGGTATCCAGAGGGCCGATAAGGGAATTGTAAATTTCACCATACTGATTGTTCAGCGTGTACCAGTTGGAACGCTTTGAAATCTTGTCAAAAGCGGGATTTTCTTTATTGACTATCATAAGGTCAATCCCGATTTGGATGATAAAATCGGATTTTCCGCTCAGCCTGATAAGGCGGTATCCGGGCAGGAGCGGCATCGGCGCATAATAATCCTGTTCCAGGACAAGGATTTTTCCGCCGCCTTTAACCCAGTCGGCAAGTTTTCCGAGAGAAGAAGCATTTTCTTTGTTCAACGCCAGCGGAGCGATGATAAGAGAATCATTTTCTTTCAGTTCAGGTATTGTCTGAGTATATGTGACTTCAAGCCCGCGTTCAGTCAGAAAGTCCCGGAAAAGCTTATTGCTTCCGGCGTTATTTCCTTCCAGCACATATATCCGGTTTTGAGAACTGCGCTTGACTTGAGCGTCGGATTTGCCCAGGACGAAAAGTTTATAGAAATTTGAAGACAGCTTCTTGTTACTGTCGCTCATGACGAGTTCTATACTGTATTCGCCGGTTGCAAGATTGGCGTCGATGGGGATTTCAATTGCCGTGCCAGCCTTCTGTACCCCGGCAAGTTTCAATACCGCCTTTTGAGAATGTATTATTTTGCCGGAAGGGTCGCGGAGCGTAATGTCCGCTTCGGGATTTCCAAGTTTGGCGGAGGAATTGTTGAAAGCGAAGACTTTTAACTTCATGGTCTCGCCGGCAACAATGCTGGAATATTTTTCGTACATGTCAAGGCAGGCGAAAACGGGAGCATAGGTTTGCTTGAACGCTTCTCCTATCGGGGAAAGCCCCTTGATTGCGCCCTGTTCAAGAGCTACGAGTTTTTCCACATCGTATTCAAGGACAGGCCCTGTAGTGGCGCCGACGCCCTGCATGTACTGGTCATAAATGCGTACCATTTCGACAGATCGCTTTGTGCGTTCCGCTATGGCTTTTATGATTTCGTTTTTATCAAGAAAATTTGTTTGCAGTCCGACTAATTTTAAAGTCATCCGGAAAGGCCACCATCCGTTTTTTGTAAGTTCAGCCCTCATCTTTTCACGGGTACGGTAGTTCTGTTCATTGTACAATTTGACAATGTCGGGGTTGCAGAGCACTTTTAACATTCCGTCCCGGTCAAGTCTGCCGTTTTTAAGCATCGGGGAATATGTTTTCAGGGTCAAATCCCATAAATCTTTTCTGAGCATGGTGCGGAGAGTCCCGTAGAAAAGCGATTCATCCGCATAGATAGGGAGTTTTTGGGGATAGCCGTTGTAAACCCACTCTTCCGCGCATTTTTTCAGCGTATAAGGATAGAGGGAGAAGTGGCTGATATCACAGGAGCCGCCTCCGCAGGCAAGCCCCGCGAAATTTACAAAGTCCTGTCGCGGCACCAGCGGCACCCTTTGACCAGTCAAATCTATGCTCTCACGCGAGATGCCGTGTGTGCCGGCAAAAAGTACGCCGGGGGCGGTGCGGTAAAGTCCGGCGCGCTGAACAGGCAGGTCAAATCCCTGGTTGCACTCTCTGAAATTTTCGTTGCCGCTCAGTATCGCGGCCACTGACGGATTGTTGCGTATCTGTGCGCCGAGCTTTGCAAAAACGTTGGCCATATGGAGGTTTCGCCCTTCCAGATTGAAAACGTCCGGAGAACATATTTTCGTTGTGCTCTTATCGTCCTTTTCATAGAAAAACCCCTGAGAATAGCTTGCGGGATTCTTTCCCGGGGCGAGGATTTGCTTTTTCACATTGTCCGGCAGAATGTCGTAATATCTCCATATGGCAATCATATGAAAATTGAGAATGCCTATTTCGTCGGAAAGCGCATTTACCGCACGGGTGATTACCGGATAACGCATAATGCTGTTGACATTGGCCTTTTTCATGTTTTCAAGATACTTGCGAAGGAGGTCATTTCCGTTATTCATGAACTGCGGATTAAATGTTTCGACATACATCAGGCGTGAAATGTTTCCTTCTTCCGCCGCCGGGCCGTAACAGTAAAACGGGCGGCCGTTCAGATAGAATTCATTTCCTTTTATCACGAATTCCCTCAGGCCGAAACGTTCCATTCCGACAGTTTTGTCATTGTTTTTCAGAGTCAGGGAATAAAGAAAAGGATTATCCACGTCCCATAGGACAGGACTATTTATTTTTACTGTGAAATCGAATTGGTTTGTTCCCGGCTTAAGAGTTGTTTTGCCGAGTGAGGAAGTTGTTTTTGTTCCTGCCTCTTTCCATGGATTTACTTCGGCGGAAAGATTTGTGTCAACGGTTTTTCCGGTGGTATTTTCGATAAGGCATTTCACCGATATTTTATCGGGGAGCTGGGGAGTTATAAGCATTTCCGAAGCATATACCGGCTCAACTATGTCAATGAAAACAGGGGCATATATTCCTGACGCCAACAGCCTTTTCTGCCTGAGATTGTTAAAATAGACAACGGCGATTTCATTTTTGCCCTCTTTGACAAAGGCTGTAATGTCGGTGGTGAAGTATTCCGTGTTCCAGCCGGGCGCCAGATTGTCATAAACAGCGGCTTTTTGTCCATTGATGAAAACATGCGGTTCCCATGCCAGGCCCTCGAAAGTCAGAATAGGCCGCCTGTCCCCCTTTTTCGCATAATTAAATTCCCGTTTTAATACAGTCAGTGATGTTGTTTTGGCGTCAGTGTAGTTTGGCACAATGATTGAAGTCCAGGTATTATCGGCTACGAATAATTTTGATAAATTGTCATTCATGGTTTTGAGGTAGTCGGAATGGGAACACGGGATTTGTTTCATCTGCCATTCGCCGTCCAGATAGATGCGTTCCTTCTTGCCATAGAAGATGTCGTAGAACTGCGGCTTGACTACCGGAGACGTGTTAATCATGGCAGCCTCCGACACCGTGAAGAACAGTGAAAAAACAAATACTGACAGCAAATGGCACTTCATTGGACAATCCTCCTATTTGTTATTTTAATCTCTGCAATTCCAGAAAATATCCGTGCTGTTGAATGGAAATTCCGAAGGCTTTCCGCCGCCTGTGTGAAGGTCTGCGTAAAGGATGTTTACTCTGCCGGAATGCCATAAGGCGCCTGCCTGCAAACCGCCGTCTGTGAGGGCGGCCCTGTCGCCGCTGGATGTTGTGCAGTCCATTACCATTGCTGTTTTGGACGGCTGTGCAAGCATACGCCAGTTACGTGGACTGTAAACGGTGTTTATGCCTGAAATTTTCAGGGCGAAAGTATAATTGTAACCATAGGAAAAATACCAGGAACTATGCAGTGCATCGGGGCTTTCATTTCTTGCCGGACAGCGGTATATGGTGCCGTATTTTTTATCTGTGTATTGTGTGGAGCTGGTCCAGGCGGGCTTGTTAGGATAAAGATAAGGCCACAGGATTGTAATCCACAGGAGGCTGTCTCCCTGAGTTATCAGCGGCGGGGCCCAGCCGTTGTAGTCCCCGGCATAGAGTTCAAAAAGCAGGCCCATCTGCTTCATGTTTGACCTGCATGATATTTCACGAACAGTGCCTTTTGCCTTGGACAGGGCCGGGAGCAGTGTGCATAAGAGGATGGCTATGACAGCTATCACCATGAGGAGCTCGATTAACGTGAAATGCCACAAGCTTTTCTTCACTTGCTTTTTCTTACAGATAGTCATATAAAATGTCATTTACTCTCTCTTTCAATAGTTAACGTCAGGGAGCGGCGGCGAGCCACCTGATCGAATTCAGGAGGATATTGCGTTCACCTTGAGGGGCCACTTCGGCCAGAAATTTATTGTTTTCATATTTGCAGCCGATGTTCACTCCGCACAGGACCACTTTGCCTTTGCCTGCTTCCCCGGCCACAATCACATCTTCTATTTCGCCGGTTTTGCCCTTTGGACACTGTGCCAGTACTTTGCCTGAAGCGCCCGGGGTAAGCCTGATGTAGTCAGGAAACTGGCTCGAAAAAACCGTATCTTTTTTCATGTCCTGAACGCCGTTTTTCAATCCGGCACCTGAAAGTGCCGGATGATCTGAAACTATTTTTATCACGGTTTCAGACGTAACATCAATGCCTGCGCCTATCTCAGGAAACATGGCCTTGGAGGAAGAAGCAAATCCTACCGCATGATGGATAAGAAGCGCATTTCCGCCATCCAGAACATATTGGCGGATATTCCCCTCCCATCCTTCCTGAGGATAAGCCTTACGGATGTTCGGAACAACCACGACATCGAAACACTCGAGAGTTTCACTGTTCAAATCCTGAATGGCTGTTAGCGCCATGTCATCGGCTTTTTTCAATTCGTTATATATTCCCAGTTGTCCCTTAGGCCCTGTGAAGTCCGGGGCCGTCATCTGGGGATGCACAAATACGCCCACATTTATCTTGCCTTTTACTTTGGGTATCTTCAGTTTGGAACTGTCCTCGTCTTTCAGTTTTACATTTGCGAATTTCATCCCGGAACTGTCGGCATAGCAGCTAAGATTGTTCTGGGATGATTTTTCCGGTTTTGGTATGGAAAATTGCTTTTCCGGCGCAATCAGCAGGAATTTCACGGACATTGGCTCCACGACACAAGTGAGAGGGCCGGTAAAATTTCCGCTGTTCCCGGTTTTCATGTCCACCCAGATTGCCGCTTCTTTTTCCTTGTCATTCAGAAACACTTCTACTGAATGGGGCAAAAAGGGCGATTTATTCAGAACGGCAATCAGATATTCTTTGCCATCACGATAAAGCATGTTATCTATTTCATCAAGGTTGGACGACTTTACGGTGAGCGGCTGAGCGGCTGAATGTTCCAGTAATATTTTTTCAAAATCAGCCTTCAATTTTTTGTTGAAGGGCAATTTTTCGCTCAGGAACCCTTCGGTGTAAAATATCCTGCCTTTACCGGTATTTTTCAGATAAAAATCAAACGTCTCCAGCGACGCCGTCTTTTTCCCGCCTGAACAGAGCGCCTTCATCACGGCGTTGGCGGAGCAGGCCTTGCCCTCAACGTAAACAGTTCCGCCTTTTTCAGCGAAATCCTTGATTATTCCGGCAAATTCTTCGTTCAGATATTTATTATCAGGCACAAGCAGGAGTTTATAGTCCTTCAGTGTTTCAGCGTTGAAATAGAGTGAAAAAACCATGTCCATCTGAATGTTATTCAAATCGGCCAGCGCGTAAAGTCCACGTTCTGTGACCATGGTCTCATGACTTCCCTCGCCGTTTTTGATCGATTCGATGAGCAGACTGCGGTCCCGCAAAAGGGCGGCGTATTTGACCGGGGCCATCCGGCTCAGGCATTTCGCGATGCCGGAATATTTGAGCCAGCAGTAATAGGGCCCGATGATCTCGGTGGTCCTCTGCGGCAGAATTTTCATTGAGTCGGAGCCTCCGAAAAACTGCATGCTGGCGCCGTACATTGTGGAAAGGTCCAATTGGTATGTCAACCTTTTGCCTTCGGAATAGCCCACGCAGTTTTCTACCCGTTTACGGTTTCCGAAAGAGCCCCGCACAAACATCAGTATTCGCCGGTAATTTTCATAGGAATCATAGAGGTCGACGCCCGGCATGTCCAGATATTTCGACTGCATTTCCAAGTCGGTAACGCGCCATAATGTATTAATACCTTTCATATTAACCACGCTTGATGTTGTGGCGTTCGGCAGATGGCTGTGGATTTTTTTCGCCAGATTCCCGGCAAGTTCGTCAAGTACCTGCATACGGAAGAGCATAGCGTTGGCGTAATTTCTGTCTTTCAGGTCGCCGACCGCCCCATAGCGGTAAGGTTTCAGTTCACCTCCGAAACGTTTCTTAAACTGCTCTTTGCATTTATCGCAAGTGCAACTGTAGGCGTATTCATCCATGATGTGAATAAGATCGCCGCCGCCAAATTTGGCGCTGGCTTCGGCGCCGTCTCCATAAATTTTTTCGTAATATTCTTTTCTGAAAGCAATCGGGCAGGGCCGCTCGTTTCCGTTACCTTCCGGCCCCGGGCGCACTGCTGCCTGCTCCTCTTTCGTAAATCCTTTTTTAGGTGGCGCATAGCCGAAGATACAGATCCCGTTAAGGGTGGCGAGACGGACAAGTTCCTGCCAGTATGCGAGATTCTCCAGAGTTTGCCCGCCTCCTTCTTCCGCACGGAGAGCGTTTGCGCCCCATTTCAGGGCAGAGTCGATAATTTTCCGGGCGGTCTGCGCCGGGGTCAGAGGGCCGTATTCGTCCATCATTTCACTGCGGAACCAGCGCATCCTGTAGTAAAGCATCATATAAAAATCTTTTTGAGGGTTGGTCTTTGCCACCGTGACCGGCCCGTAATCCTGCCATGTGCCTTTCCTCACTTCGGGGGGATTTTTGAACGCTATATAATTATCGCGCACTCCATTCCAGCCATTACGGGAAAGGACTGTCATAAGTTTGAAAACTTTGTCCGCGGTTTTTCCTCTTATATCCGCAGCAAAACCCTGATGCGCCCTGCGTCCTATTTCAAGCGATGATACTTTTTCATAATCAAAACATGTACCTACGGCTTCGCCGGAGGTATCTTCAATAGCGTACCAGCCTTCTTTCATAAAGGGCCTGTAGTCGATGCTCTCAATGACCCAGCTTGTTCCGCGCGGCGAGATAAGCCCGTTTATATATTTTATTCCGGCGGCGCTTTCATAAACAATTGTGCTGTTGCCGCATCTTGCCGAGGGGGCCCAGCAACTGCGGTTGGCAATGCCGGAGTCCGCGGCAGTAATCATTTTATATCCGATAAACGGGGAATCTCCGGCAAAGATGGAGAACCGTATCTCATACGCCTTGTTCTTTGCCGTCTGTGCTATCGTAACCCTGACCGGCCCCTGCTCAATAATCCGCGGCGCGTCCCAAGTAGTTTTTCTCAGACAATCAAGCGCCCTGCCGAAATCTATTCCGGTAAAATTGCTCACAGCATTGCCGTGCCCGCCGCCACGAAATTCCAATGTTTCGATGGCGGGAAATTTTTCATATATTTTCGCTCTGATGGCGTCATTGGCCAGGACAATGAAACCGTCTTTGTTTTCCACGGTAAATTCGCAGCCGGACTGCCTGTCATTATTTTCCGTCTCTTTGAGATAAAGATAGAACAATTTGTTCTCATAGGTCAGCAAATCAGTCTGGAAAATTATCTCGGTTTTGTCACCCATGTCGATTTTCTGAGCGGGGATTTTCTCATCATAGTACGTAAGCAACGCAAAGCCTTTAACTTTTCTGTTCAGAAGCAAACTTACCGGCGCGTTTTTTCTTTTCATACCTATCGGTTCCGCAAGGAGGACCGGCAATCTGTTTTTATATTCAGCATTCCACCACGGGGTTTCTTTTGCATGGGAAAGATACAGCGGATTGAAAGCGGGCTCTGCGGCTTTATATGTATCGACTATGCCTTTTGTGGTTCCCGGCCCTTCGCCCTTGATATCCTCACCGAAAAGATAACTCCAGAAATTTTCAAAAACGGCTTTTTCCTCATCTGCCTTTTTCATCAGAGTGGCCAATCTGCTGAAGTAAATGCGCCCTTTGCCTTCGACGCCGTTCTTTTCCAGAAGCGCGGCCGCGTTAGGCTCTATGTCCATGCGCACAAGCACATTCATGCCCTCCGGCACGTTCATCCACCCTCCGAAGCCGCCGGAAAAAACACTGCCTTTTAATTTGTTCGGTTTTTCTCCGAGAAAGGCCCCGGCTTCGGTAAGTTTGCCGAGGTAATACTTGCAAGTCGGCTTTTCACAATCGGAAAGGGGCTTCATGCCAAGCTGTTTTAGAAATCCGCTCGCGCCGGAAATATCCGCGTTGTAATCAAAGAATATGACGCCGCCGCGCGCCATGAATTCCTTTAAGGCGCCGCAGTATTTTTTATTGCCGAAGAGAAGCGTAACGGCATCGCCGGCGCCGTTTCTCACCATCAGGATTTTGCATTTCGCCAGGTCATCCTCAACCTCCGTGCCGACCGTCTGGCTGATATTCTTTGCACTGTAATAAAAAGCCCTTATGTTATAGAAACCGAAAGCTTTTATTTCTTCTTTTTCCTTCGAGAGCACGAAGACAGTTTTTTCACCCGCAACAGAGGCCAGTGTGAACGCAGCCATAAAAAAGAGCGCCGGTAAAAGCTTTGCAATTCTTCCAGTTGTCATTGAATCTATCTCCTTATTATTTGTTTTTATTTTCGCAGGAAAGCCGGTATTTAAGCCATGCATATATTGAGTCGGCTATCTGTAAATAACCGGACTGGGCGGGATGTACGCCATTGCTGTGGCGCAATATTTTTGTTTTGGCATGCGCATTGGGCTCTTTCCCCTCGGACGGAAAGCCGTTGACGCAGTCTATGTTTAAATAAGCCGGGACCAGGAAGATGTTTTCTTTCTCTCTGTTTCCATATTTTTTTATCATCTCCTCCGTCAGCGTATGCTGATTGATCCGGTACTGCCAGCGGGTCTGAGAGCATTTATAATTTACAAAACCATCCTGCGTCGCACAAGGCGGGACGGGAAGGATAAGTCCGATTTGCGTTTCCGGGCAAGTCCTCCTGATTTCATCAATGAATTTGTCTGAATATTTAAATATCACATTGCGCGCGATGCTTTCCGGGCTTTGGGTTTTTTGCGTATATTCTCCGGCAAAAAAGATGTCGTTGCACCCCAGAAACACAGTGACAAAATCCGGGGCTTTTCCCTCGTTGTTGTCTTCGATATACTTTTTGAAGTTGAGCATGCGTTTCTCGCCGTCGGGATAGAGGAACGGGCTCTGGTTTTTAAAATCGCCCCCTTCCGTCCACAGATTGCAATAGCCTGCCCATGTCCAGCCGCCGCGGCCTTCGTGCGCGGCGCCTTTCCGGTTCAGGGTGCCGATAAATTTGACTTCCGGGTTTCCAGGCATGCTGAAGAGTCTTTTCAATTCGTTGGGATAGGCAGACGCGGCAGTGAGGCTGTCGCCAATCATGAGAACCGAGACTTGCCTGCCTGCGCCCGCGTCTTTCGGGCTCACATGAACAGTGGTCTCTCCTTCGGCGGCGACTTTGTTTTGTCCGTTGAGCACTTTTATTTTCCACGGGAAAGAACCGACACTCTTGTCGGACGGAACGAAACGCCAGCATTCAGCATACTGCACCCCATGCTCCTTGTCCGGGACGCTTATGTTGAAGTTATATTGCCTGATGTCGGGCACAAGAATAATGTTGTCAAAATATATATTCATCTCATAGCCCGGCGAGGCATATACTGCGGGGGGAAGCAACAGTTTTACCGTATCCTCCCGCGCATCGGCGCTGAAAACGGGATTGATGAAGTTGAAAGCAAGAAAAATAAAAACAACCATGCTCTTTTTCATTGTTGCTGCTCCTTATAATTTGTTTTGTTTTCCATAATTCATCCCTTATAATTCTGAGTCCAGAAAATATTTGTTTTCGGCAGGTTTCTCAAATTTGTATCACTGGGAAAACTACGCGCGCTGCAATCTCCCATCAGGCCGTTCCGTCCGTTTAAATGCCGCGGCGGTTCCAGTTCATTATTCAAGTCATTTCCAAGCGCAAAATAACCATAGCTTATATCGTCAGTCCAGAAATCCATGATCAGAAAAGTTTCGCTTGGCCTCGGCAGTTTAGAGAGAGGAATTGCGGTGGTATAACTCCATTTTGTTTCGGCAATGTTTTTATTGTACGCATAAGAATAATAGCGTGAATTAGGCGATGGGACAGGCTTGCGTGATGGGCAGATTATTAGTTTCATGTCTTTTCTGTCTAAGTCCGTAACTTTGTTGAAAGCGGTTTTTGATATAGTGCTTTCATTGAGACTGATATTGTTGTTGGCGTAATAAAGCAATTGGCCTTCCCATCGGTTGAAATCCGTAACCGGAAGATAATAGTACTGCGGAAAGTATCCCAGGTAATCGCCTTCATAAAGGCCGAGCGCGACCCCCATGGTTTTCAAATTGCCGGTACAACTTATCCTCCGGCCCTGTTCACGGGCTTTCCCCAATGCCGGCAGCAGAAGTGCCGCAAGAATTACGATGATAGAAATCACGACCATGAGCTCTATTAACGTAAAAAGCCTGAACCTCTTTCTCATATACGTTCCCTTTTAAACTGTAAATCTCCGTTTACCACACGTGCTTTTATTGGAGCTTATGTTTTTCAGCCATTTCATGCAATCTTCAGTGTTTTCGTTATAGTGTTTTTTCTCCAAGCGCAATGCCTCGCCAAGTTTTGAACGAGCTTCCTGCCATTTTCTTTTTCTTATATCTGACTGAGCGGACAATTGCAGGTCGAGAGAATTGAACCTGTCTTTGACATAATTGAAAAAAGCGGACAGTTCACGGGAAGCGGGGGAAGCCTTTTTCAGAGGGTTTTTAAAAGTAAAACTTTTTATTTTCATTGAGACTGCTTTACAGTAATCTCTTCTTTTTCTGTCGTCTATGCCTGGAATGTCTTCAGGAGACCACGCGGCGGGGACAAATTTTATGCCGCCTTCCTCCGGGGTAACGTCTCTCTGCCATATATCGGGCATGCGGAGCCGGAAAAGAGGTATATTGAAAGATGTTATTGCAGGGAGGCATTTTTCAAGAAGCGCGAAATACTTTCCGGCAATAGCGGAAGATTTTCCGAAACAGACGTCAAAGTAATCATCCTTCAGGTTTTTGAGCTTCAAATCCGTATCCCACAGGCAGGAAGAATAAACGTATGTGTTAAATCCCATAATTCGTGACCATGGATAATTTTTATCTTTATATATGCCGTATTCGCACGGAACCACCAGGGACGTGATGCCGTCAACTTCGATCGATTTGTAAAACTGTAAATCTTCCGCGATGGTTTTTGAAAGCGCCGGATAAAGCGAGGTCAGCATCCAGAAATCGTTATAATATTCCAACATATAAAAAGGATTTCCGGTTTTCCGGCATAGCTCAATCCATTTGCGGACAGTTTTCAGGGCTTTTATGTCGTGAGGCGCGGGAGATTTATGGAAGGGATATGAATAATCTCTGCCCCAGAAGGCCAGGAGAGTATCGCTTGAAATGTATTTTTCTATCCCTTCAGGTACGGCAAGCATATCCTCGCATAGAGACGCATTGTAGGCGATATGTTCCACTTTCACATCAATGCCTTCGGAAATAAGGTACTTGTTCAGTGAGGCCATCATGCCGCAGTAGTGATGGTTGAAGCTTTTTTTCCGGCATGAAGGACATTCGCAGTACATTTTGTTGTCGGCCGGCCAGAGGGACAATTTTTTTATGACGGGATACTTTTCAAGATAAAGCCTGATATTTTCAAATAAAGTCTGAATACATTTGCTGTTGGAAAAACAGAGCTGTCCTCTTTCAAGCCGTTTCCCGTCCCTCAGCGCATACCATTCCGGGTACTCTGTAAAATATTTGGTCGAAGGCAAAAAGCGGAAATAGGAATGTCCTCCGACAGTCAGTATCAAATCTCTTTGCTTTATTTCAGGGATGAACTTTTCAGCGCCGGCTTCCCATTCTTTGAAGCTGATGAAAACGCTGTTCATCCTGTTTTTAGGCATCCAGTCAAGAATGTTCTTTGCCAGCTTTTCATTATTAAGGCCCTCAAGGACAAGGCCTCTGACTTTAAAATCGGCTTCATAGAATTTTTTGCCGGTTTCAAGAATTACGTTTTTCTTTTTCTGTATAATATCCTCTCCAGCATGAAAGAAACGGACACCTAAATGTTCCTGGAGGAAAGAATATACGGCATAGAGAAGGGAGCGTTGATTTGACCCTTTGAGAAGTATTCGGCCCTTTTGAATAACTATGGAATATGCGTCCCCGTTTTTCCCTGATTCATTTTCGATTGACATGCGGATATTTTCAGGGGAAGGCTTGCAAGTGACAGGTATTCTTGCTCCGGTGGCGAGGCGGATATATTTCTGGAGTTCCTGCGCGGCAAAAGGAAAAATATCCGGCCCTCCTTTTTCGGACAGGATTTTATATCCGGACCTGGAATTGAGAATAAAAAACAGTTTTTCGGTGGGATTTTTCTTTTTCATATATGCTTTCTTCCTGAAGAGGTACGTATTACGAGTTCCGTATCAACAAATATCTGTTGAGGGAGTAAATCTCTCTGATTTTCATTTGCCTGAATGCATGATATCATGAGTTTTGCGGTCTGGAGCGCTATTTCCGGGATGTTCTGCCTGACTGTGCTGAGGGGAGGGTTTGCATATGCCGCGAAGGGCAGGTCGTCATAGCCGATTACCGAGAATTCTTCAGGCACCCTTACGCCTTTTTTCGCAAAGCCGGAGATAAGGCCCATGGCGAATTCATCGTCTTCGCAGAGCGCGGCGGTGATGCCTTTTGCCGAGAGTATTTTTTCAACCAGGCTTTCAGCGGCGGCAAAGGAATCGGGATATTTCCCGTAGGTAACCAGAAATTCGGAATGCGAAAGACCGGATTTCTCGCTGTATTGTGATGAAACCGAACGTTTGATATGTTCTCCGTCGTGTCCGGTGTAGCAGATATTTTCATGGCCGCCTTCGCGAAGATAATTGATAGCCTTTCTGATACCTTCAGCATGGTCGCTGGAAACATAGCGGACGCCCGGGGAATATTCATCGTCTCCCAGAGAGACTATGGGTATTTCACTGTCATAATTCCGGAGCAGGCTGAGCGCTTTCCGGGTAAGCCCTTCATATTGAGAGATAATACCGCAGAGGAGATCGGGCCGGACATTGGCGGCGGCATTGTAGGAAATATCATTTTTGGAAAGGTCTATAAGTACCGGAGTATATGAAAGAGCGCTTATTTCATCCGTGAGTTTTTTTATCAGGATATAAGAAAAATATGATGATGCCGGTTGTATGGCGATACCCACAAAATTCGATTCCTTCAGTCTCATTAGTTGTGCTGCCAGATTTGGCGTATAACCCATTGATTTTGCAAGATTAAAAACTTTTTCGCATGTCTCGGAGGCGTATGAAAATCCTTCCTTGTTCCGTAATATCCGTGAAACCGTCGTATGGCTTACGCCTGCCTCTTTTGCTATATCCTTTATGTTGCAATGCATTTTGTATTCCTGTTAAATGTTAACGTGTGCATTATATATCAAATTTTACCGTAATGCAATACTTTGAAAGCAGGGAAGGCAAAAAAATACAAGAAAAATACAAATTGAAAATTGAAAAAGTAAACGCACCCCCCTCCAAACATCCAAGAGCATTTAGTCTGACAAAAGGGGTGGGGTGCAATAAGTTTGACAAAGACAGGGAGGTGCAATAAGCCTGACAAAAGGGTACTTGCGGAGAGTTGTTGATCTGTTATGGTGAGGAAGCCGGAAGCTCAAGTCACGCTCCTCCCCCGGGGGAGGAGCGTTTAG
>MHBF01000063.1 GCA_001803225.1 Lentisphaerae bacterium GWF2_44_16 | reverse complement strand
TATACCAGCAGTCAAGGTTTGCTCCTTATTTCAATAAAGTAAGGGAAATCATAGCTTCCGGTCTTATCGGAAGAGTTGTGATGGTGAAAATCGCTTTTAACGGTTTTGCCAGACGCTGGGACTGGCAGACGATTCAGGGCATGAGCGCGGGGAATCTCCTGAACACCGGGCCGCACCCGCTGGACCAGGCGCTTCAGCTTTTCGGCGATGCCGATCCGGAAGTCTTCTGCATTATGGACAGAGTGAACACCTTTGGCGATGCCGAAGACCATGTTAAGCTTATTCTCCACGGCAAAGGCCATCCGACCATTGACCTTGAGATATCATCCTGCTGTCCGTATCCGCTCTATACCTACCAGGTTTACGGTTCCCTTGGCGGACTCACTGGAAATATGACCCATATCGACTGGAAATATTTCAAGCCCGAGGAGGCCCCGGAACAGAAGCTCATTCCCGAGCCGCTTCCCAATCTTGCTTATTGCAGTGAAAAACTGACATGGCACGAGGACAAATGGGATGCTACACCAGAAGAAACTGACACTTTCCATTGTATGGCAAACAAGTTTTACAGCAATCTTTACGATGCCCTGTTAAACGGCGCTCCGCTGGTCGTAACGCCTGAACAGGTAAGGCGTCAGATAGCGGTTATCGAGAAGGCGCATAAACAGAATCCCTTCCCGAAACTGAAAAAAAGCAAGAAATAAATAAGGTCTCACAACTGGGAATGCGGATTTGAATTCTGCATTCCCCTCTTTTTTTACAGTGCTTTCAATTTTTTCAAAAGTTCTTCAGTGCCCTTGCGTATTTCCGGTTTGAAGAGCATATCCAGATAGTTTTTCAGATGTCTTTTTGCCATATACGGCCCATAAATCCGGATGAATTCTTTTCTGAGGATTTTTTCATTTTTCAGGTAATACTCTAAATCTTCGGCGGCCAATCCTGGATATGGGCCTTCCGTTGCGGCCAGTCCAAGGGCAAGGCTGGTGAAGGCAAGATTTATTTTGGCGGAAATGATTTGTGCGTCCGTTTCCGGATTTCCGCAGAGACCTTTCCGTTGCAATTCCTCAAGACGGGCAACGAGTTCGATATTGACCAGACGTTTGTGAAATAACTGATAGAGTCCCGATGTACTTTTGCTTTCCTCAAATTCTTTAAGGTTCTCTTTGAAATCATAAGGGCGGTAAACGTATCTGTTTAAGCGATGCTTAAGTTGTGTCGTGAAGCTTTTTGCAAAAGGCGTGCAGCCATATATCGCGTCCTGCATTTCCGCCAGTTCCGGTATTTCTTCGCCGAAACAGGAAAGAGCGTAATTTTTTCTGAACTGCACGGGATTTTGCTTTGTCGCGTTCCATGAAAAATCGCCTTGCATGAAAAATCCCGGGATGGAATTGAAAAACGGTATTCCCGAGCCCGGCCAGTCAGTTATTATTGAGCCGATACATCCTTCCTCATGCATGCGTCTGTTCATTTCCATGGTATTGCTCTGGATTATGCGCATGGACGCCAGTACCGCTCCGTGCGCGGCTTCTCCGCGTGCCGCCGAACCGCCTAAAATCCTCCCGCTTCCTGTTTTTTCTTTCAACAGATCTAATTTAGCATCCATCGGGCCGTGGCTTATGTCCCCGTAATTCCAGAAATGAAACACGACTTTTTCATTGAAGTCTCTCAATGCTTCCGGAGCTTTTATGGCGATATCGTGCCAGATTATTGGAGTGAGTCCTTTTGATACGACATAATCTGTGAGCCGTTTGTAGAATTGTGCGTGGAGCATGTATTTGCCATGCTTGGCGGCAAATGCCGCGCATTCCGGGCATACTCCGAGTTGACGGCATTCGTCGCCGCCCAGGTGAATGTATCTGCTCTCAGGATGAAGCCTCATGGTGTCATCGATAAGCTCGCAGGCAAGTTTGAATGAAGCTTCTTTCAGAGGGCAGAGTTGCTGCGGATGTTCGGGGGATTCTTCGCAATACTTGTATTCCTTATGAATAAGCAGATGATAAACATGCCCGAGCGTCTGTACAAGTGGAATTATTTCAATACCTCTTTCGCCGGCTTTTTTTACTATTGATTTTACTTCTTTTTCCGTAAATGCGTCTTTACATGAAATTACGGAATGTTTTCCGCTCCACGGATACATTGCTTCATATTCTATGAGGAGGCAATTCAATTTTGCTTCAAACATTCTGTCCAGTATTACATTTAAACCGTTCAGGTTCGGGCCGGGGAGGGCCATGAAGTCGTGCATATTGTGCAGACACTGCATGGCCCCCCTGAGTTTCAGGTCCGGCCAATCCTCAATTTCACAGCAATTCAGCGATTTTCCATTCTGCCGAATCATGTTCTGCAAAGTGGCAAACGCCCGTATCAACCCGACTTCCGACGCCGCAGAAACTAATATTTTATCACTCGTGATTTTGATAAAATAATGTTCATCGTTTTTAAACTTTGCGACAGGATATTTCGATGATAACGATGAGATTTTCTTTTGGGAAATTACCGCATGGAAACCTTTTACGCCGGAAAGAATATCCTGAGATTTCAAAAGTTTTTTTATTTCGTCAGGAATGAAATTTATTTTTACGCTGGAGGATAGATGAAACTTCCCTCCAATTTTGAAAGTTCCCTTTTGAATCTCAACTTTTTTAAGCGACGGAATAATTTTGTAAGACATTCCAAGAACCTTTCTGTGAGGTAAAAGATTAAGTTAATATGCTGGATTGCATTCTTTTTAATTCCCCTATTATCTCTTCTGGCAAAAGAAGTCCAATCAGCATTTTATAGAGGAGATTATTTATTTTCTCTTCATTTTCCGAATAATTGATAAAAAGATTTCCGGAAGAGGGAAGTTGAGAAATAAAAATATTCGAAAACGCTGTTTTTTTTGCAAGTTTTGTGTATGCCGGAATATGGCCGAGATTCTGAAGGTTTATCATTTGCATATTATTTCCACAGATTTTCTGCAGTATGATGCCATTCTCGGGAGTACACTTCGAATTTTGAACTATTCCGAAACCTTGAACCGCGCACGAGGAATACTTTCGCCGTCCAGCTGGCATCTGTGTCAGTCCCCACCTGAATTTGCCGGCGGAAAGTTTTTTAACCATATCGTATTTGCATACAATCATTGCGGCTGTGCCATTGAGGAATATATCAGTCGCAAAATCTTCATTGTTTTGTATAAAAGGAGTTATATGGCGGATGTTAAGGATATCAAGAAAAATATTCAGCCCGTCAGGATATTTTTTGGTTTTTAATACTTTCTCCAAATCATATTCGGGTGGGAAACCCTGTACATAAAAGCTTTTCATGCTGCTTGTATTGAAATATGAAAGGAAACCATAATGCTTTACGCGTCCGTTTTTTTCTCTTACCGTAAGCTTTTCTGCCGTATCCAGAAGGTCTTTCCATTTCCAGTCAGGGGCGGGGTATTTTATTCCGGCACTGTCGAATATATCCTTATTATAAAAGAGCGCCAGATTGGAAAAGCAGAAGGGCAGGGCGTAGAGCTGGCCTTTGTAAGACAGCATTTCCAATATTTCAGGTTCGTAAAGAGACAGGTCTATTTGCGCAGCTTTGATTGTTTCGTCATCCAGGGGCGCGAGTATATCCCTTGAGGCCATTGTTTTTACCAGATCGTCGTTGGTGTATATGAAATCGGGATGGAAATCAAGGTTTTCCTTTTCCAGCAGGGATTTATAATGTAACACGAATTTAGGGTAGAAGTCGCAGATATCCGGGTTTGACTTCAGGAAGGACGACCAGGTTTTGTTTGAAATAACCGGTTCGTATATGAGTATCCGGCATGATTTTTTGCCGATTTCTCTGGATGGGTTCGCCGATTTTATCGTTGTGCCTTTGCCCTGCCGGGTTTCAAGATAACCGTCTTCACAGAGTTTTTTTATTACATTTATGACAGTTACGTAGCTCAGATTGTACTTTTCGCTCAGTTCCCTGCATGGGCCGAGGCTGTCCCCTACTTTCAGTTCCCCGCTGAAAATCTGTTTCAGCAGTTCCTGCCTGAATATCTCGCTTTTGTATTTTTTCTGTCTTTTTGCCGACATTTCAAAAACCTTAGTGGTGATATAATAATTGATTTAGTTATACTGATATGATAATTGATTTAATTATAAAAGTCAATAGTGGAGGAGATTTTTTTTGTGTTTTTTCGGGAAAGAAGTATATTAGGGTTTGGAGGTTTCCCCGGATGCTTGTCTTTTAATCTTCATATATATTATTGCAATAATCCGGTGAGAAAGCATTGATTTTTCGCAAAATGCCTCTATCGATATATGATTCAAAGGATTTTTATTTATGAAAGCAGTACTTTATCCGGGGAGTTTTGATCCCGTTACCAATGGACATCTTGACGTTATCAAGAGGGCCTGCCGTCTTTTTGACAAGGTTATAGTGGGGGTTGCCGTAAACGCTGAAAAATCCCCTCTCTTCACTACGGAAGAACGCCTTGAAATGCTTAAAAGCGTCTGCAGGAACATCGGAAATGTCGAAATTCTCAGCTTCAAGGGCCTGCTGCTTAATGCCGTAACTGAATTTAACGCGGCGGCCGTTATACGCGGGCTCCGGGCGGTTTCGG
Source organism: Lentisphaerae bacterium GWF2_44_16 (assembly GCA_001803225.1). Lineage (GTDB taxonomy): Bacteria > Verrucomicrobiota > Lentisphaeria > Victivallales > GWF2-45-14 > GWF2-44-16. The sequence goes on along the minus strand of MHBF01000063.1, from coordinate 374 downwards.
ACTTTGAGTATGAATTTCAGATGGCCCTTATGAACCGTGAGTTGAATTCGGAATGTGAAACCATATTCATGATGCCCAGCCCGGAATATTCATTTACAAGTTCCCGGCTGATGAAGGAGATAGCACGCTGCGGTGGCGATATTTCGGCCTTCATACCTCCTGTGGTCGTTGAAGCGCTTAAGCGAAAACTGAACAGGCAGACGCCATGATAAAGATTATTGTAGCGCGCCTTGATGTCAATGGCATTGACATTGCCGGGACTGAAAAACCGTCCTTTCTGGGACTTGAGGAGTCCCCCCTCTTAAAGTGCGAGCAGGACATATCCTACAATCTTCATGTTTCACTTGTGAACGGCGGTGTGCTCGTGCAGGGTT
>MHBF01000062.1 GCA_001803225.1 Lentisphaerae bacterium GWF2_44_16 | reverse complement strand
CTTATCACCGTGGTATCCATATCTATCGCCATTATGCCCTCTATCATAGCCTCAAAAACGGCATCCCTCTCATTTTTCTGCTTTGTTATATCACGGAAACGCTCTTTAAGGGATTTGTCCATCGCGTTAAGGTTTTCGAGAAGTTGTCCTGTAGTTCCGGGGAAAGAGGGGAGTTTGAGATCAAGCTCTCCTTCCGTTATTTTCTTCAATCCTTTTTTGAGCTCCTCAAGAGGCCTGCATATTCTCAAGGAAATCATGTACGCGCCAATTCCGGCGATAAAAAGAAAAATTAACGTCGCCGCGGCGGTTTCTGAAGTCAGTGTTTTCATCTGCGGGACTGAATGAAATATGATATGGAGTTCGCCGGCTTTAGCGCCGTTCCGCATCATACGTTTTGAAGCATACCCTTTGTTATTTAATAAAAGGAGATGGTAGGATTTATTGTCATCAACCTGGAAGACGTGACCAAAAAAAATTTTATAATCTTTTTCAGGCCCGTATATTATTTTGCCGTCGGCGCTTTTCAGAATGATGACGGCATTGCATTCTTTTTCCAGTTCAGGGCATATTTTATCTATTTCTGAAGTATTCATAAGGACCGCTTCGATAAGGGCCGTTTTCGAATAAATCCCATTGAGATAATCCTGTCCCAGAAAACCGTTGAAATAATAGGAAAGAATCAGAAACAGAAAACAAGCGCCTAAAAAAAAGAATCCGTAGATTTGCAGAAATATTTTTTTCGAAAGCATTTGAGAATTCCGTTGTTTTCAGTCTTTAAAACGATATCCCACGCCGCGTATTGTTTCTATGTATTTTCCCAGAGTTCCCAGTTTTTTTCTCAAGCCGACTATTTGGACATCTATCGCCCTTTCCGTAACCGGGTAATCGCTTCCCTTAATCTCATTTACTATCTGATTCCTCGTATAAACCCAGCCGGGCCTCCTGGCAAGCAGATAAAGTATCTCAAATTCCGAAAAAGTCAGTTCCAGCGCCGTGTTTTTCATCAGGACTTCACGTCTTCCGGGATTTATGGTCAGTTCGTTGCGTTTTATCACTCCTCCGGCGTCTTCCTGTTCCTGCCCCTGAATCCTTCTTAAAACAGACCTTATCCGTGCTATCAGCACTTTCGGGCTGAAAGGTTTCGGCAGGTAGTCATCGGCCCCCATTTCCAGACCCGTTATAATATCGGCCTCTTCGCCTTTGGCTGTAACCATTATTACCGGTATATGCGCCGTCTTGGAATCGTTTTTAATTATTCTGCAAACCCTGAGTCCGTCTATGCCCGGAAGCATCAGGTCCAGCAGTATCAGGTCGGGCATGAAATAGCGTGTTTTTTCCAGACAGATTTCACCGCTTTCAACGCATATCGTAGAATACCCTTCTCTCTCAAGATTATACCGTATCAGTTCCAGAATGTCTTCTTCATCTTCAACTATCATTATTTTTTCTTTAGGCATGTCTCTGTTCCTTAAATAAGTTCTCTGTTCCGCTATATTATATTTACATAGTTTTAAGAAGACATTTATAATATGTTAGGATTAGGTTAAATTAATAGATTTTTAATAACTTTTTAACCTTTTTCCGCAAAACTGTGCTATATTGCTGAAACTAGGTACTGTCAAAAATTGAATGAAAAGTAATGAAAGAGAAAAGACGGTAAAATGACGGGAAGAGATACTCTGTCTAGGAGAGTCGTCAAGGCATAAAATCGGCATAAAGCCGCGGCGCTGCGCTTGCTATTTATACGATTTGAGCCGTTGACTTATCTCCGTCGACAGAGTGATAGAATAGATATTCAGTAAAAACAAAAAAATGTTTTTACTATGTTGATTGAAAACCGGATTTTGAAAATTAAGAAAAGGCTTCTTTGAGAAGCAATTCCCATTGTTTAGGGAAGAACTGGGCGTCTTTCAGGAACTCCAGAAAGACAGGAGGATGTGGCTTTTTCCAGAAAGAGTGAGGCCTCATGAAATTATAGAAAGCGACGAAGAGAGTAGTAAGACTTACAGCGCCATCAAAGCTTTTGAATCCGGCCCTTGGCCGGGTATGGAATTTGTAGGTGCGGTTAAGCCTTTCGACAATCTGTTTGAAGGGTCTGAACTCACGGCTTTCGTCATCGCAGTTTTCCAGGCCGATAACTGTTTTGCGTTTGAGAACGGGTTTTTCCAAACCCTGATTATAAGCCATTACAGCGGCGTCATAAGAGCTGAGTCCGTCGGCTACCAGAGTTGAAGAACGCTGTTTCTCTGATGGCGGTCCGTAGGCGTTATGGAGAGTGGCGAGAGCTGGAACAGTATCTCTGTGAGTGGAAAGATTATAACCGCAAACAGCGCGATTGAATTTGTCGATAATGAACCATGTGTAATGCCATTCGTTATCGACGATGACGTAAGTTTCATCGGCAGCGGCGATACCTCTTGGGACTGGCAGATTTTTGTCAAGCCACGGCGAAATGGCGGCAGCGGCGGCATTGACATAATTAATCACTGTCTGGTGGGAAAGCTCAATGCCGAAGAGACCTTTCAATGCATCGCGGGTCTGCCGTGAAGACAGGCCGATATTGATGAAAAGGCTCAACACCAGACCTACGACATGATAATTGTTATGAATGCGGCTGAGGTCGACTTTCGTCTGAGTTTCAGGGCGTGCCGGGGCAATATCCGCAGGCGACAGATGATATTCTCTGAACTGGTAACGCAGCTTGAAATTGGGATTGTAAATATTGGTGCGCATGGCCTTTTCTTTGGGAGTCAACGCGGAGAGAGCTTTCTTATAATGCGGACATTTGACGTTGGGACATTTGAAAATTGTTTCGGTCGGACGTTCCTTCCATTTTGAAAGCGCATAGCCGCAATGCGGACAGTAATATTTCGCGAGACTTTCACGGCGCGTCCGATGGGTAACGCTTAATCCGCCGCAGATTTTGCAAAGAACCTGAGAGCCTTTTTTGCCGTCATTAAGATACAGATAACGGCTTGGCGCGTTGCAGTGTTCGCAGGTGCAGCCAACTAAGGGAGCTTTAGATTTGTCATGGCGGACAACAGGATGCAGTTCTTTTCCTGTGCGTTGTTTGTAATCGGCCTTGAGTTCCAGCCAGTCTTTCGTTGGAGGCTTGGCAAAAAGCTCCGGCGGTGCAGTCAGCGGCGGAACGTCATCAACACGGAACTGACGGTAATTCGGCGGCGGCTCTTCCGGCTTGAATTTGATGTCTTGGCGGGAGCCGCTCAGGACTTCGTGAAAGATGACAACTGCCGAAGACAGTTCGTTAAAAGTCAGGCGGCGGCAGAACCATTTTACGATACGCAATAATGAATTTTTCAAGTGAAAGCCTTCGTTGTTTTCTTGATGTGAAAAAGTTACGGGGGTCTTTCACTTGAATATCAAAATCCGAAAATAAAAGAGGGGATAACGGTTTTTTATCCAGAATCCCTTGATAATCAATAAAATAGATGATTTTAAGTAATAAAATTTTTGACAAAACGTGAAACTAAAACAGGAGATATTAACATGAAAAAAGCTCTTTTTGCCTTTGTGTCAGTGTTAATCATGTTTTCCAGTGCCTTTTTATCGGCAGACGAAAAAGGAAAATGGATGACCGACTTTGAAGCGGCTAAAAAACTTGCCGAAAAAAACAAACTTCTTATTCTCGCTGATTTTTCAGGCTCCGACTGGTGCGGATGGTGCATAAAACTTGATAAAGAAGTTTTCTCAAAAAAAGAATTTCTGGATTTCGCGGCAAAAAAATTTGTCCTCCTCATGGTAGATTTTCCCCAAAATAAAAAGATTCCTGCCAGTCTAAAAAAACAGAATGACCAGCTTGCGGCAAAATATAAAGTTGAAGGATTTCCAACTGTACTAATTATGGACAGTAAGGGAAAAGTCATTCAAACTATGGGCTATGAGCAGGGCGGACCGGCAAATTATATAAAATCCCTTGAAAAAGTAATCCAGGCATCAAAAAAATAATAACACAGGCAAAACACCTGAATTTATCTGTGAGAACACAATACTTTTTATTGCTGGCGGGTTTTCATTTATTTTTTGGTTTAACAGTTTCTGCTGACCAATCTTTTAAATGGAAAGCTGAATTTGAAGTTAATAAGATTATCGTCAGTGTTAATGTTCCAGACGCTCTTTATCTCTATAAAAATAAAGTATCTATTGCTCTCACAGATAATGCTGGAAAAAAGCTTTCCCCTTTGACTGAACCTGCCGGAAAAGAGCATACCGATGCTTTTTCACAGAAGGAAATCATATTACCGGGAAAGAACATATATTCATGGATTTTCACGGCGGACGGCAAATTCCCTTATACCGTCGAAATCAAATATCAGGGATGCAGGGAAAAACCGTTTATATGTTTCCCTCCAAAATCTGAAAAACTGCAAATCAATGGAGAAAAAATCAACTCCGGTACTGTTCCTCCCCCTGAAAAAGCTCTTTCCGCGAATAAACCGAACAGGCTTGACGCTCTCCTGAAAAATTTTGATTTACCCGGGCGTTCCCAAAGCGGTTATCTTAAGTCAGAAGACTTTATTTCTTTTCTAACAGACAAAAAAAGCGGCGGCGACATATTTTCGGGAATGAACACCCTGTGGGTGATAGTCCTTGTGATACTTGGAGGAATGGCCCTGAATCTAACGCCCTGTGTGCTTCCGATGATACCGGTAAATCTTGCGATAATAGGCGCGGGAATGAACGCCGATTCTAAAAGCAGCGGTTTTATAAGAGGCGCCGTTTACGGGAGCGGCATAGCGGCGGCTTACGGGGCACTTGGTGTTTTTGCCGTAACGACGGGGGCCAAATTCGGCACTCTCAACGCCTCATGGGTTTTTAACCTGATAATAGCGGTTATTTTTATTCTGCTGGCGCTGGCAATGTTTGACGTGATAACAATAGACTTTTCGCGCTTCAGCTCAAAAATCGGGGTATCAGACGCCAATAAGGGCAAACTCATAAGCGCTTTTTTTCTCGGAATAACAGCGGCCC
>MHBF01000061.1:30012-36960 GCA_001803225.1 Lentisphaerae bacterium GWF2_44_16 | reverse complement strand
AGATGAATTTATACATTATCGTAATTTGATTAACAATAATATTAAAAATGTATATTTGATGAATTGGGGAAAACACAAATATTATCCTTTTTCAAAAGCAATAATAGTAGAGGCTTCTATATCAGAAAATTATTTATATTTTTTCAGTATCTTGATTCTTCTATCTTTATATATTAGTTATTCAAAAAACAATATGCGCAACTATGAAGAGCTCCATAGAAAAGTACTAAATGAGCTTTTGACTTTTTTAGAAAAAATTCCAGATGATACTAAAGAACTCCAAGTATATTATAAGAATATGTATCGAAGGGTAATTTAGGACAATTATGAAGGATATTATAAAAAGATTAGAAATGATAAGGTAATATGTTAAACAACTTGTACTCTTTTGGCTATCGTTTTGTTGCTACTTTTCTCTTTCTTGGTATATCTTTCATCGTATTTTCGAAAGAGGCCATTCCAATAAATGGAAAAGATAATTCCAGTATTTCTAATGAATATCAACTGTACGAATTATTCAATCAGCAGCAATATACTACCGATACCATACCCAGAACGAAGATAGCTTTAATCTATGCGCTGGGGAAAATAAATACAGATTTATCTCAAAAATACATTCTAGAAATAATAAAAGTCTATCTCAATAAGGGGCCTGTTTGCAAAAAAAACATATGGGAGGACAAGGATTATATTGGAGTATTGAATAACGCAATTTATGCTTTAAATGAATGGGATGATAAAGATAAAGATAATGAAAAAGAAATTCTTGATTTAGTTGAAAAATTAACAAGTGAAAATACCGATGAAATTTTCAGAAAATATAATTGGAAAATTGATTGGAGTATACAAGAAACTGCATATATGCTGAAATTACTTTTCCAATTGAAAGGAAAATCTGACAAAGATAAATATCAGTATTTTCTTGACAATTTAACTGATATGTCTGCCGGGTTAAAAGAAAACTGGATTGCTCCTGGTGTAAAATCGACGGATGCAATAAAGAATGGAGCAATAAGTCAATATTTTATAAGAAAAGTTGGTAAAAAGGCAATTCCTTTTTGGGAAAACTATCTTTCACAAAACACAAACATATCAGGTAATAAAAAGAAAGCAATTGAAGATATCATTAAGAAAATTAATCTTTTTAACAACTAAAAATATTTGACCAGTTTTAAAAGATAAATCTGTTTCAAAAAAAATCAGAGATATCTATCTATCTGTAAACACCATGTTTTCCAAGGGGCAAGGAGGGGCTCGCCTCCGCCAGTTGACTTGTAACATGATTGTCATTAAAGAGTTCCGTGTTTTATCAAGTTTTAATGATACCGATTAAATTAGTTTTTTCCTATCAAAAAGCAGATTCGGCCTTTTTCGCAATTGGCCCTGACACTAAAATTCCAAAGTCTGTCAATATTAAAACCTGGACGCTCAAATGGATAAATTTCAATTTGAAATAGTTCTCCCCGGATTTTTCTGGATTTAAATATATTTTTCTTATCAGGGTTGCAAAATTCGCGTATTGCTTAATATTTTATACGTATCATGTTATTGAGTTTATTTTATTTATGGTGAGGCTATGTTACTTTTGAAAAAAATTACTTTCCATTTCGTGTTTGTATTTATTGTTTCGCTTTTTCTTGTTTCATGTTCTGAAGGGCCTCGTCTGAGCAATAACGAATTGCTCAAAGCGGGTTGTGAGGCCGCGATGAAAGGCAACTGGAAAGACGCCAGTTCCCTGGCCGGCAGGGCCGTTAAGCAGGACCCCAGGGACATTAACGCCAGAGTTCTTCTCGCCCTGGCACTTGAGAACAGCAATCATCTGGAGCTTGGCGTTGATGAAATAAAGGCGGCTTCAAAACTCGCGCCCGGAGATTTCATAGTGCAGTTCAATTTCGGGAGAATGCTTTTCAAACAGGGCAGATACGGAGAAGCCGTGGCCCCCCTGAAAATAGCTTTAGAGCTGCGGCCCGATAATATGGACGCCGTAATTCTTCTCGCGCAGGCGTCATCAGCTCTGAGACTCCCGGAAGCGCCCAATTACTATGCCATCATCGCCACAAATCCCCGTTTCAGGGACAAGCCAGATCCCTTCAACGAACTCGGCATCATATATTTGCGCGACAAGGACCCTGAAAGAGCGATAAGATATTTCATTAAGGCTTATAGACTCGCTCCGGATAACTATATCATTGCGTTGAACCTTGCAATATGTCTTGATAAATACAATAATGATCCGGCCAAAGCCCTGAGCTTTTATAAGAAATACCTGAAGCTGACTGAAAAAAATCCTGAAATAGAAGCGAAACGCCTTAAAGTTTCCAGGCGCGTCAAGGAAATTGAACCGGACAAATCCAAGTGATTTGAAACCCAAATTCTCCACTTTCCGCAGAGCTTGAGAGCATAGGAAATTGTTCTTCGGGGAACGGATTTGACGAAGCAAATCCCTCCACGCCAAGTGTATATCAATGAAAAATCGTGGAGGGTTGCGCTTCGTCGCAACCGTCTTAAAAGCCCCGGCAAAGCCGGTTAAGTTCAGAGCATTATGAACAGATATATTCCTGACGAAATAATCGAGGAAATCCGCGGCAGATGTGATATCGTGGACCTTGTAAACTCCTATGTCCCGCTGAAACAGGCCGGTTCCCACTGGCAGGCCTGCTGTCCGTTTCATGAAGAGAAAACGCCTTCTTTCAAAGTCAATCCACAGCGCCAGATATATCATTGTTTCGGTTGCGGCAAAGGCGGTAATATTTTCACGTTCGTCATGGAACGGGAGGGTGTGGATTTTCCTGAAGCGGCGCGTATGCTCGCCCAGAAGTACGGCATCTTCATACCGGAAACAAGTTCCGGCGACAGGACGTCTTCCCGTCAGGAAAGCCCTGACGTAAAAGAACGCATATATCTGCTGCATGAAAAAATAAAAGTCTGGTTTGAAAGAAATCTATGGACAAATCCCCAATCCCCTGTTGCCCTTTATCTGGCACAGCGGCAGATACCGGAGGAAATATCCAGAAAGTTCGGGATAGGCGCCGCCCCCGACAGTTGGGACGCCGCGTTGAACTGGGGAAAGCGCGAAGGCTTCACCGAGAAGGAACTTCTGGACGCGGGCATAATCATTGAGAACAGGGATACGCCGAATGTCCGCATATATGACAGGTTCCGTAACCGATTGATTTTTTCTATTTGCGATGAACAGAACAGAGTGGTTGCCTTCAGCGCGAGGACTATCGAAAAAGACCCCGAAGGCGCCAAATATGTCAACAGTCCCGAAACACCCATATTCAGGAAAAGCCGCATCCTTTACGGGCTTTCTCTGGCAAGACAGGCTGTTAAGCAGAAAGGTTTTATTATACTCTGCGAGGGACAGCTTGACGTAATAGCCATGCACAGGGCGGGCTTTGAAAATACCGCCGCTCCGCAGGGTACGGCTTTTACCGAAGAACAGGCGAGGATTATTAAACGTTATACTGACTGTCTCTATATCGCGTTTGACGCGGACAAGGCCGGCATCAAGGCCTCTCTCAGGGCGTTTGAAATAGTATTACCTCTCGGGTTTCAGGTAAAGACAATCAGCTTTCCAGGGGGTAAAGACCCGGACGAGCTTTTCAAAAACAGCGGTCCGGATGCCATCAGTGAAGCCGTAGAAAAAGCCAGTGACTTTTTTGATTTCCTTATCGAAAAACTTTCTTTGGAATATGATATTTCCACTCCGTCCGGCAAGGGAAACATGGTTGCCGAAGTCCTTATGGTGCTTGCGAAAATAGATAATTCCATTACGCGCTCCTCCTATATATCGCGCCTGGCCCTCAGGCTTGGCATCCCCGAAGAAGCCGTCTTCAGTGAAATGAAAAAACTGCCTAAAAGCGCCGCGTATTCGACCGCCGCCGAAAGGAAAAACGACAGCCAGCCGTCCACTCCTCCGGCAACGAAAAACATTTCAACGCTTGAGGAAAGCCTGAGGATTGCCGAAGAAACACTTCTGGAGCTTGCGCTTGTCAATGGCAATGTATGCAAAAAGATAGAGGCGGAGCTGCCGACTGAAATGATAAGCTCAACGCCTGTTGGAAAAGCTCTCGAACTCGTTATCCAGATGAATATGAACGACGAATGGGAATTCGCGGCCCGCGCTCTCTCCGAGGGCCTTACCGAAAATCCCGACCCTTCCATAAGCCGTATATTGGCCCTTTCATCAAATGTGGCACAGTCAAAACAGGATAAGGCTGTCAGCGATTGTATAAGCAGAATAAAAATCCGTTTCCTCAGAGACGATATAAAGAAGATAAAACAGGATATGGCGCAGAGTCCCGACAACCCGGAACAGATGCTCAAATATCAGGAAAAAAGAAAAGAACTTCTCGCGCTGGAAAAGCGGACAAAGGAAAATTCTTAAATGCCAGAGAGGTCTTACAATGCCTGAATATCCGGGAGCGGTTGCCATTGCCGTTGAAAATCTCAGTATCGCCTACGGGGACCGGAAAGTCCTTAATGAGGCGTCACTCACAATACACGAGGGAGAGCGCTGCGGCCTTGTCGGACTTAACGGATGCGGCAAGTCAACCTTCATGAAAATACTGGCCTGCGCCGAAGAAGCGGACAGCGGCAGAATCACCCGTAAGAAAGGCTTGCGGACTGCTTATCTGCCGCAGGAGTTTACTCTTAACGACAGCATTACTGTAAGAGAAAACATACGCCTGGGAGCTTCGCATGTCATCCGCGCCATGACCGAATATGAAACACTTCCCCACGATTCGGACAGGGCGCACATACTCGAAAACGAGATCCGCAGTCTTGACGGCTGGAACCTCGAAAACAGAATTGACACCGTCATGACAATGCTGAGATGCCCTCCCGGAGACGCTATTGCGGGCACTCTCTCCGGAGGCGAAAAACGCCGCACCGCCCTGGCCGAAGCCATTATCGCCTCCCCTGACCTGCTGCTCCTCGACGAACCGACAAATCATCTCGACGCCGATTCTATCGAGTGGCTTGAGAAATACATCCTCTCTTACCGCGGCGCCTGTCTTTTTGTAACCCATGACCGCTATTTTCTGGACAGGGTCACCACCGGAATAGTGGAACTCAACGCCGGGAATTTCCACTCATACAGGGGACACTATTCAGACTACCTCAGAGAAAAGGCAGAACAGATTGAGCGCGACGACACAGCGGAGGCAAAGCGCCAGAAGTTTTTGAAAAAAGAACTGGAATGGGTCAGGCGCGGCCCCAAAGCAAGAACAACAAAAGCTCAATACAGAGTTAACCGCTATTATGAAATGGCTTCAGAGGAGAAAACGGAAAAAGAACCCGGGCTTGAGCTTATAATACCTCCCCCCGCAAGACTCAGCAAACAAGCCGTTGTTCTTAACGACATCGCGGTGTCTCTGGGAAACAGAATATTGTTTGACAGACTTTCCCTCGAAATCACTCCCGGCGCTAAAATCGGAATTATCGGCGCAAACGGCACCGGCAAAACAACGCTCCTGAAAACAATTCTCGGCATCATTCAGCCTTCAGCGGGAACTGTAGATATATCCCCCGGCGTGCGCTTCAATTATATAGATCAGGAACGCATACTGCTTGATGACACAAAAAATATACTTGAGGAAGTCGGCGAGGGCTATGAACATGTGATGCTCGGAGAGGAAAAAATCTCCGTCTGGAGCTATCTCAGGCGTTTTCTTTTTCCTGATGACAGGATAAGAACAAAGGTAGGGAGTCTCTCCGGCGGCGAAAGAGCGCGCCTCATCCTGGCTAAAATACTCAAGCGCGGCGGCAATTTCATCGTCCTTGACGAACCTACGAACGATCTGGACCTTTCCACTCTGCGTCTCCTGGAAGACGCCCTGATATCCTTTAACGGTTGTGTTCTGCTTGTCAGCCATGACCGCTATTTCCTGAACCGCGTTTGCGAAGGTATTTTTTCCTTTGAAAAAGATGGCAAACTCCGCTATTATCACGGCAATTATGATTACTGCATAAGCAAGAGAGCTGAGCTTGCCGCTTACGAAGAGGAGAAAAAAACAGAGCGCCCGGAGACCTCTCCAAGGGAGAAAGCAAAACCCCGCAAACTGAAATGGAAAGAACAGCAGGAACTTGACGCGATGGAACAGAGTATCATGGATGCCGAAACCGAAATCGAAGAACTGCAAGCCCACTTTCTGCGTCCGGATTTTTTCAAGGAATCTCCTGACCGGGTAAAGGAAATACAGACGAAACTAGATGAGGCCCAGCTTAGAAAAGAGCGGCTTTACGTAAGATGGGAAGAACTCGAAGCCATAAAAGTTAATTGAAATGAAATATCCATATATATCTAAATCTACGCCCCGAAGGGTATGTGAAGAAATTGACGCGCTTTGCGAAGAAGCCGGAATGAAAATGTCCCGCAGACCGTGGAACCGTTTCAAAGCGGACAGTACTGCATGGTGGCTTGTGCCTTCCGATAAACAGCCCCATTACAGGTTCGGTAAATATTGTTTTGACTGGGGCGATGAAAAGTTTGAAAGCATTATCGCGGGCTTTTATATAGAGAAAGGCCTTGATGAAACTCTAAGCTCCGTCTATCCTTCCAAAAGAGGCGCCAATCTGATGATGAAAAGCGACTGGACGTGGAACGCTTTCATGCGGGACATAAGCTCAGGAAAATTCAGAGAAACAATAATCTCCCTTTCAGAAGCTGTTCCCTATAATATAGAATTTCATATTGAAGGCGGCTATGTTGACGACCCGTCTTTCTATGACCCTCACGCGTCCAATCTTGGCAATGATATCTATTCACTCGAAATGGATAAAAAAAACGGGGTGCGTGTAATAAAAGCCCTGCGCCGTGGAATGCAGTTGAAAACTCTCAATAAGGCGAATAACCTGGACGCGCTTATTGAGATAATATGTAACTTCGCGTCCGATAAATGGCTCTGGCTTAATTTCATGTGCGGCCTGCGCCTGCTTTCT
>MHBF01000061.1:0-29983 GCA_001803225.1 Lentisphaerae bacterium GWF2_44_16 | reverse complement strand
TGATTTATGGAATGCCGGGAAACTCTGGGATAAATGTCTCTGCCATTTTACCGGATGGATAAAATAATTTTTTAAGAAGGATATTTTTTATGGATTTTATATGGGATACCGATACAATGATTGACGAACCTGTATTGTTCAAAAGGGATAATTCAGACAAACTTACCGGCAGGCTTCTTTTTCCGCCTCTCAAAATAGATTCCGTCAGAAACGATATCAGAAGCACGGTCTATCAGGAAAGACGTGATTTTACTGCCAACACAGAAAATGGTGTCATAACACTTACTGATAATTCAAGGATACCTTTTCTTAGCGACGAAGAACTTTATCCGCATAAGGACACTCCCAACGCATATCCCGAAAAGAAAAATTCCGACAGGTATATGCTTCATTCCGAAAAAGAACTTTTCCCTTCATATCAGATATGTTTTTCCTATAGGCACAGAAAAGAAAATTTTATGACTGACGGAGAATGCCCGCATTTTGAACTGCCCGTTCTAATGGAAAATCTTATTTCGGGAAAGAGTTTTTCCATGACTGTTTTCGGAGACAGCATTTCCACAGGACTTAATGCCACGAAACTTGCAGGCCTTGCGCCTTTTAATCCTCCATATTTTGAGATTGTGGCGGCAGAGATAAAAAAGATTTTCTCATGCGATGTAATGCTGAAAAACGAATCCGTTGCCGGGAAAACTTCTGAATGGGGACTTGCGAATATTGAGAACGCGGCAAGGCATAAATCAGAACTTGTAATTCTAGCCTGGGGCATGAATGACGCTTCGGGGAAGCGTTCTCAGAAAGAATTCAAAAAGAATATTTCAAATCAGATGAAACAAGTACGTTCGGTAAAACCGGAAGCCGAATTTCTGCTTATTTCCGGCATGACGGCAAATCCCGAGTGGTCCCGTTTTTCCCCCGGATACCATATCGAATATCTCAAAGCCCTCTGTGAATTGGCTCGAGAGGAAAAAGGCACAGCCGTCGTGAACATTACAGACATCTGGTTTTATATGACGGAAAAGAAGTCCTATCTTGACCTCAGCGGAAACGGGCTTAATCATCCCAACGATTTCGGACACAAAATATACGCGCAGCTTATTTTGAAAACTATATTGGATATTTCAGAAAAAAAATATCTCTCGCGTAGATCGTTCATTTTCACCTCTTTGTGATGATTGAAGTCAAAATGAACTTTCCTACGCATTTTTCAAGCTTTAATTCAAACTTTTGAAATTACCTCATATTAATTGATAAAGGCGTCAGCGGTGATTTTGTGGTTATTGCCGAATATAAAGGTTTTAAGGCTTATTTTGCCTCAATGGTTCCTGGTTTGGCGTTTCTTTTTGTGGCAGGCTTTATCATGGCGGCAGCGTTATTAAAAAATAAAAAAATGAAGCGCCAATTTGCCGATTCAAATAAAGCTAATTATATGCTTACAGAAGGTTGACTGGGGAAGTGATTTAAATACACAGAGTATTAAGATTTCTGGGGTGATTTTAGGTATGTTGAAAACTCTGGAGTTAGACTGTTCGTCTTGGAAAACGGCTTGGTTTGGGGTGAGCTGATAGGATGATGTACAATTCTCCAGTTCTGTATATAATTTGTTTTGCTCGTTGAACGAGCAACATTTTGTTGCAGTGTTACGCCCGACGAGTAGCCAATAGCGTTGCCAAGGCTTGCCTCTCAGAAATAATCTTTGTCTGTAATAAAATTGGGGACAATTCTCCACGCGGGTATTGCTCTTTCCAAACTTTTGTACTGGATTTAACATCATCCTATCAGCGTACTTCGTGGGCGAATGGTTTTAACGCCGCCCGTGTGTGGGTGTCGTATTCGTCTGGATGCTGGTCGGGATATAAAAAGAACACGGCAAATCAGGAAGTTCTGATTTGCGGTAGCATCTCTCTCTCTGTTCCTAGCAATCTTTCGGGAATGTTTTTTAATAACCTTTGATGGAAAGTCCGCTCGGTTCAGTGTCGTTTTAAAACAAGCCTGGAATGTTGCTTCATTTATTTCAAACATATAGACTTTTCAAATCAATGGCAGCAGTAACATATTTTTACCCAAATCGTCAAATTGCGGAATTTAATTTGGGGACACTGCACCCTGGCTTATAAGTCCAAGATTGCAATTTGCAAAGAGTGCAAATATTTCTTCCCGTAAAAGTATCAGGATATGATGCCTTTGTAAATTTATCGACAATAAAATATGCTTCTTCTGCGATTTTCGGGAAGTCAGGAAATTTTTTAAGAGGGATATTTTCCACTTTTCCCACGGTATATAACATTTCAGTCAGTTCTGCAAAAGCACAGAGCGCTGTTCCTGGTGGAATCTTAATACCATCAATTTCTATATATGAAGGCATCCTTTTATAGAATTCAGCTTCCCGGTCAATATATTTGATTTCAGCCAATATTTTCTCAACTTTCAATACTCTGCCTTCTGGATCTTGCGGTGCAATGTTAAGCGGGCCAAGTAAATCTCTATACGGAACTGTTTCCGGAAGGTGATTTGTATCTGAATAATATTTCAGCGCGTATAGCAGCATTCCGAAAATTTCAGACGGCGAATAAAAAAGGCCGTTCGCGTTAATATAAGTAAAATTTTTACGAATTTCTTTTGACAATTTGATTACGGTATCCATATCTATAAATTTTTCAGGAAGTTTCCTGTATTGATTTGTGAGGTCTGTCGTAGAAAGAAATTCGACGTTACTTTGGGATAACGCATAATCTATTATTGACTCAAAATCAATGAATAAATCATTTACTGTTTTCTTGTCATATAACGATGCCTGCGGTGTTATCCAGTCAGCGTGGATATCATATTTTTTGTAAATATTATTTAAGCCCACCCAGGAAGCTATAGTGTTGTTGTAAATAAATTTATATGGATGATTAAACATTTTTACAACTCCATCGCACTCACCTTCTTCAGCCCTTGAATAAAATCCGTCAAACTCCTTTTTCAGATTTTCAAGTCTTCCCGGTAACGGAGGAGATTCTATTCCCATATTGGGAGCGTTGAAGCATATTGAACCAGTGTACCATGAAAACGGGAAGCCCATATTGGGAAGATTGGAATATCCAATTGTATCTATTCCAAGACTTCTCAATGCGTAAATCAGCTGAGGGGCTTTTATAAATTCCGTAACATAATATCCGGGACGCCGATCAAAGATGTCGATTATATCAAGAATGCCTTTTGCTTCTGTGCTCATAAGAATGGACACTGCGTCATCCCATGTATTATTTTCACATACTTCTCCAATAAATGGAAACGCTCCGTGCGTATTGCTGTGATATCCTATTTCATGCTTTTTCAGCGCGTCAATGACATCTGTTCGCCGTCTTTCTCTAAGTTTTCTCGCAAGTTCTCCGGTTAAATGAAAGCTTCCGGTAATTCCTCTTTCGGAAAGAATAGATGTCAGTCTCAGCAATACTTCATCATGTTCAGGAGTTACAAAGTCTTCTGTCGCGAACGAAATGATAATTTTCATTTTAGCCTCGTACTTTAATTTAATGAATCATAAAGTCCCCAAATGTCTTTTAGAAATGATCAATATCCCAAAATATATAGTTGTTTTTTCTTAGAAGAGATATCAGTTCCTCTGTTGTGGCAATCTCGGTTTTATCTATCAGTTTGAAAAGTCCACAGTAAATCGCGTCCTTGCTGACATAGTATTTTTTATCTCTCATATCATCAAGTTCAGGAGATATTGAGTTATTGCAGATAAAATCAAAAAGTTCCTGCATGAAAAAAATAAAATTTACAGTTTCCGTTTCCGCTTCAGAAAAAATTGCGCCTATAAGTTCGTTGAAAGAATCAGCAACATTTCTATCCCATCCCATTTCACATATCGTATTATCTGCTTTCAATACATAATAGCCAAGCTTTTGACCCTTGTTTTCTACAATCTTGATATTATGGCTTTCCCTTATGATTATTTTACGGAATATCCATTTTTCCCAATATTCTTTTGAGCGTCTGAATGGTCCATTCAAATCAGAATTGATATCGTCATAAATATATTTAAGCCAGGCCATATCTTCTTTTAAATCCGCACTGCGTATCCGCAACGTTGAAGGCAATGGAAGTTTCAAGTTGCTTGATATCCCGAAAGAACTCAATACCTGCCAGCCTTTTCTGCCGTATATTGCGGGTTCACCAAAAAGCATTGACGCGAAAAATCCGTTTTTCCGCATATAGTCTGTACAATCATCAAGCAGGGCCTTTGCTAATCCATTCCCTCTGTATTCAGGCAATGTGCAGACTCCACCGATGGCGCCTATACGAAATTCCCTTTTATTGAACAGCATCGTTCTGTCATAAATTCCGACTCTAGCAACAAGTTTTCCATCCACTTCAATAACCCTGTTCAATTCATGACTGAAAGATGGTTCACTCTCAATTATCTGCTTCTGTATTTTCCGAACTGACGGAATTTCCTCATTTCCTTTCGTAAACGAAACGGCAAGCAGGTCATATAACGCCTCTTCTTCTCCCTCTTGTAAAGATCTTATATTATACATGTTTCTCTTTCGAACTGTCAGTCAGAAGTTCTTCAAGATTATGCAATCTGAATTCGATATTGCATAAGCGCGAATCAATATATTCCGGAAGTTCTTCCGCCCTGAAGTAATCTTTGAGTTCATTTTCGAATCTTTTACGCCACCTGTCACAATTATTTTTTAATGACGAAAGATTGCTCAGATAAGTCTTTCTGCTTACACGTCCACTGTCAAAAATTCGATTGTGCCTGAAGCCGGAGAGATTTTTTTCAACACCTAATAACACATTGCAGGCCTCGTCCCTGAACATGTCAAATTCGTTCCAGAGTTTCAGCATCGCGCAGTGTTTAAATCCTCTGAGTATCTTCTCCTCAAGTTCAGAAATCTTATTATGCGTGTATTCATTATTTATTCCCATGTTCAAATATATTTTTTCCAGCTTATCCGAGATTTCATTGCCGAAAAGGTTAATACTTGAAGTTCTGACAAATTCTTTGAACGCTGTTTCAGGAGACCATGAATATTGGGCGGTAGCCGCTATCGCGTCCAACGCGGATTCCCATGGACTGTAGGGCACTCTGTAACCGCTTCCTCTGGACCATGAAGAAATAATCATGCCGTGAAGTTTTTTACTCCTGACATATTCCGCCCAGTTCATGATATTATTAAAACGATCTATCATATTGGCCTGCCCGAAAAGCCAATCGCTTTGTCCGCTCCGCGCCGCTCCAACGCCTATAACGTCAAAACCCTGTTCCATAAAATATTCCGCGTGGGCAGATAAGTTACCTGTTCCCGTCTGCAAATCCGGATTCAAATATTTCGAGGCAAATTCCCTGGCCTTAGGTTCCGCGTTTTCTATGTAATTTTCTGCCGTTACAGGAAGGGAAGGATTATTTTCACAGAATTTTTTTGTATATCTCAGTTTTCCGTTCCAGGCCATGCGTGGGCTGCCCTTCGCGGTCGGCAGGGTATATATCCATTCACAGAGAATAATATCTCTGGGAAGCATATTTACTTTTTCAGGGGAATCGCTTCTCCAGAACATATCGCACCACATCATTACCCTTTTGCTCTTTTCGGTCAGCAAGCTGTGCATTTTCATAACATGTTCACAAAATATGTCAAGTTTACTTTCACCGTTGTCTAAACGTTTTATGCAAGCCGGACATGTGGCCAAATTCCAAGTTTCATCAGCACCTATGTGAAAATATTTATCGGGCCCGTGAAGAGAAAGAACTTCATGCAGCATCAGTCTGACCATTTCAACCGCGGCAGGATTTGAAGGACAGATTTCATCGATATTGCCGTTCTCTCTCAAGCCGGCAAACTTCTCATGTTTCAATACATAATTCATATGCCCGTGGGTTTGCGTCAATGGAATTAAGGTCATATCCTTTTCCCGGCAATGCTTCAGAAAGGCATCCCATTCTTCAAGACTGGGAGAACCTGGAATTCTTATTTCAGGAGCAAAACTGTATGGAAAACGATCCTCATACTCAATCAGCAGGGTATTGATTTTCCATAACGCCAGCCTGTCAGCGAATTTATATAAATCATCTAAATACGGGAGTCCGGCCTTGCAATCCAGATGATAACCGCGCATGGCGATATCAGGCCAATCAAAGATTTCAATACAGGGAATATCGCCATTACCGAGCATATGAAGCTGTTCTATCGTTCGGCATGCCATCTTTAAACCTTTGGGAGAATTAGCGGCTATTTCCAATGTATCGGGACTTATTGATAAAGCATATTCTTCCTCTTTTTTCCCTTTCGTTGAAAGTTCCTTTTGAGGTTTGGCCCCGGCAATTATATTATCGGAAAATCCCTCCTCAATTTTAAGAGAAACATTTAAGGCAGAGAATAATTTTTTCAATGCATCTTCTTCATTCCGAAATTTGCCCGGTATCTTGATTTCCTTGATACCGGCAAGTTGAAGTATTCCTTCTTTTCTGTTTAAAATCTTAGGTTTTGGTAAAATACCGCAATAGGCCGGGTCCTGCATTTGAATATTCCTTGTGTTAAAGTCAGTTGTTGAAATCCATGTACGACTTGCCTTTAGTTTTTTTGCGCCACGCATCATAATCAGCCGCAAGCGCCATCTTTTTGACAATCGGTATTCGGAGAAATGCTTCAGCGTATTTGACCCCGCTTGCCTTTCCGTCAATCAGTGCGGAATATTCGGATATATCGGTTAAATATCTCAGGTCAAGGTCTTCAGTCGCGAGAGAAAAAATGGATATTTTCTTTTCCCAGATATCACTAACGTCCTCGTAATGGTTAGGTGTAATGCGCCACATATTCTGGGAAGGAGCACCGGGCTGTATCCATATTTCTTTAACTGCGTGCGCTTCGGTTTCCTCAAGTATCTCTTTTACTCCAGGCTCTTCCTCTCTCATGAGATTTTCACTGCCTGCGTCGAAATCAAAAGGGCACCTTGCCATAAGGACGGCTTTGAATGTAGCCGCATAACACATCACATGGTCAGCGTGCTGTTCGTATGGAGGCATGCATAGAACTATCTCCGGTTTAAACTCCCTTATCTGCCTGCATATATAAAGCGTCAATTCTCTGTCAGCGTACTGCTGACATGTCAGAGGGCCCGCGTCCCAAAAGTCAACTTCATAACCGAGGGCTTCACCTGCTTTCTGTTCCCATTTGCAGGCTTTTGACTTTCCGGCCCCCCCTTCTTCTATGTCTTTTTTTGACAAGACTGTCGTTATAAGTTTTATTTTGCTTCCTGCGGAAGCCCAACGATATAATGTTCCCGAAGACTGACCCTCAATATCGTCTTTATGCGGATGAACCCCCAATACTCTTTTAGGAATATAATTCCCTTTCTCTGCTTTCATTAGTCATTCCTTTTCATTTAAATTTTACTTAAGTTCAGTTTGGATTTTCCCATTAGTCCCTTGGGCATCAACAATCATTTATAATTTTCCATCACTATATTTCTGTTTGTCATTTTTAAATATTTATTCTTTGATCTAAATATTCACTGTAACTGTTCCCAATGGTATTACTCTCAATAACCTCCTATCTTATTTCGTATAATGCCGTACTTTGCTTATCCATGGTTAACTTGAGCGTTTTAAGCTTTTTCTCTACTTTTGGCGCCTTAGTCTTAAACAATGCCTTCACGCTTGATATTTCAGGAACTGCATTAAGCCTGAATACCACATCAATTGGGCGCGACGCGGTGTTGACGGCAATAAGGTAATATTTGTCTCTGTATTTTTTCAAGATACCGGAAACATTATCATCAGTAGCGGACACTTCCAGATCAAGCTTGTCATCCGGCGTCAAAAGCGCAGGGGAGAGATATTTCAGTTCTTTTCCTATCTCGATAAACTCATTCCAAAGTTCCGTTCCGGCCGGCCGGTATGTATATAAACACAGTCCTCCGGCGCCATTAATGACAGCACTATACATGTTTATCCTTTGTTCAGATGCAGTTGGTTCCCGCATTATACTTCCAACACCGCCATAACATGGTGTGTTTGCAATGATAGGCTCCTTAAGACTCTTGAATTCCTGGAACAGATAATCAAAACGGCCGATCAGATAAGGAATAAAGGCGCAATCAGCTGCAGCATCAAGAAGCTTGGCATCGGTCATATGGGTCTGATGACTTGGCGCACAAGGATGGTAAGGATCAAGAGCTTTTACCTGGCCATAATATTTCTCCATTACAGCGGCGGGGAAAATATTCGGCCTGTTGCTGGGTTCGTCAATTGTGCACCAACCGAATAACGCGGGATGGTCCTTGTATTTTGAAACAAGTTTGCGCAGTCCCTCTGCCGCTTCTTCCTCTGAATGGTATCTTAAGCGCTGAGATTTATATTTTTCGAGATGCCATGCAAACATCCCGCTCAGGCATATCCATACTTTTTGACCGCTTTTTTCGGCAGCGTCTAAATATTTCCCAATCTCCTCGTGAATACGAGGGCTGTTTCCCATATATACCATATGAACTGTGCAATCAGCCTTTTGGGTATCCGCCAGCATATCTGTCCAAGCTTTCAAATTGTCATAATCAACGTTGTTGTCATAGAATCCATAGGGGAATATCGGCGTTCCGTTGTATACAAAGAACTGTCCCCAACGGTTAATCCTGACTTCCTGTTTGGCAGGAGGAAGTTTTCTGAAAACACATTCCTGCTTATTTAGTACTGTGGAATTTTCAAGGAGCTCTCCAATAAGCCTGTACGAGCCGTTGGAAAGTTTATTCAAGGGAAATTCCCATACGTTTATTCCCGGTTTGAGGGGCATTGTATTGATCTTTCCGATAGTTTCCCCGTCTTTTTGGATGCTCCAGCATAATTTCAGATTTTTGCAGCGTTTATTGTCGGCTCCTATGAGACACCTTGCCTTTGCAGTCTGTTCGTTAGTATAAAAATCGAGCTCTGTCCCGGAAAAATCAAAAAGGGTATTTCCTGAAATTTTGACTTTTCTGTATTGCGATACTAATCTTTTTATACCATTTTTGTCGACGCCGGATATTCTCAGCTTGTAAAGTCCATCCTTCTCTAAAGGCAGAGGCACCTCAATATCTGCGAGTGCGCCGTCATTTACAGTTTTGTAAACCGGCTTAGTCGATATTTTTTGAGTGTCCGGCGCAATAATCTCGAAACTTAAATTTAAAGCAGCGTCACTTCCGGTTTTGTTCTGCACTGTAGCGGTTGCTTTCCCTCTGCTCCAGTTAAGGGAGACAATATCAAAGAGAAAACCTTTCAATACTTCCGGTCTGAATTCTTTAAGGGTACCAAAAGCCCATGGCGTATGAAAGCCCCCGCCGGGGTACGACCAGGCGCTGTTCCTTGTAGGCTCTAAAGAGGTTCTGCAGATATTTATCCCTATATCTGTATTTTTATTAATTCCGGAAAGGGCAAAACAGGTATAGGGAATTTTAATTTCCAGCGTCCAGCCGTTTTTTAAAACCTTGCCGGCCGCGCTCCAGTCACAATCCCATGTAATACGTTTATTCGGCTCTGTGAAGGAAACTGCATATTTTTCGCCTTTGGGATTTGCGGCAAAATGATAATAGGAACTTCCGTCATTATTTAAATCAATGAAAACCTCGATCAGATCAGTTCCCCACGGGCCGTGCTTAGAAGAATCGAGCGTTTTTTTCACGCTTTCCACATTTTTTTCTTCCGCAAAAACTGATACGTATATCGCTTGATCATCAAAAACGACTTTTGCCTCGGTTTTGTCAGGTGACAAAGATTTATCGTCACATTTAAAAAAATCTTTCATCGTGACGGCGGTTTCCCAGCATTTATCATCAAGTTTGCCGTCAATAACCGGCCCGTCTTCAGTTTCTTTTATTTCAACAACCGGCCCGTCTTCTGATTTTTTCGGGTAAGCTTTTTTCGTGTCATTATCAGTTTCCTCAACGGGAGCTTTGTAAGGTTTGACGTCTTTCCCGTCTACAAGCTGCGCGGCGTCACACCAAAGCGCGGCGTTTTCAGACTCAAGGGTGATCCGAGGGCTGGCATACGTAGATATTGCTTCACCCGTTACGGAATACCGTTTCCATTCTTTGCCGACAATAACTATTTTTTCCCTGCCCGGAATTTTTAATCCGTTAACTCTTAAGTCTACGTTTGTATCGTCTTTATCACTTTTCATATATATCGAAAAGGTGTATTCCTGCTCTTTACTAACGCGAGCGTGCTGCTCCATCGCGGCCAAAGTTTTTCCTTTAAGGCCTATTCGCAGGCTTTTTTTGCCATGAAACGCAACCTTGTCGTCTATACTCCATATATCTTTACCAAAGGGAGGGTAATGCAAGTCCCGGTGCCAGCCGTCAGGAACACTCGGATTAGTGGTTTTTTCGAAACTGCTGTTGTAAAGCAAATTGCCGGAATCACTTCCATCTTTGGATTTTTCAAACCGGATATTGTCAAGATAAATTATCATTTTCCCCCGTGTACCCCTGATAAAATCGAAATTCAGCATTTCTATCTTGCTCCAGTCCGCTTTAGTTGCTCCCCGAAGCTTGAAATTCTTGTCTTTCTTGAAACGAAGGGTCACCCAGCCGTCGCGTCCTTCCCTCAGGTTCACATAAGCACGAGAGACAGTGCCGGTTTTCTCTATGACATACGGCATCATTGTGGCATCGTTATTGCTTTCGCAGTAAAAGTCAAAAGCCAGTGTATCGTAGTCGCTTGCGTCTTTCTCAAAAGGGATGTACAAACCAACGCGTTCATTACCGGCGCATTCGAAACGGAGGCTCCGGTTTCCCTGTGAGGCCGTCTCTGTGCAGAACAAAGATTTCGCGTTGGCTTTCCCAGGAGGAAGTACCATGTATTTAAAATCCTCTTCCATATCGGTAACTTTCAGTGTTTCTAAATCTTTTGAAAATGCGGAAGGAGCAAAAACACCGAAAAAAATCAGTATTGAAACTATGCATATTAGTACGTTTATAATTTTAGAGTTCATTAACCTTCCCTCAATTTGTTATCTTAGTTTTAACTATTGGCATAACTTTAGTTTATGCAAAAGAATGCGCAACGTATAGCGTTCAGTTTTTCAAATTCTAACCTTCGTTTTATAATCTCCCATGTTAACCTGGCTACCTCTTTTTGTTATTTTTTAATTTTACTTAAGTTCAGTTTGGATTTTTCCATTAGTCCCTTGCGCATCAAGAGAGTCATCAAAATGTATCAGCAGTTTTGTATTTTTATCCACATTGAACTGCTTTGCCGGCGGGGTGAAATCTTTATTATATCTGACTGTATCGGATATGCGTAATTCATCGAAAGAGCCATTTTCCGGCCCCAGTGTTATCCATTCTGGAATATCCGACAGATCAAAGTCTTTCGCAAAAGTATCGCCAAGGTAAAGCTTCAGTCTTCCCGGACTTGAATTAATTCTCTTATAAAGTTTCCCATTTACAAAAACATGAAACTGTTCGCTGTGTTTATCATATTTTTGTGAATCATATTTTTGGGCTGTATCAGTAACATCCCACGTTGCTGCGACATGTATCCACTCGCCGGCACGTGGATAATAATACGCGTGATTTCCAAACAATGAACCTACTTTTCCACGTGATTTAAATTTTGTACGTCCGCACAACAATTCAAAATCAGCAGAAGTCATATAAGTTTGTCCATAGCGATAACGGACACTTATACAGCCACCGGAAACCAATGGATATATATGTCCTCCCGGTGAAGCAAAATAATTATCCACTGCATTCCAGTTAGGACGGAAGTAGAATTCAATTGTTCCTGTTATGGAGGGGAAATTTTTGTATGTCCCGTCAGGCAGCTTTTCTCCCCTTGCAATCCGCAATGTTTTTTTATCCGTCAACTGCAATGCTGAATCAATTACTCCTTTTACAAAAGTTTTCCCGGCTTCGGGAAGTTCAAGTTTATTTTTCTGTGGTTCCAGCAGTTTCTCCGGAATGAAATAAGAGTTTTGGCTCATGGATGAAACTATGGGAGGAATGTTAATCAGTCTGACATAAGCAGGAGAATTGTTTTCAATTTTCCAGAACCCGCTTTTTCCTTCAACAGGGATTTCCATTAATCCGCTGGTTTTGTTATCCAGCGCCTTTGCGGTAGAATTATCACTTCTTGTAATTTTTACCGGCAGTTCAGTAAAGACATTCAGTTTCTCAAGTTTCTCTGTCACCTTAAAATAAAATGGAGTATATCCAGAGAGCCAGAAACCTTCCGGACACTCAAGTGTCATCTGTTTGGTATTTGCGTTTATCACAATAAATGCGGCCGCGTTTTTTTCTCCAAGCCTGTAAGTTCCCAATGGAGCATCAGCAGGTATTTCTATTTCGAAATAATAGGGTGTTATTCCCGCTTCAAAGGGATTTTCAATTCCTTTCTCTTTTTTCAATATTTTATAGCTGTCAAAAGGTTTCATATCGGGGCCGATCATGAAAATTTCTATGTCGGCATTAACCGGTTCAAATGTGATTTCAAGTTTTATCTTTTCACTGGTTTCCTTTTTAAACACCGCCCATGCGTTGGAAGTTGAGTTGCCAGCCTTAACCAGAAAAGGAACAGGATTTAATTTATCTTTTTGCCTTGAAAGAGCTTCAAGAAGCACAGGCATATTCAGACAGGCCTGATAATTGAAACATTGTCCTCTGAAAGGGATTTTGTTTTCTTTTTTACAAAACGCGATAAATTCTTCCTCAGCCTCAATGCCGGCCTTTATTGTTTGTGCCGCCCTGCTGAAATATTTGCTGTCTCCGGTATAGTTATAAAGCATGGTATAAATCATGGCCGTCGCGTCCTGGTAGCCTATTGGATTACCAGGTTTAGCGCCGCCAAAACGGAAATCATAATCTCCCATTTTTATAAACGCGTTTTTTATTTTCTCGTCCCCGGTAAGCCGGTAATAATCCAGCATGGCAATAGCGTTGCGCCCTATTTTATATGTCGGATAGGGAACGGCTTTCATTGTTATGGCATTAGGGCTGCTCATATCTATATTTTCGTATGAAAGCTTGCGCGCCAGTTCCCCCATCTGCTTATCCCATTCCAGCGAATAAGCGTCCAGATAACAACGAACATAAACGAAAGCCCCACGTACGGGGCCGCTCATCTGAAGCCATGAAGTTTTCTTTACAGCATTTGTGTAGTTTTCAACAATCTCCCGCAAATCCCAATCTCCGGTGAGATAAAAATGGCAGAGATTGTTCATAAGTCCGGCACCGGAGCCTGTAGGGTTTACGCTCATAGGCCCCCAGTATATAGGTATAGCGCCAGATTCAGCGCCACCGCCGCTCCTGGTAATTTCCCGCCAATAAACAGGTTTTCCACTGCTGTCTTTTCTGACTACTGAGTTTTCAAAATCCTTAGGATAATTTCCTGAAACAAAACCGCCTTTTACCGTCTTGTCTTTTGGGACATCCCAATTATGCATGTTCATATCGCCTATATGACGGTCAAAGTGTTCCGCGAAATCAAAGTATTTTCTTTCCCCTGAACGAAGATAAAGCATCCAGGCATTGTATTTCAAATAGTAATCGGTAAGGCTGACGCGCCACCATACCGCATAAAGTTTTCCTGTTTTGGAATCGATAGAATAACGTGTGCATGGATTGGCCCCCCAGCTGAGATATCCACTCATCGGAAAGAGTCTATTGGGAAGTACAAGCTCATCGAAAAACTTTGATATAAATCTTTCTTCCTCTGAAAATTTATCTTCGTCCTTGGGGTGAATGGCTGGCCCCATCGCTTCGCTTTTGCAAGTCCATTTGGGGTCAGAAAATGCCAGGACAGATTTTGCGGCCGTATCAGCCGTATCCGCTATTTCTTTTTTATCATATCCTTCAATATCGGGAAGCAGCCAAAGAATATGTGTCTTTGCCGAAGCCTGGGCATTGCTGGGAAGCATGGAGAGTTCATCCAAAGTGATGTTAGCGTAATTTGCCCATTCCCCCCAATGGTTTTTTATCAGCGCGGGCGTCCTGAAATCCAGTTCCTTTCCGCTTCGCGGGGCCCATAAGTGAAGATTAATTCCATCACGGCTGACCGTAAATTCCTTGGGATACTGTTCCGCAAAGTCACGCAAAACCACTGAAAATCCAGTCTTACCCGATGACAGATTACACCAGTCACCGCATATCTCACCGGAACTGATTTCTTTCTTCTCCCCCGATGCTTCTTTTGTAAGAGAGAAGTGCGAAGACTTTGACATAAAATGAGGAAAATCGTCCTGCATCATCCAGACTGTTTCATTATCTTTCAGAGAAACAGTTTCTATTTTCCCCAATGAACTCTTTGATATGGGAAAAGCCGCTTCCGCGTTTCCTTTCATAGCGGAAGAAAAGTTTATGCCGATATCTTTGAACCATACTTCATTTGTATTTTCCGTTAATACCAGCTTATGGACAAGCTTAACATAGGGACTGTTCCCATAAAAATAAAGCCACACAATGCCTCTTGCAATATGTTCTCCTTTTTCTGTTGTGTACCATCCTTCCTGGCGCAATACAGTAGCGAGAGGTCCCTGTAAGAGAAAACGGGATTCCATCTCACTTGATTTACCGCCCAATACTGCTTTTCTTCCTTTATTATCTATAAGGTACGCGGTGGGGACTGAATTCTTCAGGATACTTTTTCCATTTACTTTGGCTTCCGATATAAGCGCCGCGTTTTTGTCAATGATAAATTCTGCCGCGCCTGTATTTATTAGAATATTTTCTTTATTATCCTGTACCTGTATTTTTTGCGAAATGGAAGTGTTATTTGCGTTTTCTGTCGTCAGAAAATATTCTCCTCGAGGATTAGCGACATAATTTAAGAGCACCCAGCGAATGCTTCCATCCTCCAGCCAGGTAGCTGTTATGTCAAATTGACATGGAATACTTTTACCTGCCTTATCAATTACAGCAAAAGACGAAGTATCCTTTAATTTTCCTTTTGGAAACGGCACTCCACAAGTTATAGGCCACGGCTTATTAAAGGATGTCGGGTTATCGATTTTAATCGGGATTTTAAGGCTTTCGCAGTAAGACGCCTGAGAAAAAACCAATAATGACGCGACAGTAAACATTTTTTTAAGAATGTCCATTACATTTTCCTCTCTTTAATTTTTTCAAGTTTTATATTGAAGGAAATTTATACACATACCTCTTTGAATACTCTTATGAAATTTCCGCCTGCTATTTTAGAAATTTCCTCTTTTGAATATCCTCTTTTCATTAACCCTGCGGTAAAAAGAGGCCAGTTTGTCCATTGAAGGCTTGCTGTGCCCTCGGGAGAAACAATTTTTTCAGGTAAATCATTGGAATATTCCCATGCTCCATACCAACGCACCCAACTGTTTTTGTTGCTGTGAAACGGCACAAGCTGATAATAGTCGAGTTCCGGGGAGGAAAACGGCTCCATATAACAGACATCGCTTCCGATGCCGACATGATCAATGCCTATCAGTTCAACCGCGTATTCTATATGATCGAGCAATGTGTTTATCGAAGCATTTTCTCCCAGGAAATGAGGAATAAGACAGATACCTACATAGCCGCCGGATGCAGCTATTGCTTTCAGTGCTTCATCTGTTTTAGCTCTCGGATGATTATAGACTCCTCGACATGCGGTATGTGTGGCCGCTATCGGTTTTTGAGAAAGTTCGGCAGCTTCTATTGTCGTCCGCAATCCTGAATGCGGAATATCTATGATGATACCCAATTCATTCAATTGTTTTATTACATCTCTGCCGTGGAGGCTTAATCCTGCGTTTGCCGGTTCCAGGCATCCGTCACCTATCCAGTTACGACGGTTGTATGTGAGATGCATTACTCTCATCCCGTAGCGGTATAGCCTTTCAATCCATGTGTGGGCAGCCTTTCCATGTGAAATGCCGCCATCCGCCGGGGCGGCGTTGGTACTCCATATAACAGCGAGTTTATTCTCCGACAAGGCATAATCCAGATCTTTCACTGAAACGGCTTTAACCAGAATATCCTTCATATTGTCAAAAAGATAAGTGTATCCTGAAATGCGCTCCAGCGTGTATTCAAGATTTTTTTCGCTGCCTACCGTCAATACGTCGCACTTGATACCACTTGTTTTAATTGCGTCTTTAAATAATTTATTGCACTTTTCATCCTCTATGATACACTTCATGTGAGAGACTTCCACATCAGCCAGGATATCATCCATATTGACAGTCTGTTTTATTCTCTTTATCATTTTTTCGCAGAATTCCGGCGTTCTGGTATTTGGCAGAAAACCGAAGGAATCGCAGATATATAATTCCTCATGAAGGGCAAGTCCATCCTTTATTTCATCTTCAGTTAACCCGAGGATCTTTATCGCATATTCAAAAGCTTTTTCATCCATTCTCATAAATAACCTTCCCAAAATGTTGATGTCGCGTTGTAATCTCCTATGTCTTCAATCTTTTTAGGTGAAATATGCCCTTCAGAATAGACAAATATTCCCGCTTTGTTTTCAGGATGGCGACAAGTTATTCTGCTGACATTTACGTTTAGCGGACCTACTATCAAATATTTTCCGCGATAACAATCGCTGGCAAGAAATGTCTGTCCGGGGGTTTTCAACTGACTGAGTTTTTTGCCGGTCTTTGAAGACGTAATCCAATAGTTCATTCCATAAGAAGACATGAGACCATGGAGACTGTTAGGATTTTGATCTGCGGGACATTTCATGATATTGGAACGCAGATTCCACACTCCAAGAGAACTGCGCGGTATATTTAAATAATTGATGGCGACATATTCCTGCCAGACATTGTTGGAGCTCCCATCAAAGACTTCTCCGTGAGGCGGCAGCATTCCGGCAAAATCATCGGAATACATAAAGAGCCCGCTGGCAATCTGTTTAAGATGATTGCTGCAGCTTATTTTTTTAGACTGGTCTTTGACCTGTTTCAATACAGGCAAAAGAATTGAGGCGAGAATCGCTATTATAGAAATCACCATGAGCAACTCAATGAGCGTGAATGCTATGTAACAGAGAGCATTAACGAGTTTATTTTTTCTAATCATATAATACATCTCCTTTAATTAGATTTTCTAACACCGCGGGCGGATATGGCGCAAACTACAGGGAGAGCGTCTGTCCCTGTTGATTGAAGAACGATTTTTTTGACTTCTTTCTCCGGATGGGGATTTATCCATTCATAGAGATAAAGGGATGCTTCTTTCCCATCAGCGGTTTTTCCCATCCAAACATAACGAGCATCCGACATGAACCTGCATCGGGCGATTGTGGGAATTATATCAAGAATATTCATACCGAACCTGGCCGTTGTTTTTTCCCTGCTGCCATCCATATACTCTATACTGTATTCGGCGACAGGAATTCCGAATATGTAACCCGCGTTTGCCATGAAAAAGTTCTTTCTTTTTTCATCGGGCATATAAACTCCATGCAGGAAATACAATGCGGAAATTTTTTCAGGTTTTTTTAAATCAACAACTGTTTCCTGCTTGGTCAATGATATCAGCTTGCAGTCTTTATTTTGAGTGTCTGGTTCAATCTTCATGGGAATAAATCCGAACTCCTTCTGTCCTGCAAAAAGCTCAGGAATAGAGACGCCGATAATATTTTTCATATTTGAATTGACGGCGTTCTCCATTGACACTGGCCGGACTTCTGCGGAAACGGCGGGATTGGCTTTTACCGCGTTCATAGACGCTATATTAGGCAACCTCTCCCTTTCAAAATCTTTCAAGGATGTTCCCGGATCTCTTTTGAAGTTCCATGCATAGTCTGCGCTTCTGATCATAGGGGCATATCCGTATTGGAGGAGAAATTTGTCATTTACGACACCACTGGTAAGCATTCCTAAACCATAGCCCAAAATACCATAGCCGCTCAGATTGTCCCGGTCTTTCGGGCAAGGGACAAAGCCGTTATTCGCGACTATGACTTCAAATCCGTGTTTATGAAGATATTCGTTTGATGACGGATCAACCGCAGTGGACCAGTTGATGAAAATAATATCTTTCGGCATCTTGTCTATTACAGTATAAAGGTCTTTGCGGGGGCCGCTGGTGTATCCTCCATTATGGCTCTTTAAAATCATGTCGGCAAACATCATCATTTTTATATTTTTAGATTTGAGGAATTTGTGTTGTTCGAGGATTGTATTAAGGAATATTTCTTTTCTCGGCATGCCTTTATAGACATCAGTTTTATCTGCGGGAGGACTGCTCCACCACTCATCGTGGCATGTATTGAAATATTTTGCGCCCGTACTTTCAATCAGTTCATTCATAGCGGAAAAAATAAACTTATAATACTCAGGTTTCGTCGGATCACTTTGTCTTTTGAAGCCTTCTTCAAACAATTCAGGGAATTTTGACTTAGGCACCCAATTGAAATGACCGCCTGTTTCAATCGCGGGCATGTACTCGATAAAATGCTCTTTGCAAAGCGCGGCCAGTTCAAGTTGAAATTTCTTGCTCATATAGGCTTTTGCGTTTGAGAGATCAGGTATTTTTTCAAAGATGAAACTGGCGTCTGCGGAAAAAGAGAGCATATTGTATTTCTGTCCCGCCACAAAGCGTTTCACATACAGCTTATACCATTCAAGGTCTTTGGGATTATCCTTGGTCTTGGAATGCCACATGGTGGCTTCTGTATAAAAACGGTATTTAAGGTCCGGCCAATCCTTTATTTTAACTTTGCGGATTTCAGGTTTTTCCGTAATTTTCATTGAACCTCTTGCAAGCTGCATCAGAGAAACAACAGCATAATAGAGTCCGGCTTCATCATTTCCTTCAAGAACAATACCGTTGTCTTCAACAGATAAGGAATACCCTTCACGTTCTCCTTTAGCTGTCACATGCATTTTGATGCCGGGTTGTTTCGCGATATCACCGGAGCGCAGGATTGAAGCTTTGACGCCGAATAAATCATGCAGTTCCCCTGCGAGGTATTGAGCTGTTTTCTCTGTCCTTTCGGACGCGTTCTTTTCAATGTATATTTTCTCATCATTATTTAAAACGCAATTTCCCTCTCCCCATGTTATTTCTTTGGGCAACGGATTTAAAATGATATCACCATATTTTACTGTTACCGGAAGACTGTTGTAGAAAGTATATGCATCTGAAAAGAAACTCTCATTGCCGGACACTTTAATATCCAACCTGTAAAGGCCATCAGATTCCGGTTTACAATCAACGGGGAGTGAAATGCAGAGCATTTCATTAGCGGTGGCCGTAACTGTTCTGTTTTTTTCGCTTTTTACACCCTCCGGATTAGTCAATTCGACATCAAAATTCAAGCCTCCGTTTCTTTTAATATCTTCCGCCATTATCATCATATTGAATTTACCGTCTTCACCTTTTTGCAGTTCCGGCGCGGAAATCCTGATATCAGCCTTTTTCAATTTACTGAACGACGCATACCCAAAATTTTGCAGACTGGGAAAACTGGATGTGGGTGAAAATGATGAGTACTCAGGAACACATTGGTTTTCCCTGCCCGCCTGAAAGAATACAATACTGTTGTCAAGATTCTTCAATCCGAGTTCCTTCAGAGGTATCGCCATTTCAATATACCACTTATTATCGGCAAGTCTGGATTTCCCCTGCCAGTCCGCCTGCCATTGTGTGTCGAGGATAAGGGCGTCTTTAACCTTGTCATGTGCTTTTCTGAAAGATGTTTTCGTGCTTATGCTGTTTATTATGAAATGACAATATGTATTGAGATCGTTGTTTGTGTTTATCAGAAATTCAAAACAGTCATCCTGATAAAGGTTTTTTGAACCGTTTTCTTTAAAAGTCGCCTTTAATTTTGAAATATCCTTGCATTCAAGAACAGCGCCAAGATAAAGATTTTTCTCATCGTATCCCAGGCTGAAAAAAGATTTTTCAACGGGTGGCTTATTGGACTTTACAAGATATTTCAACTCATTTTTCTCTGATTTTTTCCATACATCTTCATCAAGGTTTCCATCTATCAGCGGTGCGGCACCGGCATGTTCAGCGTTGGCTTTCATGCATTTGGAGAGTGTAAGCATAGTTTTCATGCTCTCAAGTTTTACCGGGCCCAGAGTAAAATTTACAGGTTTGTAAGTTTGTATTGTAGAAGTGCCTGATATTCTGAACGGAAAAATCTTTTCCTTCATATTCTTCTATTGGTATATAACAATATTGCCAAGTTTTTTTGTCTGGCAGACGGACGGGAATATTTATACTTTTTCCGGATATTGAAGACATCCTGAACGATATTGCTTGAGGCTCTCCGTTATTTTTTATCCAAAAGGATATTCCGCGAGGTCCGCCTTTCTTCCTCCATTCTTCATTCCCACTGAACAATGCCTGGCTTATAACGGCTTTTCCGTCCTGAGACGACTTGAATGTGAGCGCGGTTTCTCCCTGAGGATCTTTTTCCTTAAACCCTATTTCCGGCTTTAGCTCTGTTTTATTTCTCAATTCCCATTTTTCCGGTTTGGAGAAATCAGCCAGTAGAACTTTTCCGTCAATTTCCACTGCGTCAGGAGTTTTATCTGCCGTAAAGCAGGATGCTTCCCAAATCAAGAATGCACTGAAGATAAATGAGAATTTTAAAAGGCGTTTGTCGAAGCTCTCCATTTTAGCGTTCCTTTCAATAAGTTTTTTTATAATTATCATTTTGATTTTGCTATTCCCGTAGATTCCCTTATAATCAGTTCACAATCCAGGGTAATCGATTGAGGCAGGAGCTCTTTCTGGACATCACTGCCTTCAATGAGTGATATGAGGAGTTTTACCCCGATTTCCGCACGTTCGTTTCTTTTTACGCCTACGGTAGTGAGCCTGGGCCTGACGGCTTCAGAAAAAGCCAGATTGTCAAAGCCGATTATGGAAATATCCCGCGGAACGCTTATTCCCAGATCACTTAATCCTGAAATCAATCCCATCGCGAATTCATCATCCTCCGACAATATGGCCGTTATATTTTTGTCTGCTGTTATCCTGGCCGCCATTTCCACGCCGGAGAGAAATGAATTGTTTTCCGCTTTTTCCTTTACTCCAAAGTTTTTATTTTCAATACCGTGTTTTTTTGTCATATTTTCATAGTAAATATTCCTTCCTGAAGCAGATTCATGACCGATATAGGCAATATTTCTATGTCCCAATTTCAATAGATATTCGAAAGCCGTTTCAAACCCCTTACGAATATCGCATTTCACCTCTCTGACATTGGGGTTCCCGGTAACACCTTCCCTCATGGTTATTACGGGAATATCCAACCTGAACTTTTCAGACAGCTCGACAATTTCCTTTTCATGTTTTTTATATGAACAAATTACCCCCGCAAAATAACTTATGTTCCCTAAAAAACTCAAATCCCCTGATTTATACTCGCTTAAATCCAACATGGTAGGAGAATAACCATAACTTCTGACAGCTGCCGAACATTTTTTTGTGGTTTCATAAGTGGCATAGGAATTTTCGGCCTGAGTCGTTATTCCTATAATTTTGGTTTTTCTTGTCCGTATGAATCTTGCCGCCATATTGGGAACATAGCCCATTTCCTGAGCAATTTTATGTACTCTGCTGGATGTGGTTTTAGAATATGAATATCCTTCCTGATTTCTAAGTATTCTGGATACGGTGCTGTAACTGACTTTCGCTTTTTTCGCTATATCAATAATACTGGTCATTTGGGTATTCCTAATAGTTTATGCAAATATATCATGTCAACATTTGCATAAATTATACAACAAGCCATGACTATTGTCAATATACTTATAAATAAATTCAGCAATAAAGCATCAGAAAGGTAATTTTTTTCCACAACCTGTCGCGCAAGCC
This sequence comes from Lentisphaerae bacterium GWF2_44_16, assembly GCA_001803225.1. Lineage (GTDB taxonomy): Bacteria > Verrucomicrobiota > Lentisphaeria > Victivallales > GWF2-45-14 > GWF2-44-16. The sequence goes on along the minus strand of MHBF01000061.1, from coordinate 8,215 downwards.
GTTGTTGTCTTTGCCGTGTCATGAGTTATGCCGACCGCTGTTTTTGAATTCAAAAAAACAGAAAACTCTCTTTCCGTACAATCTGTTCTAACAACATTGCCGAAGTACACTTTTTTCTACCCGATTTCCCTTGCGGGCAAAACACTGATAATAGAGAAGGCATCGGAATAAATATTCAGAGAGAGCTCCTTGTTTAATGTGGTATCCGCGAAATTTGCAAGTTTTTCAAATGCATCTGAGCAATATGAGGAATGACCTTTTATTGAGGCTTGACAATAATAATGAGCGTGATAAATTCATTTTAAGTAATATTAAGGAACGCGGGTCGATATATCGCTTAACCTGTTAACGGTAGAATATGAATTTGTTAATTTTGAGTGTGGGACGCCGCTGTGAGATCGTGGATTACTTCAAACAGGAGTTTGACCGCGTTCTAGCCGTAGATATTACTGAATATGCGCCCGCGCTTTATCATGCCGACAGCTATTTCGTTTTGAAAAAAGACTTAGAGGCCCCGCTGGATTACATGGAAGGGGTACTGAAGATCTGCGAACGGGAAAAAGTTACCGCGATACTCACCCTTATTGATCCGGAACTGCTGCTTTTGGATCAATACCGCCAACGCTTTTTGGATATCGGGACTATACCGATACTTTCCGAAGCGAAAGTTATTCGCAATACTTATGACAAATACAGTTTTTACTGTGAGAACCGGGAAATCCTGAATCTGGTCGCGACTTACGATTCCCCTGAGGAAGTTCTGGAGAAACACAGTTTCGATAACAATTCGCCCCTGATAATCAAACCAATCTGCGGAAGCGGCAGTGTCGGCATAAACACCATTCACTATGCCAATGAATTTAAAACACTGAAATTCAACCGCAAATATCACTATATCTATCAGCCGTTCATCTTTGGCAAAGAATATGGTATTGATCTCTATTTTGACATGAATACCAAGCGGATAGTCTCTATTTTCATGAAGGAAAAGATTTCTCTCAGGGCCGGAGAAACTGACAAGGCGGTCTCGGTATTTAGCGACGACATCTGGCGGGAAGTCAAAAAAATGGAGTCCTGCGGCAGATTTTCAGGTCCGGTGGATGTGGATGTGTTTGTAAAAAATGACGGGACTGTTTATCTCAACGAAGTCAATCCACGTATCGGCGGAGGATATCCGATGGCCCATGCATGCGGGATTAATTTCATGAAACTTACGGCCGGAAATCTCAGGGGAGAAACCCATAGCCCGCAAATCGGAGGATATCCGGAAGGGGTGAAGATGATGAAGTACAGCCAGGTGCTTTCTCTGAACGGAAGGGAAAGCTGAAAAATGGATCGGCACTGTTTCATTATCGCAGAAGCTGGAGTGAATCACAACGGTTCGATAGAACTGGCCCTGCAGTTGTGCGATGTCGCAAAAAAAGCGGGGGCCGATGCCGTAAAATTCCAAACATTCAGGACGGAAAACAATGTCTTGAAATCTTGCGGCTGGGTAGATTATCAGAAAGAAAACATGCCGGAAGCCGACTCGCACTGGGATATGATCAAGTCCTTGGAGCTGACGGACGAAGAATTTATCCGACTGAAAGAATATTGTGACTCGACAGGGATTGAATTCATTTCCACGCCAAGCGAACGCAAAAGTCTTAAACTCTTGCTGGATATGGGCGTAAAAACGATCAAACTCTCTTCCTGTGATGTAAGTAATATCCCTTTGCTTCGTGCGGCGGGACGGGCTAACCGGCGCATCATCCTTTCAACCGGCATGTGTACGCCGGAAGATATCAATCGCGCCGTTGAAATCATAGAAGAAGCCGGGACCGTACCGGAAAACATAACCCTATTGCATTGTCACAGTTCATATCCGACCGCATTCGCCGATGTAAATCTGCGTGTGATGAACGTCATGCGCGATCGTTTCCGGCTGAAAGTGGGGTTTTCCGACCATACCCCGGGCTGGGAAATGTCAGTCGCCGCGGCGGCCCTCGGAGCTGAAGTCATTGAAAAGCATTTTACTCTGGACAAGACCATGGAAGGACCTGACCATAAAATGTCGCTTGATCCGCGGGAACTGACTCTGTTTGTCGCGGCAATCCGGAATGTCGAAACCGGAATGGGGGACGGAATAAAAAGAATATCCGCCGCCGAACAGGAAGTATTGAAAGCGTACAGCCGTGGAATTGTGGCGGCGCGGGATATTGCCGCAGGTGACGTGTTCACTGAAGACAACATCACGGTAAAACGTCCCTGCCGCGGTATTGACGTCCGGGACTGGGACAATGTCATAGGCAGGAAGGCGAAAAGAGCGTTCAAACCGGATGAACCTGTTGCTTTGGATTAAGCAGATAGATAAAATTGTATGCGGAAACATCGAGAAATGATATGAAAAAAAAGGTCGCGGTAGTTACCGGATCAAGGGCCGATTACGGTCTTTTGTGCTGGGTCATGAAGGAAATAAAAAAACGTAAAGAACTGGAATTGATTCCGATTGCCACTGGTGCGCATCTCGAAGAGCAATGGGGAAAAACTGTTGACTTGATAAAAAATGACGGTTTCGATGGACTGGTAGAAATTAAAGTCCCGATAACCGATACTTCGCCGCATGGCATATGCGGACGCTTTTCATCTACCGTTGAACGTTTCTCCGAATATTTCAGGGACTCCCGCCCGGACATGCTCTTGCTTCTGGGAGACCGCTATGAAATACTGGCCGTGGCCATGGCCGCATTGATTCACAACATACCGATAATCCACGCCGGAGGCGGTGAAATCTCCGAGGGTGTGATTGACGATAGTATCCGGCACGCTCTCACTAAACTCAGCCAGCTGCATCTGGTGATTGCCGGGAAATGCGCGGAACGAATCAAAAAAATGGGCGAAGAGCCCTGGCGCGTTCATGTGGTGGGTTCGCCTCGTCTGGACTACGCGCATCAGCAAGAGTACCGGAGTAAAAAGGAACTTTCTGAAAAGTTTGGAATCAGATTCGAAAAAACGCTTGGTTTGGTCATATTCCATCCGGTAACCCTCGACTATATGAATGTCGAAACACAGGTTAAGCAATTGCTTCAGGCCATGGACCGTGTAGATATGGAATACGCCATGCTTTATCCGAATATCGACACCGGCAGCGGGATTATCTCTCGTGAAATCGAGGAATACGCGTCAAGCCGCGACAATGTATATTTACTGCGCGCGTTGGAGCTGACAGACTATTTGAGCATTCTGAAACATTGCGATATGATGATCGGCAATTCCAGCGCCGGGATTATCGAATCGCCGCTCTTCAAACTGCCGGTGGTGAATATCGGAAACCGCCAGAAAGGGCGCGACTGCATGAAGAATGTCATCCATACTTCAAATGCCGCTGACGATATTGTCGCCGTAATAAACAAAGCCATGAGTGCTGAATTCAGAAATTCCCTGAAAGATCTGAAAAATTCTTACGGCGACGGTTATGCGTCGATAAAAATAGCCGACATTATATGCGATATGCCGCTGGAAAAACTGAGAACGCCAAAGAAAAATTGTTTCTGAAAGGTTCACGTATATGGCAAAAATAGTTTTTGTTCAGGAAGAACTGCGTGACCGTTTCGGGATCATGTATCTTTCCGCGTTTTTAAAACGGGCGGGACACGAACGAGAGATTTTCATTGCTCAGGCGGACGCCGACTTTAAACAGGCGGTAATTGACAGCAAACCTGATGTGATAAGTTTTTCAACGATGACGCCGGGGATTGCGTTCGCTCTGAAATGGGCTGAAATATTCAAACATGAGACTTCCGCTCTTATTCTGATGGGAGGCCCGCACCCCACGTTTTATCCCGAAGTAATCGAAAATAAATGTCTGGATATAATATGCCGTGGCGACGGCGAAATTGCACTGCCGAAACTGCTTGACGCGATCAATGCCGGCGAGGATTATTATCATATCGACAATTTCTGGGTGAAAGACAGAAATGATCCGTCCGTAATATATAAAAACGATCTCTGTGAGAGAATGAGTATTGACGAGTGGCCTTTACCCGACTGGGACCTCTATTTTGACAAATATGAGGCGCTCCGCAACGCCCCGACTAAAAAAATTATGGTTGCCAAAGGATGTCCGTTTGACTGCAGTTACTGTTTCAACAAAACAGTCAAGCAGCTCTATACCGGCAAAGGAAAATATCTCTCTTTCAAAAACGTCGATAATGTTATAGAAGAAATAAAAGCCATCCGTGACCGCTACGGTATGAAATGGCTCCAGATAATCACCGATACCGTAAACGTCAACCGCAAGTGGTTCATTGAATTCCTGACCCGTTACAAGCAGACTTTTGATATTCCGTTCGTCTGCAATGTCCGCATAGACCATATTGATGAAGAGATGGTGGCGCTGATGAAGGAAGCGCGCTGCGACCGTGTCAACTACGGCGTTGAACACGGTAATTACGGGGTTCGCCGCGACATACTCCACCGCGATATTCCTGACGACGTCATAATCCGGGCCGGAGAATTGTTCACCAAATACGGCATCAGGGTGCAGACCGCCAATATTATCGGCCTGCCGGGAGAGACTGTGGAACTGGCGATGGAAACAGTCAGACTGAACCGCCGCCTGAAGCCGTCGATCGCCCAATGTTTCATTTTGCAGCCCTATCCGCGGACGGAGATATACAAATACAGCGTCGAACACGGATTTCTCGACGAGGGGATGTTCAATTCAGCCGGGACGGGTTTTCAGGTCGATTTCGAGGGACAAAGCGATTCTATGCCGTTGAAGCTGGAACAGGAAAAAGAGCTTATAAAGCTGTTTTATCTCTTTGACTTCATGGTGAAATATCCTTTTTTAGACCGTTTCCTCAAGCTGATACTGGGCCTGCCCTGTAATCGTTTATACAAGTTCATATATGTATATCCGGTACTGCGGCAGAACATCAAATACAGCGGTACGCTGAAAGATAAACTAAAAGGCATTATGCGCCTCATAAAAGTTTTTTTCCGGGGATAGATTATGAAAATAGTTGAGAAAATAGCCGCAATTCCGCATTTGAACAAGGCATTGCTTCCGACACCGCTGGAGTATCTGCCGAATCTTTCTTCGTCAGCCGGGACAGGAGTCTATATCAAACGTGATGATCTCAGCGGGCACAGTTTCGGCGGCAACAAGGAACGCAAACTGGACTATATCATCAAAGACGCGCGCTTGCAGGAACGAAAGACCTTGCTGACGGTCGGCGCTCCGCATTCCAATCACTGCCGGATGACCGCGGCCCTGGGCGCGGTTTACGGCATGAAGGTCGAACTGATTATAATTTCCGCCGAAACAAATCTTGATCGCGATGAGGGAAATATGATGCTGGATATGCTTTTCGGCGCCAATATCAGCATTGTTCCACCACAGCAGGTGCAGAGTAAAATTGATGAAATGATGAACTCGCTTGACGCGCCATATTTCATAGAAGGCGGAGGGCATTGTGTTTTGGGACTTATCGCCTATATTGCCGCGGCGGAAGAGCTGAAAATCCAATGCGAAAATAAAGGAATCCTGCCGGAATATATCGTCCTGCCGTGCGGCACCGGAACTACCCTGGCCGGAATCGCCATGGGATGCAGTCTCATTAACTGGGACGTGAAAGTCCTGGGAATAAGTGTCGCACGGTCGGAAAAGCGCTGCCGTGAAGAAATCGATTCGATATGCGGCCGGGGCTGTGATTATCTGCAGATACCGCAACAGCAGATGAAATATGAAATAAGCGACAGATTCATCGGCAGCGGCTATGGAGAATCGTACCCGGAATCTGTTGCCGCTCTTAAGAGGGTGGCCGTGCTTGAGGGAATTATTCTTGACCCGATTTATAATGCCAAGACAATGTGCGGACTGCTTTCCGGTATCGAAAATGGAAATATCTCCGGAACTGTCATTTACTGGAATACCGGAGGCCAGCCAGCTCTTTTTATCGACAGGTACAGCAAAGAATTGTGTTGAAAAAACTTCAGGATATAGACTTCAACTGTTCGCATATCGCGTCGAGTTCAGAAATTTCATCGGTCACGGGAATCCTCAAAATATGAATCTGCTTTCCGGCGGCTTTCAGTTTTTGGATTTTGATCCGGCAAAATTCCAGCCAGTTGGAATCGGCGTCGGTACAGACGACCGTGGTATTGTCAGTGAAAAAGCTGTGCGGCAGTCCACGTTGCGCTATTTTATCGACAACCCCGGCCCATGGCATCACCACCATTACAGGCAAGCTCTGATTAAGTCGTCGCAACTCGTCAAGGTTAAAGAAATTTCCCGCTGTAACATAAATAATCGCGGCGTTCGCAAGATCAATAGCTCCAGCTTCGATAAATTCCCGGTTTTGTTTTTTCGCATGATAACGGAGAGCGCTTTCCAACCCTGGAGTCAGAATATCGGAATACACACTCCGCCTGTCCGGCAATATCAGGGAAAGAGGCAGTCTCAAAAGATTCAATGAAGTCTTTACTTCTGCGGCGTAATCACGACAGGCCCTTGAATCGCGGAGATATTCAGCCAGGCAGGGGTTGGCTTCTTCCTGCATTTGAATAAAGATATTTCGCAAACAATCGTAAAGCTGCAAATCCCCTTTCGGCTCCATGCCTATATCCGAGATGAAATCTTTTATGAAGTGCTGCTTGAAACGGTTTGTGCGGATTAATTTACGCAACATGACGATGGGGTCATTAGCACTGACGGAGGGAGAGCTTTTAAAATCGATTTCAGCGCTTTGCCTCTCATAAGCCTGGAAAATATATGAAAACGGACGGGCTGAAATAACGGGATTGGCCTTGCTGACTGCTTCATTCAGGAGCCGTTGCCCGTGCCGCATTTTTTGAGCGTCGGCTGCTGAATCCTCAAGATATGAAATGAGCCGGGAGGCGTGTTTGACAATATTGGCTGAAGCCTCTGCGGAGGCCGTTGCCTGTGATTTCAGCAAATGAAAGATGGCCTCTGAATCCGGATACGGGGCCGGGGCAAATTCTATTTGCGGTTTTAACTCCCCGGTGAAACTTGCGCAGAACTTTTCCAGAGAAATGCTTCTGCATCCGTCAATGACCGCGCCATGTTCCGAGCAATTGTAGAAGGATGGAGCGCCTGAAAGATTTTTGATGCTCTGAATATATCTCTGTATCGACTTCCTGATTCCATTAAAGTTGGTATTGGTAGTTACCTGAGTACCGGAGACTCCCTGTACCTGAAAATAAAAATCTTCGGAAATTTCTTCCGGCATAGAATCGTTATAACAGCGGCCATCGGAGGAAAAAGCCAGGTCGGAACCGACAAGCGCTATTTTCCGGCATCCTGCAAAACGGGTAAAATCAATGGACGGGACAGTGACGGAATGGCTTATCTTCAATGGCAAAAGCGTTATATTAAGCTCGGCAGCCATCGCGTTGAATTCGGGAGAATCTCCTACGGTCCAGATTATTTTGCTGAATTGGCCCGCGATACCGGGACTGAGCGAAGAACTGGCGATTAGCGGAGGCAGAACTTCTGAAAGCATGCTTGTCTTCACAAGATCTGACGGGTCCACCTGTACCGCAAAATCCGGTCTGATACCCGCCTCCAGCAATAATGGCAATACCCGGTAAACACAGATTATCAGCACTCTGTCCGCGTATTTTTTTAAGACCGGCAGGCTCTCCCTGAGAGACGGCCCGGCACTGCAGATAACTGCCGGCGGAGCTTGTTCAAACGGAACAAAACATCTGCTCACGGGACTGAGAACATAACGCAGATTTACAATCGAATTGCGCAGATATATAAGGCGTCCATAAAACGACTGTTCGGCATTACTCGCCGCCACAGAAAGGGCCGCCTGAATCTCCTCAATTTCCTGTCCATATCTTTCCGCAAAACAGCTGGAGACGGCAAGATTAACTTTATGATTTAAAAACAGACTCGCAATCACGCCTGCCTTGTCCGCGCAAAACGCTGCTGTAGAAAGCGGACAAAACAAAGTACGCTCCCCCTGTTTCAGCGTTTGCTCTACGGCATGGACTGATGATATATCGGCTTCGGAATAATATATCAGCAGAAATGTTTCAGGATCGATGGAGTTTCTTAGCTTCGTGACGATATCGGAAGATATCGGACCGACATATAGTTGAGCGGCCGCGATATCATGGCCCGGCAAACGTCCGGCGGCCAGCGAAAGCACTTGGTCGCGGAAACGGCTCATCTCTGTAAAATATACATCCGCCATTAGAAAAT
>MHBF01000060.1:1052-29049 GCA_001803225.1 Lentisphaerae bacterium GWF2_44_16 | reverse complement strand
AGGCTTATCGCTTTTCTCAGGCGTTTCTGCTGTATGTAATCTGAAGGTGAAATTCCAGTGTTTTTTATGAAAATCCGGTAAAGGTGTCCTCTGTGGATGTTCATTTCCGAGGCCAGGCGGCTGACGTCAAAGGAGGCATCGGAGAAATTTTTATCAATAAGCTTTAAGCTTCTCTTTATCAGAGTGGAAGTTTCAGTATCGCTGAGACCTGCGCCGGGGGCATTCAGGTTTTTTGAAACATCCAGCAGCAGTTTATACGCCAGAAGACTGGTTTTATATTCGTTTTCAATGTTGAAATTTTCTCTCAGGCCCTCAATCTCGCTCAGGATGTCCAGGCGCGGGCGGATGCCGTTCAGGGCTTTGCCGACGGGCAGTTTAAAAAGTGCCGGAAGCTTCGAGACCAAAGGGCCGCGGATTGTAATCCAGCGATGGTCCCAGGGGATTTCAAGAGGCTTATACTGGACACGGCTTCCCGCCGCGTGTATAAGGAGGTCATTTGAAACCGATACTACTTTTTTTCTGTCCAGCAGGTGAAGAACTTTACCGGAAATGGTCCATATCAATCCAACCCATTCGGTCTCCCTCACTGATGACGGGACCATATCTTCAGTAATCTGATGCCCGATTGTTCTTACTTCAAAGGGCAGAGTTAAAGACGATTTTAAATATGACAACATGTTACAAAATGACAATCAATGTTACACCATTAATATTTACAATGAACTGCCTGTACTATATAATGTAAAAATAGAAAAACATCCTATTCGAATCGAGAAAGGCAAAAATTATGGGCGAAATAACGACAGTATCAGGAAATTCAGCCAAACCGTGGACGCGCTGGTGGTGGATGGGAAACGCGGTCGAAGAAAAAGAACTGACCCGCCATCTGGAAACTTATTCGAAAGCCGGAATTGGCGGAGTTGAAATATCCTGCATTTACGGAGTGAAGGGAGAAGAAGGTTCATATATTGAATTTCTCAGTCCTCAATGGAGGCATCTTGTCCGGTATACGCTGAAAGAGGCGCAGAGGCTCGGGCTGGGCGTTGACATCACTTTAGGTTCGGGCTGGCCTTACGGAGGGCCTATGATTTCGGAAAAAAACGCGCCGAAAAGGATAAAGATAGAACGGCATGAAGACGGCAGTTTTTCATCAGAAGTTGAAGGCACAGGGCAACAGGTAAAACGTCCTGCACCAGGAGCTGAAGGACACGTCATGTGCCCTTACACTGAAAACGCATTGAAAGAATTTACTGACGCCTATAAAACATTTCTCTCTGAATTGGAAGAATATCCCCGCTGTTTCTTTTGTGATTCGTTTGAGGTGTATCAGGCGGATTGGACTGACGATCTGCCGGAAAAATTCAAAGAACTGAAAGGATATGACATCAGCGCCCATCTTGCGGAATTATCAGGAAAAGACTCTTCGGAAGCCGCTGAAAGGGTTTTCTGCGATTACCGGGAAACGCTCTTTCTCATGCTCCTTGAAAACTCAATAAAGCCCTGGGCAGACTGGGCGCATTCGCATAATGTAAAAGTCCGCTATCAGGCGCACGGGTCTCCGGGCAATCTACTGGACCTTTACGCGGCGGCGGACATACCGGAAACAGAGATTTTCGGGGGGAATAACTTTGATTTTCTCCCGGAACCGGCGGAAGGGATACGGGCCATCCCCGCATCCTGTCCTATCCTTAACAAATTCGCTTCATCCGCCGCGCATTTGACGGGAAAACGCCTAGCATCCTCGGAAACATTTACACTTCACAGGGAACATTTCTGCGGGACACTTGCGGAAATGAAGCCGGAACTTGACCAGTTATTTCTCTGCGGGATCAATCATATTTTTTTCCACGGAAGCACATACTCGCCATTGTCAGCAAAGCAGTGGCCGGGCTGGAAATTTTACGCGCCGACACATTTTGACATCAGCGATCCGCTCTGGCATGATCTTCCGGCAATGAACTCGTATATATGCCGCTGTCAGAATATTTTTCAGAACGCACGGATGGAAAATGAAATTCTGCTTTACTTCCCTTATCATGACATGGCATCAAAACCGGGAGAACGCCAGTTGAGATGTTCGACCCAGCTGGACCGCTGGCTTGACGGGACCCCGTTCGGCGAAACCGCTTTCATGCTCTGGGAAAACGGCTTTAGCGCCGACTACATCTCTGACAGGCTCCTCGAAAAAGCAAGTGTTATAGATGGTGTTATCAGGATAGCTGACGCACGTTATAAAATTCTGCTTATTCCCAAAACCGTGTTCATGCCTTCGGAAACCATAAAGAAACTGATTGAGCTCGCCGATAAGGGGGCTTCAATCATATTTTGTGACACCCTTCCGAAATCAACACCGGGATACTTCGGATCCGTTCACAAGTTTTCCGGCATGGAAACCGTGAACAACGCATCCCTCTGCGGCAGACTTTTAAAGATAATAAGCAGGCCATGTCCGCCGCCAATATCAGGCGGCATCAATACCGTTAAATTACGGACTGAAGACGGGAAACGTATTTATTTTGCGTCTAACCTTTCAGCTAAATCATTTGCAGGAGATTTCAAACTGGATTTCGATAGTGAAAAGACCCTGATTTTTGATCCTCTATCCAATCTGCGAGGATATCTGAATCCCGATAAACAGCGTTCAATACATATAGAACTCAAAGCAGGACAGTCATTATTCATAATAGAGACAGAGAGTCCTGACAAAACGCCGCAATGGCACTGGATGCATGAAAACAGAAAAAGCCTCCTCAAACAAAAGGGCGCATGGAAAATAGAGTTTATCGACGGCGGGGAAAAAATACCGGAAAAGGTAAATTTGGACACTCTTGTTTCATGGACGGAGTTTCCTGGACAGGAATATAAGGATTTTTCTGGAACCGCACGGTATTCAACAGAATTTGAATGGAATGAGAAAGACTGCGATGAGGCCATACTTCAGTTTGAAAAAGTCCATGAATCGGCGGTAATCAGGATAAACGGACATGAATGCGGAACCCTCTGGAGCCATCCCTTTGAACTGCGTGCCGGTAGATATCTCAAGCATGGGGTTAACAAGCTTGAGATTGATGTTACAAATGCCGCGACAAACCGGGTAGCCGCTCTGGACAGAGCTGGCGTAAGCTGGAAAATATTTCATGACATAAACATAATCAATCTGCAATATAAAGCATTTGACGCTTCCGGATGGGGCCCAAGGCCATCCGGCATAATCGGCAATATTTGGCTTTCCCCCTCCATGAAAAGGATGGCATTATGAACAGCATTTTTTCAAAAAAAATGAAATTTGAACATGGTCAAGCCGTTTCACCGCTGGAACTGAATGCCTGGCCCGGAAAGCATAATGGCACTTTCTACTGGTTGATTAGAAAAAGTTTCACATTGGACATTCTGCCGGAGAAGGCCATTATAAGCATAGCGGCAGACAGGCATTATGAAATATACATAAACTCAAAACGTATCATAAGCCAAAGAAATTATTTCAATGCCGACAAATACATTTTTTCTCAGAAGCATGCCATAAAGGATGCGTTTGTCAGAGACGAAAACCTGATAGAAATACTCATAAGGACGGATGCTTTTAAAAATAAAAACTATATATATTTCCACCCCTTCGCATGGCTTGTGCTGGAAATGATTTATCCCGGAAATAAAAAATATATCGCGACAGACAGCACATGGGAACTCGCCATAATCGAAAACTGGCGCACTTTGAGAACCCTCGCAATAACCACGGCCCACGAAATAACAAAACTTCCTTCGCTTCCCGAATCGGGAATTATGGGAATACCCGGAAATCTGAAATTTTCATCCCCTGTCATCCTGCCCCCCTCTGCACTCCCGGAAATCTATGAATGGACGGACATTCCCAAAAGGAAAGATACGCATATTCCCAAAAGCGCCATATCATCGGGGACATGGAAAGCTGAAGCTGAAAGTCTTGCTTTCAATATCTCTGAAATTTTTACTGAAATAGATCAACGGGCTGTTCTAAAAGCATCATTTGACTGCGAGGAAAAAAAGACGATATCCATCGCCGCATCGGGGTTCTGCGCCTGCAAAGCCATATTCAACGGCGCCTGTGTCACGGAACGCAACGCGTTGCCAGGCAGAGACCTTATGCGTCAATATAATTATCTATCGCCGTTATGTAAAATCAATGCCGAAAAAGGCATGAACATTCTGGAATTTCATTTTGCCCCAGATCAAAGAGAATTTATGAAATTCAATGCAATGTACTCTGATAATCCGGAAGTGGCAGGACTCTGGTTCAGGACGATTATTCACAACTTCCCATCGAACAGTATCCAGTGGCACAATGGAGAAGGCAAGAAGCTCGTTCCTCACATTTTCAAGGGAGAAGTTCAGGACATGATAGGTTCAAAGGCCGTAAACGCCCCTCTGAAAAACCTGAAAGTTTCTTCGCCACCGTCAGGATTTACGTTAACGGGAATTGACAATCAATACGTGCTTTTTGATTTTGGGAAATTAAAGAAAGGGAAGCTCTCATTTAGAATTGACGCAGAGTCCCCGGGAAGGATTTACCTGGCTTACGGTTTCATGACGGAACACGGCGCGGTGGATTGCGCAAGGAACGGGAAAAAAGCCGTTGATATTATTGAAGTGGCGCCAGGAAAATCTTTTTATGAGGCTTTTGAAGACCGGACGTTCGTATACCTTGACATGCTCTTTGAAAATTTCAGCGGCAAGATAAATGTATCTGACATCAGACTGGAGGAAAATATTTTCCTTAATGAAAAAGATTCTTTCTTTAAATCCTCTGACGAACTGATGAACGGTATTTTTTCAGCATCCCTGCGGACTGCGCAGCTCTGCTGTGACGAAATATACATGGACAACCCGGAAAGGGAGCATGCTCAGTGGCTCGACAATACTCCGCCTAACATGGCCGCAGGATATTATGCTTTTGGGGGAGAGATGTCCAAGGTTGGCAAGGTTATATCCGAATACGCGTTCAATCAAAAAGAAGACGGTCAATTACCGGGATATGTACCCGGGGCATGGGGCGAGAGAATACCGCTTCAATGTCACATGGCTTTATATTTCCGTACCGTCTGGAGACACTTCTGGTACAGCGGAGACTACGGAATGCTGAAAAATGTTCTTCCCTCTATGTCCGGAATAATTTCATTCTGGAACAAATACAGGAACGCGGACGGGCTTCTGGAGAATATCGAAACCATCTTTGGCGACTGGGGAATCCATATTTATTCTTATGCTCCGGTTACTCGTGAAAAATCACCTGTGGGCATCATAACGGCAATGAACGCGTATTATCTGGGGGCATTGAAAATGTCTGGCGAACTTAACAGGCTGGCAGGAAATGAAAAAATCGCATCCGAATATCTCCAGATGGCAGAAACAACAACTGTCTCAATGAAAAAATATCTCTTCGATGATGAAAAAGGGCTTTTCAGGGATGGAGCAAAAAATAAACTTGCGGAAAGGAATTATTCACAGGCTGCAAATGCTCTATGCGCCCTTTACGGCGTATTGCCGGAAAAAGACGGCAGAGCAGTTTTGAAAAAAGCTTTCACTGAATGCCGCCCCTGGCTGGATATAATACCTGTAAGCCCTCATTTCTGCATGCAGACTGGCGAAGCATTGTTCGAAACAGGCCTGCATAAAACAGCATACTCGTGGATAAGAAAAGGCTTCGGTCCCATGCTTAACGCTCCGGCTGGAACGCTCTGGGAAACATGGGAACCTTATGTTTCGCACTGCCAGGGAACAGGCTCTGCAATAGTATATCTTCTTTCAAGATATCACTGTGGCATCTATCCGGCGGAACCGGGCTATGCCCAAATCGGTATAAGGCCTTATGACTGCGGACAGAAAACTATGCGCGCCAGATTAAATACGCAGTTCGGCACCATCGATATTGATTGGGAAAAGTGTGACAGCGGATTTGATTACAAGCTCTCCCTGCCCTCAATCTTACAGGATAGGGAAATAATAAAAGCCACAGATGTAAAACTCTCGGTCCAATACAAATGAAATAAAATGTTTTTTACTGACTTCAATTATATGCAGTATCAGTATCTTCAAACGTACTGTTGTAAAAAAGCTTTCTGTACTCGGAAGGGTAATGACCTGTATGTTTTTTAAACGTTCTGGAAAAATAGAATATATTTTTGAACCCGGTCTTGCTGGCAATTTCACCACTTTTCAATGCGGTGGATGTCAGAAGATTTTTTGCCGCTTTTATTCTCAGTTCAAGCAGATAGTTTATAGGAGTTATCTTGTAATTTTTTTTAAAAACCCTTATAAAATAACTCGGAGAAAGAAGTTCGGTTGCAGCAATTTCCGAGATAGTGAGTTTTTGCTCAATATTATTTTCAATAAATCTTTTTGCCTTCTGCAATGGTTTAACTGGGATGTTCCTCTTTTGCGAATTTGAAAAAAACTCATGAATCAGAAAAGAGAATATTTCGAGGACCGCAAAATATGTATCGAAATTCAAAGTGCTGGCACCCATGAAAACAATCCTTTCGACAGCCTTGTCAATTAACTCTGAAAGTTCATTAAACTGCCGTTTATTTAGAGACAAGGGAAATTTGCATGGATGAAGCTTATCCCCGGAATAGAGAGATAAAACTTCATGAAAAGGGATATCCAGAAAATAATTTTCTTTTGGGTTTTTCAGCCGGAAACTGAAACATTTAACTGTAACCCTCCTGTTGGGATTGCCGCACACAAAGCTGTGAGGTTCCTCTGGGCTTGTAAGCATTAATGTCCCGACATCCGAAGTCTGTATTCTGCCTTTATATAAAAATGTATCCCTTCCTTGTGTATATAAAATAATATGATATACAGGGTGTGAGTGCTCGCTTCTTTCCTCTGATGAATTTTTCTCATGCGGCCTCGGAGAAGTAGATGTTCCCGCATTACATATAGAGAAAATATAGTTTTCTCCTTTCACATTTATATTCATAATATGAGATGAAACGGGAAATTCCACATCTCTAATATAATAGTCCATAAAGTCAATATAATATAAATAAAAGATTAAATAATCTATTCAATTTATTATAAAAGTACTATATAATTAAAATAAATCAACATATTTGAAGTGAATTTAAAAAATCAAGGAGAAAATCATGCCTGCGGGAAAATTTATTAAAAACAAAAACATTCAATGGAATGCAAAATGGATATGGGAACATGGAATTCAGGACAGAACATTTTCATACGTGTGCTTTAGAAAGAAGTTTGACATTGAAAAGGTGCCTCCTCTCGCTGTACTTTATATTACGGCCAATAACAATTACCATGCGTTCCTGAACGGAAAAAGAATCGGAACAGGACCAGCGTTCAGTCAATCCCGTTTTAAACGGTTTGAGAGTTATAATACAGGGGCGCTTCTGAAGGAGGGGGTTAATTGTCTGAGTGTAATAGTCCATCATTATGATGAAAATGATTCAGTAAATCCCGAATACAAAGGCCTACTCTGCCAGATTGATATCCATGGGAAAACGGTTTGTGTGAGTGACAGCACATGGAAAACTTTTTCATGCCGCGCATATCATCAAGAGCCCCGAGTTAAAATGGGATATACGTTCTGGCCTGAATTTTTTGATGCCAGGTCATACCCGCATGGCTGGACAGAATGTGACTTCAATGATGATTTATGGCAGAGCGCCGTTCCAGTGAAAAAGGCCTTTGACGAATTCTGGCAATGCGAACAAAGCCAGGCAAGAGTCTTCCCATGGATAAATCTCATCAGTTCAGAGCTGGAGCCATTGAAATATACCAGAAGAATTCCGGTTGAAATTATAACGGAAGGTGAAGTCATAGAAAAAATGCAACCGTCCAGTCACGACACTGCAATCCGCATGAGCATCGAACAGATTTTGCCACTGGAAAAGGCGTCCATACAAAATTCGAAAGCCCTCCTGAACAATACCGCCCCCGTCGTAGTCTGCGGTTCGGACCTCCGGGAAAAAACAGAGACTTTTGACGGGATAAGAGACGCCACTCTGATACTTGACTTTGGAAGAATAATAAACGCGCGGCTCGGTTTTCGAATATCATCTCAGAGCGGGGCGATGATTGATATCGGCTATTCAAATCGGCTTGAAGGGAAGCGAATTGTCCCCTATGTGTCGTGCCAGACCCCGATGGCCGATCAGTATACGGCCTCAGAGGGTGAACAGACCTGGCAAGGGTTTCACTGGAGGCAATTCCGATATATTCAGTTAACTTTCAGAAACAGTTCCGGTGGAATCAAAATACATGAACTCTGGGCAGAACAGGTGGAATATCCCTTTATCCTCAAAGGAGGTTTTGAGTGTAATGACTCGTTGCTTAACTGCGCCGTTAACGCAGCGCGTTTTTCAACAGAATTAAATGTGGTTGACCATACAATGGATAACGCCACCAGAGAACGGAGATATCATGTCGGGGATTGCACGGCACATTTATGGTCGATATGGTCATTTTTCGGAAATTGCGGCATTGTCGAAAGATATTTAAGGCACGCTGAAGAGACCAGGCAAATATGCGGGGGCTACGAGAGGGCGGCAGGTTTGCGGGGAGTCGTAATCGACAGCGACTGGGAGTTTCCATCCGTCATTTATGAACATTATATGCTTTATGGAAACAAGGAGCTTCTTGAGGAAATGTGGCCCGGCCTTGAACTGCTTGCGCGTTTCATTGAATCGTGCATTGAAAAAGACGGAACGATAATATCAGTTCCCTATTTGCAATATTACGACTGGGCTGATGTCAGGAGAAACAAGCATAATTTTCTCTTAAATGCCTATGCTGCACATGCATTGCAGAATATCTGTATGATTTTCAGAGAACTCAATATTGACAAATCGCTAAACCGGAGACTGGAAATAGTTGAAGTGCTTCGTCAGGCATTAAGAGAAAAATGGTATGACTCTTCAAGAGGTGTTTTTCTGGACAATCCATATGATGCAGGAGAAGAAAACCACATCAGTGAGCACAGTAACTCATATGCTATTTACAGCGGCATTGCGTCTCATGAACAGATCGTTTCCATCTGCAACATGTATGAAAAACACCCTGGAATCTTTGCCGAAGCCAACGCAGGATGGAAGTGTTTTCCGTTAGCGCTTTTGAAAGCCGGGCGCGTGGATTTATTCATCAGGTGGGCATATTCCCATTTTGGAAAGTGGTTCGACAGCGGTATTGATACGGTTGCCGAATGTTGGAGCATGTACGGGGAAACCACGCCGGGACACTGGCGCACCCGTAACAGCAGGGCCCAGGCCCAGGCGGCCGGTGTTGTCGGCCTTCCCTTTGCTTTACTGACGGAACTCTGCGGCATACAAGTGCTTGAGCCGGGATGCAGAATTATGCGTTTTGCCCCTAATCCTGGCGGACTTAAATCTTTCAAAGGAATCTTGCCAATCAAAGACGGTGCATGTTCGCTTACATATCGACGCGATGGAAAAAAACAACATATTGATATTAAGGTGCCGGATATTGTGAATTCCATTGTCATTGATCTTCCAAGTTACTCATCCAATGACTTAATTACAATTCATGGTAAAAAAACTGAACATGACGAAATGCACCTTATGCCCTATGGCCAGCAAGTACACCGATTGCGTATATCAGGGAAAAAGTCGCTTGCAATAGTTTTAACTGACAACAAATAAAGTCTTCAGATAAAACCAGCGTAGCGTCTCTTGAAAAAAAGCGTTTTTTCAGGACACATCCAACTTATGCACAAGTTATTACAGGATTTAAATTCCAGGGGAAAACCTTAATTTAAGTATAAATCGGGCTTGAAAAAGCGGGATTATGAAAGTATTGATAATTACCAGGATTATTAAAGCGCTTTAAAAATGTGAATTTTCAAGGAAAAACAGATTTATGAAACCAACACTTCTTGTCCTTGCGGCGGGCATAGGAAGCCGCTACGGAGGACTGAAACAGATTGACCCGGTAGGCCCTTCAGGAGAAATAATAATAGATTATTCCATATATGACGCGATAAGGGCGGGTTTCGACAGGGCTGTTTTTGTGATACGCAAAGATATAGAAGAAACTTTCAAGGAAGTCATAGGCAGCAGGTATCAGGGGAAAATTAAAATAGATTACGCTTATCAGGAACTCGACAAACTGCCCCCCGGCTTCAGCGTTCCGGCGGACAGGAAAAAACCCTGGGGCACCGGACACGCCATACTGATGTGCAAAGACATAATCGATACCCCCTTTGCAGTAATAAACGGAGATGACTTCTATGGGAAGTCAGGATTTAAAGTACTCGCCGATTATCTCTCATCCGTTCAGGACGGCGAACGCGCCGAATACTCCATGGCGGGCTTCGTCCTGAGAAATACTCTATCTGAATTCGGCACTGTCGCCAGAGGCGTATGCTATTCCAATGACTCAGGCTTTCTCGAAAGCGTTGAGGAGCTTACTAAAATAGAAAAGCTTCCGGACGGAGCAAGAAACATTAATGAAGACGGAACTTTCCGCAAGCTCTCCGGCAATGAGATAGCTTCCATGAACATGTGGGGCTTCACCACGTCGATTTTCAAACACCTTGAGACGCAGTTCCCTGAATTTCTCACAGCAAATGCCGCAAACCTCAAATCAGAGTTCTTCATACCCAGCGTAGTAAACAGACTTCTCAAGGAAGACAAAGCCAATGTCAAAGTGCTGAGAAGCACGGATTCATGGTTCGGCATCACCTACAAGGAAGATAAACCGGAAGTCATAAAAAGCATAAATTCGCTTATTGAAAACAAGATATATCCGGCAAAGCTTTTTTAACAACAGGAAAAACAAATGAGTCATCACGCTAAACACGATATCAGGAAAATCAGCGGGAACTTTCAGATGCCCGGGGATTTCATCTCCGCCGAACCTTACGGCTCGGGCCACATAAACGACACTTACGCCGCGAAATACTGTCAGGGCGGAATTCCCGTCAAATATATTTTTCAGAGAATAAACCACAATGTTTTCAAGAATCCCCCTGCCCTGATGGACAACATCATGAGAGTTACCGACCACCTCAGGAGCAAGCTCGCGAGTTCCGCATGTCCTTCCCGTCAGGCCCTCCGCCTGATACACTCTCTTGACGAAAAACCCTATTGCCTTGACAGCGACGGCAATTACTGGAGGGTTTACATATTCATCGAAGACGCCAGCTCCTATGACGTAATAAAAACCCCGGAACAGGCATTTCAGGCCGCAAAGGCATTTGGCGAATTCCAGAAAAATCTCGTTGATCTCCCCGGCGGAAGGCTTCATGAAACCATACTTGATTTTCACAACACCCCGAAACGTTACGAAGCATTGGAAAAAGCGATAGAAAAGGATGCCGTGAACCGCGCCGCGTCGGCAAAAAAGGAAATAGAATTCACCCTGGCCCGTAAAGACATCGCCGGAAAACTCATAGAACTTAACAAGGCCGGAAAGATTCCCGAGCGCATAACTCATAATGACACAAAACTCAATAACGTGATGATTGACGACAAGACAGGCGAAGGCGTATGCGTGATAGACCTCGATACTGTTATGCCGGGACTTGTGCATTATGACTTCGGGGACATGGTCAGGACAAGCACCAGCCCAGCACTGGAGGACGAAAAAGACCTTTCCAAAGTAAAGATGCAGCCACATATGTTTGAGGCGCTTCTCAGAGGGTATATTTCTACGGCGGCGGACTTCCTGACGCCAACAGAAAAGGAATACCTGCCATTCAGCGGCAAGCTGATAACCCTCGAAATAGGTGTGCGTTTTCTGACGGATTATCTTTCCGGGGATGTTTATTTCAAAGTGCATCGCGACGGGCATAACCTTGACAGGAGCAGGACGCAGTTTAAGCTTGTCGAGTCCATCGAAGAACAGGAAGAAAACATAATGAAGCTTCTTCACAGTATCTAAAAAGTTGAAACAACAATAATATATATCCGAGGTAAAAATGCGTATTCTGGTAACTGGCGGCGCCGGTTTCATCGGCAGCCATATAGTCGAACACTTTCAGGGAAAAGCCGAAGTCAGGGTGCTTGATAATCTGAGAAGCGGACATAAGCGCAATCTGGACGGCTTCAAGGTCGAATTCATGAACGGAAGCATTCTCGACAGAAGCGCCGTGAAAGAAGCGGTCAAAGGAGTCGATTACATTTTTCACATGGCCGCCATGATAAGTGTCCCGGAATCCATGATGAAACCCGTCGAATGCGTCCAGCTCAACACCGAAGGCACCATCATCGTCCTCGAAGAAGCCGCCGCCGCGGGAGTTAAAAAATTATGCTTCAGCACCAGCGCCGCCATATACGGCGACAACCCCGTCGTTCCCAAAATCGAAACAATGTATCCCGAACCGAAAAGCCCTTATGCCGTAACAAAACTCGACGGCGAATATTACTGCGGGATTTTTACGGCGGAAAAAAAGCTTCAGACCGCGTGTCTCAGATACTTCAACGTCTTCGGCCCGCGTCAGGACCCGAAAAGCGCATACGCCGCCGCCGTTCCCATCTTCACCGCGAAGGCAGTGGCAAATGAAAACATCACGATTTTCGGGGACGGCGACCAGACCCGTGACTTCGTCTTTGTCAAAGATGTTGTCGCCGCCAATGTTTTCATGTCCGAAAAAGATTTCACCGGGGTTTACAACGTGGCTTACGGGAAACGCATAACAATCAACGACCTCGTCAGAATGATAAAGGAAATAACCGGGTCTTCTTCGAAAGTGGAACATAAGCCTGAGCGCGCGGGAGACATCAAGCATTCAATAGCCTGCATAGACAAGCTGCTTTCAACAGGCTTCAAGCCGGGAAGCGACTTTATGAAAGGCCTTTCAGCAACAATAGAATTTTTTAAGAACCTGAAATAAGAAAAGAGCGATTTTAAAATGGAAGTAATAATAAGGGCCCATAGGGAAGCCGCGACAAAACTCACAGCCCAGATAATAGCGGACGCACTGAAAAAGAAACCCAATCTCACATTGGGCCTCGCCACCGGTTCGACGATGGAGATGGTATATTCAAAGCTTGCGGAAATGCATAAAAAGGAAAATCTCGATTTTTCTCTCTGCAAAACATTCAATCTGGATGAATACATCGGCCTGCCGCCCGAAAACAAAGGCTCGTACAGATATTATATGAACAAATACCTTTTCAATAATGTCAATATTGACCCTCGCAATACACACCTTCCGAACGGAATGGCCGGAGATCTAAGCGCCGAATGCATCCACTACGAAAACCTTATTGAAGAATCCGGCGGCATTGACCTTCAGCTTCTGGGCATAGGCCGTTCAGGGCATATCGGCTTCAACGAGCCGCTTTCAGCATTTCGCTCCCGCACCAGGGAAAAGGCGCTCACCCCTGTAACAATAGCGCAGAATTCGCCGCTTTTCGACAAACCGGAAGACATGCCGAAACGCGCTCTGACCATGGGCGTTGGCACAATACTTGACTCTAAACGCATAGTAATGCTTGTAACAGGCAAAGAAAAAGCCGCTATTCTGGCAAAGGCAGTGGAAGGCCCCGTTACCGCCATGGTATCGGCTTCAGCCCTACAGCTTCATCCCAAAGTGGTGGTAATTGTCGATGAGGATGCCGCCGAAATGCTTCAGGAAAAAAGCTACTACCGCTGGATTTTCGACAACGAACCCGACTGGCTCGGATACAAATAAAATGCAGAATGCAGAATTGAAATGAATAATTCTATTAGGCTTCATTTTAACAAGATACGCTTATACATTCTTGGGGCTTTGCAAATTTCGTTATTTAATATTTTGATTGTAGTTTTCTTATTCTTTACTGGCGCTAAATATCCTAATGTATTACCTTATATTTTGTTCATCTTCCAAATAGTAATGCCTTTTATTTTCATGTTTTTTCTAATTAACTTTTATCTTATTTTTTTTGATGAGAAAGGAATAAGATTAGAAATATGCTTTATCCATGTGAACATAAGTTGGGATGATATTATAGACGTACTTCCTGAAATCGGCATGTATAGAATTAAAACTCAAAAAGTTTTGTGTTCATATAGAATTCCGAGAGCTTTTATCTATAAAAATAAGAATGAGATTTATAAATTCATCAGCAATACAGTTCCAATTGGTTCACCATTAAGAAAAATATGGCCTTCGCCTTAAAAATAGATTTAACTGTAACTGTTTAAATAAAGTTGGCTGAACATCTTGTTTTATTTCGCCAGAAGATGTTCGATAAGTATTTTGCAGCCTATGCCTATGAGAATTACGCCCCCGGCTATTTCGATTTTCTTCTCGAAAAGATGGCCGAAAAAGTTCCCTATGTACGTTCCGGCAAACGAAAGCGCGAAAGTTATGCAGCCTATTATCAGAGCGGGCACGATTATGAAAACTTTTATGAACGCAAGACTCAAGCCCACAGCCAGCGCGTCTATGCTTGTGGCTATGGCCAGAATGAAAAGCACATACACATTCAGAGGGTCGGACTCGTTCTCTTCCTTATCCATCTTTACGGACTCATATATCATTTTGCCCCCGACAAAGCAGAGAAGCACAAAGGCTATCCAGTGGTCAAAAGACTCTATGTATTTCTGCGCCCACCTGCCCCCGGCCCATCCTATAACAGGCATCAGCGCCTGAAATCCACCGAAAAAAGCGGCTATCAGCATGGCGTGACGTATTTTCATCTTCTTTATCGCTATGCCGCTTGTCACAGACACGGCAAAAGCGTCCGCCGAAAGGGCCAGCGCTATCAAAACAATTTCAATTACAGACATATTATTTCTTTCTAA
Organism: Lentisphaerae bacterium GWF2_44_16; assembly: GCA_001803225.1. GTDB lineage: Bacteria > Verrucomicrobiota > Lentisphaeria > Victivallales > GWF2-45-14 > GWF2-44-16. The sequence goes on along the minus strand of MHBF01000060.1, from coordinate 14,301 downwards.
AATGTAAAACAGGGAATATATGCTCTCTTGTTTTTAATTCAAACAGCTCAGCTCCGTGTTTGAAAATAGCCCTTTTAGACGTTATAAGTACTGTCTCAAAATAATTAGAGTGAATTGAATGCCGTGAAAAAGTTTCTTACTGCAAATGAAGCCGCTGAATATCTTGGGGTCTCCCGTTCCAGCCTTGTCAGCTGGACAAAACAGGAACTGCTTGACGGCGGGACCACCCCCGGAGGACACTACCGCTTTACCATTGAGAAACTGGACAGTTTCGCCGCAAAAAGAGGTCTGACAATACCGGCAAAATCGGAAACAAATACGACAAAAATCCTTGTCATTGAAGATGACGAAGGCTTCCGTGAGTTCATAAGGGACGCCCTCGAAGCTTTCAACGGCTACGAACTCCGCGAGACTGTTGACGGCACACAGGGAGCGTTAATGACCGGGACATGGGGGCCCGATATAATTATCCTTGATATCCGCATGCCCAACATGAACGGACTTGATTTCATGAAATTTCTCAGACAGAATCCCGCAAGCTCCGCGACAAAAGTCATTGTCGCAAGCGCCCACCTTTCGCCGGAACTGAAAAATGAACTGGAAAACCTGAACACCGATATAATTCTGGAAAAGCCGGTGCGACTGGCTAAAATAATCGCCTCCGTTCAAAAACTCGCAAACCTGGAATTGAAAGAATAAATGCGGACATTTATTTTCAGCTTCCTCATGCTTCTCAGTTTTCTTTCTCCTATCGCGGCGAAAGAAAAACTCCCTGTAATATTTTCAGAGAAAATCGAAACGCCCCCGCTTATCGACGGAAATCCCCAGGACAACTGCTGGAAATCAATCCCCTTTACTCAAGTCTCTACTGAAAAGGATTTGAACATAAAAGTATGTCATGATGATAAAAACATCTATGTTATGCTCTCTTTTACCGCCCCACAGGAACTCCGGCATCAAGGCAGATGGCAATGGGATAAAGGCTTGAACGCCTACCTTACGGAGAATGAAAAAGAGGAAAATATGCATGTCTTTATCTTTCCGATAATTTCCTCTGAAAAACCTGGGGACTTGTGGATATGGCGTGCCGGCAGGACTGATCCTTCCGGTTTTGCCGAAGACCTTTATTTCTACGGAAAAGATAAAAATATAATAATAAATTACGACAGCGGCGCTATCTGCTGGTACAGCCGTTATTTCGGAAAATTCGCGGGGGAAAAGCTTCCCCGCTTTTTTCAGAGAACCCCGACTGGAAGCGCAGCCGACGTGAGAGCGCGCGGAAAATGGTCCGATGGCAAATGGGTCCTTGAATTCACCAGAAAATTAAAGACCGGAAATAACGACGATTTAGATATTGACCTGAACGATGGAACACTTATGCGCTTTTCGGAAAACGGCACTTCAATCATCCTGAGAAAAAGAGCTGAAAAATGAGAAGCCTGAATTACAAAACATTCAGAAGGGCGATATTTTCGGCATATGCCCTGATAGCCGCCGTCTTCTGCATGGCCCTCATTTATCTCGGAGAAAAAGAAATATCAAAGTCACGCTCATACGCGGAAAATGAAAGAACTTATGTTGAAATGCTCCTTTCATGCAGGAATTCGCTCAATCTCACGGAAAAGTCCTTACATGCCTTTTCCGCCGCCCCCAATCCAGAAAAATCGCTGGAACTGAATGAGAAAATTCTCGCGTTGAAAAAACAACTGAGTTCGCTCTCTGATTATGACAGCAGAAGACGCCCCACCGATACCCGGCTTTTTGCTGAATTGGAAGAAAGCATATCCCTGCTTATATCCGCGTCCCGCGCTTTATCAGACGACATCAGCTCGAACGGAGTTTCACGGAATATACTCATCTCCGAAGATATGAACGAAATCGCAAAATGCCTGGAAAGCGTCGGTGATGGAACACAAAAGCTCATGAGAAAAGACCTTGACCGCGTTGAAATATGGCAAAGACAGAGTTTCTATTTTTTCAACCGCATGCAGTATCTGCTTGTCATATTCTTCGTACTCACCACTGTATTCAGCGTAATCGCCTCTTTTCTCTTCAGCAGAGCGCTAAAAAATTCTCTGAAAAAACTCAGCGACGGTACACGCGAAATAAGGGACGGCAGATTCAATTATCGCTTTGATAAAATACAAAATGATGAAATAGGACAGGTAATGCTTGACTTCAATACCATGGCCACCCAGATCGAACAGCAGTCCGAAAATATCCTGAATGCCAACAGAGAGCTTCAGGAAGCACAGAAACAAAAAGACAGCTTTCTTTCCAACATGAGCCACGAACTGAGAACACCGTTGAATTCCATCATAGGCTTTTCCGAACTGATAACGCAAAGAGCTGAAACACTCAGCCCTGAAAAAAACCGCGGCTACGCCAAACGCATATTATCATCTGCCGAACATCTTCTGGAACTCATATCCAACCTGCTGGAAATAACAAAACTTGACGCGGGCATGCTGAAAACGTCATTTTCAAATTTCGACCTCGGCCCCTGCATAAGCGAAGCCGTTGAAATGCTCAGGCCCATGGCGGAACTCAAAACTCTGGCCCTGAGCGCATCCATACACGGTACCATGCCGGTTTCCGGAGACAGGCAGCTCCTGCGCCAAGTTTTCGTTAACCTCCTTGACAATGCCGTAAAATTTACAGAACAGGGAAATATTACCGTCAGCACATCCGCAGACGGCAATGAATACAGAATCGACATAGCCGACACGGGCATAGGCATAAGCGATGAAAACCAGAAAGCCATCTTCAAAGATTTCCAGCGCGCCGAAACAGGCCTGACGTCAAATTATAAAGGCACCGGAATTGGCCTCACTTTGAGCAAACGCCTTATTGAAATGCACAAAGGACGGATTATTGTATCAGGTAAACTGAATGAAGGAAGTGTTTTTTCAATATTTATTCCAATCATAAAAGAAAGGATTTGAACCATGAAAAAAATTTATGGTATTTTTTCAGCTCTCGCAATCTCAACCGCCATAGCGCTGACAAGCGGCGGATGCGGTATCTTCGGAAGCTCGGATGACGACTCTAAGGATAAAAAAGAAAGCGCTGAAAAAGACGCGAAGAAACCGGAATTGAAAAACCTCAATTCCGCTGACGCTAAAAATTCTGAACTCAAGCCGATAGCCGAAAAATATATTGATTCAATCATCACCGGAATGAAAACCCGCGATTATAAACTCTTTTCCGAACACCTGACTGATGAAATGAAGTCCAATATAACTAAAGAAAAGTTCAAGGCCATGATCGAAGCTTTTGAAAAAGATAAAGGCGCTTATGAGGGCAGGACTTACCTTTCAGAAATGGACAAAGGCTATTTTAAAATATTCCTCTGGAAAGGCAAATACATGAAAAGCGCCGACAAGAAAAAAGATACTCTGGAGAATGATACTCTTATACGTTTGATACTCGGCCAAGTCGATGATAAATATCTTATCTTCGGCTTTTCTTTCCAGTAAGCTTCAATCATCTCATAACGCGGCGGGCTGCGTTTCAGCGCGGCCTTCGTCTTGTATTTTGATGCTTCTTTTATATTATGATAAGTCCGTTTTCCCTTAATTTTTTAAAAGCGCGGCCTGATATGAATTTTTCAAAATCGCCAAGCTTGTGATTTTTGAAATCGGTTTTAATATCCGCAACAGAATATCCGCGCTTATCTGACACGGAAAGTTTGGGGAGTAAACCGCAAAGCCAGAAAGCAAGATCCTTTTTTACTCTGATGCTGAAGAAATTCTGTTTATTGTCAAAAAGAATTTCAGTCGCGACAGACTTCCCGGTACCGCGAATTATCATAGGAAGATTTCCCAGCCATAAAACGCTTCGGTTTCCGCATGGCAATCCATTGTCTTCACGCGACAGTATGGAACTGACGAAATGCGGAGCTATCCTCGTAACGGGAACATCAAAATCAAACCATCTGTCCAATGGAAAATCAAACGCAATCCCATGCATATAATTGTAGAGGGATTTTCTAAGGCCATCTGAAAACTTTCCGTGATCGCAGCCCTTCCTGTCGATACAGAGAAGCTCGTTGTTGGCAAATGGATTATCATCCGGGGAACCTTTGCGCACATGGAATTTCTCCGGGTTTCTGCCAGTTTCACTGTGCACTGTCATCGCGAAGCGGTGCCAAAAACCGGATTGAACAATGCCGCTCATGAACAATTGCCTCACAATCTCCAGCGCGTCTATGCTTTCCTGCGCCGTCTGAGTCGGAAATCCGTACATCAGATACGTATGCACCATTATCCCCGCTCCGGCAAAGTTAGAGGCGACTTCAACGGCCTGAGAAACAGTAACGCCTTTATTTATCAGCCTAAGCAGTCTGTCCGAGGCAACTTCCAGCCCCCCGGCGACGGCAATACATCCGGCTTCTTTGAGAAGTAAACAGACATCTCCGGTAAAACTTTTTTCAAAACGGATATTCGTCCACCAAACGACAGTAAGCCCGCGCCTGATAATCTCAAGGGCCAGTTCTTTAAGCAGAAGCGGAGGAGCGGCCTCGTCCGCAAAATGAAATCCATTCTGCCCTGTCTGCTTTATGATGGCCTCCATTCTGTCGCATATCAGCGCAGGAGTATTTGGCTCATATCTTTTTATATAATCCAGTGAACTGTCGCAAAAACTGCATTTGCCCCAGTAACAGCCATGCGCCAGGGTGAGTTTGTTCCACCTGCCGTCGCTCCATAGGCGATGCATTGGGTTGACTGTCTCAACTAGCGAAAGATATTTATCCAAACACAGACCGGAATAGTCAGGACATCCCAAATCGTTCTGATGAAAATCGCCCGTTTGGGAAGCGTTAAAATATTGAATTTTATTACCCGCTCGTACGAAAGTTCTTTTCAAATCACAAACTTCACGGGCCCCCTCAAAATATTCCATGAGATTAAGCAGAGGCGCTTCGCCGTCATCAAGAGTTATATAATCCACGTAATTAAATATACGTGGATCTTTAAGGGAACGGAGTTCCGTATTCACATATCCTCCGCCCATGATTACTTTTATTTCAGAATGATTGTTTTTAATCCACTGCCCGCATTTCAGCGCACTGTACAAATTACCCGGGAAAGGGACTGAAATGGCAAGTGCCGAAGGCTTGAAACGCCTTACTGCTTTTTTGAGCAGGACTTTCAAAATGCCGCCAATGAAACTGTCCGGCGAATTAAGCTTCCCGTCAATCTCATCAAAACTTGCCGCCGAACGCCCCAAGCGTTCAGCGTACCTGCTGAAACCGAAATCAGGATCAACCGCTTCGCTTATCAGGTCGGATAAGTCTTCAAGATATAAAGTCGCCAGATGCCTGGCCCTGTCGTAAATTCCGGCCGTACCGAAGGCCCATTCCAAATCGGCAGTTTCGTCGAATCTGGAAGCCTCCGGGAGATAATTTCCGGCACATATTAAGTTTGCCAAAACTGGATTTTTTCCCTGAAGAAACAAAATAACATTATCTATCGTACTGACATAGTTGCCGCGGAGGTTTATGATGCGTTCGGCGTTGTCAGACAAATGTGCGTTCCGTTTCATCACCTTATTGAACAGCGAACTCAATCCTCTGGAAGAAAACAAGGCCAATATTACTTCAAGGCTCAAATCCACTTGGGCCGATGAAATATTTCGTTTATTTAAAAAGCCTTTTAAATAAACGGTAGCTGAATAAGGAGTATTCGTCTGGACAAAAGGCGGAGTTATGAAAAGTATTTTCTGCTTCAATGTTTAACGCTTTTCTTAATTTGAGATTATTATTCCCTACTCATAAAGATAAGAAAATAGCACAAAAAAGTATAATAAGCAACGCTTGACACGCAGGAAGAACTTCTATAAAAGTGTTTCTATTTCTTTTTCGAGGGCTTCCGGCGATGCTGCGGAAGCAAAACGCTTAACAGTTTCCGCGCCTCTGCCTACAAGGAATTTCGTAAAATTCCATTTTATAATTTGTGTCCCTAATATGCCGGGGGCCCGTTGTTTCAGTTCCTTATAAAGAGGATGGGCATTGTCTCCATTGACGTCTATTTTTGAAAACAGCGGAAACGTAACGCCGTAATTGAGTTCGCAGAAACTGCTTATTTCCGCTTCGGTGCCTGGTTCCTGACTGTTAAACTGATTGCAGGGAAAGCCAAGAACAATAAGGTCTCTGTCTTTATACTTTTTGTAAAGTTCCTCAAGCCCCTTGTATTGTCCGGTAAAGCCGCATTTGCTGGCGGTATTTACAATCAGCATGACCTTTTCCGCGTATTTGGAAAGATCACATTCCTTTCCGTCAATTGTCTTTACTGAAATTGTGTAAAGCGTATCCATAAGCCCCCATATAAACTATAGCTTTTTCCTTATTCCTTATTATACTGCAAGTAATGATGCCTATCAATCTTTCCAGATAAATAAACATACTATCCCCTATTGATTCATCTTGAATATTTAAGCTAAAATATTAAGCTGTTCAGCTATGGACGCTTAACCCAATTCCGCACGCTAAAAAGAATCATAAAAACTCGTTAAAAATCTATCAAATTTGAAAAAATAATTCCGAAATATTTCCAACTCATTTCTGACCTCAAATGCTCTCTGTTTTTGAGAAATTCGTTCTAAAAAGCTTCCATTGGGAAAATTCTGTTATAATTGATTTCATTCACGAATAAAACACTGATAATAAAGAAGAAACAAGAAATAGAGAGCAGTGAAGAGTACTTCTTATTCAATGTGGCATCCTTCAGGTTTCTAATTTTAGTGTTGCCGTAACCGGTTTGTGATCTGAGGCGGTCAGGTCGTTTATAAAGTTAAACTCTTTTATTTTGAATACACCTTTCGGATAACAACATATAAAATCAATTTGTTGCCATCCCTTGAGGGATGTTTTTGCAGTCGGCTTGTCCGGAATGATGTCGTTGCATACGTCCCAATCTTTATGGATGTACTGTAAGGTCTTCGTGCTCGGATATGTGTTGAAATCACCCACCCAGATTATTGGAAACAAGTTGTTTTTTATTATCGTATCAGTTATGTGCTTAGCACATTCTGTGCGACAATCCTCGTCTCCATCAAATTCACCTTGAAACGGGAAATGTGTTACGACAAAATAAAAGGGTATGGAAGAAGAAAACTTTACAAAAATCGCTATTCGGGGTTCATATTCACCAGGGATGGGTAAATATAGTTTTTTAATCAACTCCATTTTGTGAGGTGTCATTGCCGCTATACCATATTCTCCTTTGCCTTCGTTAATGGGCATGGTCATGCCAAAAAAATAATTCATTCCAAGATACGTACTCATTTCCGCTGCCACGTCCAAATCTGGCGTCATTTGATGATAAGAAGCAATCTCTTCAAGTCCAAGGATATCAGGCTTCTCTTTTTGGATAATATCTGCGACACGGCGCCAGTTGGCAACTCCATCTGTACCAATTGTGGAATGAATGTTATAGGTCATTACTTTTATGTTTTCTAAATCCATATGCTTCTCCTTTCAAAAAAGTTTTCCTCGGTTCTGAACTTTCATCCTGAACTAGAATCTTATGAAAATATTTGTATGCAATGTCTGATTTATGAGATTGGAGCATCCAAGGCTCTGGAACCAATCAAAGGCAGTTTGAATTCAAACTCTGTCTATCTCGCCATTTCCGCCCATGTTCTGTAATTTCCCGCAGTTACAGGCCAAACATCTGGATATTCTCCATATATATAAGTCATGTCCAGCCCGGCTTCTGCCGAGAGTTTAAGCGCCTTTTCAATATTCGCCCTGTCGTCGATCTCTCCATAAAACACATCGCTGTTAGTCCGTAATGCAGCACAACCGTGTTTACGTCTGATTCCGCATCCGGGCTCTATCAGAAATTTACCGGCATGGTCATACGGTGTGGGGCCGTTGTAGAGTTGCCAGGAAAGGATTATTTCTTCAGGATATTTTGAAAGCAGAGGTTCTATTGCGCTTGCCGCTTCATTTGTCAGGCCGGCGTATGTTTCGGAAATTATGGTAAATCCGGGTTTCTTTATAATGATGTCCTTTACAACCTCCGGTATTCTTTCTGCGGCATCGCTGGCAGATGATCTTATGCCAGGAACTTCTCTGCGAATTTTTTTCATGCAACGGTCACAGTAGCAAAGTCCGCTGTCGCCCTGTTCAATCTGAATCCCCTTAAGCGAGAAAGTTTCAACAAGCCATTCCAGGGATTCTTTATAGAAACTTATTACATCAACATTGGCTGGACACGCTTTTTTTCTGGCTGTTAAATCATTAGGTGGCCAGCGATGAGTGTCTGGAGTGCCATCCTTTCTGAGAGCCTGTGCATCCGGATGTTCATTCAAATAATTGTCTAGGGAGTAACAGTGTGTCCCATCATAATAAACGCCGCCGTAATCATCAATTCCGACCCCGGGATAAATATTTATACCTTTTTCTCCCGCATATTCCACAACATGTTTTGCTGCATTTATTCCGCCGTGCCGATCCCTTAAAAATCCCCATATTACTATTCCCTCAATTTCGTAGTTGCCCGCCGCATCAATTTCTTTAATGCAGTTTTGCACAAAGGATTCTTCCGTCATAGAAAATCCCCAATGCCAACGCATTCTGATATCCCAATTCCACCATATTTTACGCATGCTCAATCACCCTGTTTTAAGTTGTTTATTTTTTATCCATTTTCATGAGATCAAAAGTTTGCGAAAAATCCATATCATTAGTATATACGTGTACACCAAGAGGCTCGAAACTGTCAAAAAACATGCCTTTATCCGTTTTCAGGTTACGGGACTCAAAAAGCACATAGACGCTTTCATCTTTCATTCCTTTTATCCTAAAACTAACATTGCGGATTTCTTTCTGCAGGGGATTGACCGCAAAAAGGAAATATTTACCTTTATATGTTTTCAACATTATTTTTATTTCCGGATTAGTTACCGAGGCCCCTTCTGATGTATTTTCAAGCAGCACGGGCGTGAGATTGGATATTTCAGGTCCGAGACCTTCTATTATGGCCGATTTCATTTCTGGATGATTGAGTATGCCGGGTTTGCCGTTGTACTGGAAATAGAGCAATCCTTTTGCGCCAGCGGTGAGGGCTAAGTGGGCCATGCATCTCAACTCCTTGTATGTTGGCGCCCTGAAAGGTCTTTTTTCTGCGTCTTCGTAATAGTCAGAACGGTCGAACGCCTCAATCGTAAACCATACCGGTAATTTATTTCCGGTTGTTTCTATGACCGCCTTTAAGGTATTGTAGATTGTAGTTTCAAGAGGTTTAATTACACCTGTTTCTTTGTGGAAGTGCGGATAAAAGTCACAGACAATAATATCGCTGGAGTCGGCAAGGGTGATAACTTCTCCCGGAGAACAGTCAAGAGCAACAACAGGATGATATGGGTCTATATCTTTTAATGTTTTATAGACTTCTTTCAGATTTCGCCTGAATTCGGCCCCCCTCGGCTCATCACAAAGATACCATAGCAGAATAGATGGATTAGATGCGAATTTCCTGACTCGTGCAATCATATCGGAACCCTGCCGTTCCGTCAGGTAAGGCTCACTAGCAGTTTTCTTTCCCCATCCGAAGAAGCCAACTGGCGTTGCATATGGATAAAACATAATTTTCACATCCGCTTCAGCGGTTGGTTTAAGAATTTCATCAAGTAACTGTTCATCATTTTTATGTGGTGCGACATATGTGTGTACAAGGTTAAATCCTTTTCCTTTTATCTGTTTTGCCAAATCGGGGTTGACTGCGGCAAGAAAACCGTGCACGAAAGTCTTTTTACCATTCACGACAAGATTCAAGTCCCTGTCAATCCATACTTCATTACCCTCTGTGGGAGCAAGCTTTTTCAATGACTGCTGAAGTTTCAAAATTTCTTTTTCTTTGTCATACATTGTTGTCTCTATCACATATTCACCAGGAGGCAGAGAAGCCGCATCAAAATCGATCTGGAATTTTTCGGCGGGAAAAGATATCTTTTTTGTCTGCAATATCCCCCCCCCGTCTCTGAGGTTAAATAAAAACTTGTAATCCTTCAGTTTTTCAGGACTTGATATAATTGTCGCTTCAAGCAGGATTTTATTCAGTTTCTGTCCAGGATAAATTGTATTTCGATAAATCGGATCAATAAGGTTTATGCGCAAAGGCAACGGATTTATGTTCACAGAAGGATATTCTTTAAATTTAACGGTTTTTCCCATAATGGAAATTGCCAGAATACATGAATATTTTCCTTTGAATGCTTCAGGAAATCCCAAAATTTCTGTCTTTTTTTCTTCTTTTTTCAAATCTATTTTATTCCTTGAAATATGTGATTGAACGCCGTTTTCGCCAAGCTGCGCCTCTATTTCGCATTTTATATCTTTTCCGCTCTGATTGATTATGTCTACTTTTACTCCGGGAATGATTTTATCCCCTTGAAGGACTTGAGTCATTTCAGGCTCTGAAATGGAAAGCGTATAAACCTTAAAATCCACGTTTATATTTTTGAGAAAACCAAAATCAGGGGATTCACCAGCCCAAGAGTACTTGAGATGACTCCATGATGATGATTCAGCATTTCCAGCCCTTCTGTTTCTGGTAACATTGAGACGCCATATCATGCCTGTTTCACCTGTAATGTCAAAGGCAAAAAATGGAATCGATACTTCAGCAGTCCATGAGGTTTTGTGTATTTTTGTCGCGGCTTTCCAGGGGCAGTTCCATTTCGGATTATTTACACAAGCCAAGCTTGTTTCGTCATAGAGTGCCCCCCCGGCATTAACGATAAAATGATAGAACATTCTCCAGTTTGGATCATCTGGAATATCCTTATAAGGAATCAGAAATATTTCAATACTGTCGTCTAAATAAGCCGGCCCATCTTTTTCTTTTGTATCGATTTTCAATTTATCAATATTCTCCTCGAAACATTCGACCGCGAAATATAACCGTTCATTGTCATAGAGAACCTTGAATCTGGTTTTCTGGGATGGTTCGGGATTGCTGGTCAGTGATGAAAATCCTGTCTGCCACTCTGCCTTATCCCAACATGACTCATTGATATTTCCATCAATTACAGGAGTTATGTCCGTCTTTTCGGCCATACAGACAGGCGGATTTGAAGAGAACAATGGCATGGCTCCGATTATTCCAGTAAAAATACATGTGAAAATACTTTTCATGTTATCTATCCTTTTTTATTTTTTTTAGTGCTATCTGTTCATATTGTATTCATTAAGTATTTCCTGTCCGCTCAAAGGACGATTATAAATTTTAATTTCATCGATAGCTCCATTCAGAGAGGCATATCCAAAACATCCACCGACAGACCATGCGTCCCTGCCTTTTGTCAATACGAAAGCCCCTTTACTCTCTCCAGTTTTCATTCCGTTTAAGTAGACCAATGCTTTAGAATTTTCAGGGTCATAAACAATAACTATGTTAACCCATACGTCATCTGGTATTTCTGTCAATTCTCTGTTTGACATAGCGTTCTGATATTCTTTCCCGTCTCCGCTCCTGAAAAGTATGGATTTGTAAAACAGGGTAAATCTGAATCCAGGTCCGATATGTGTTTTTGCGTTGGAGATTATTTCCTGAAAAGCAAGTCCATGCGGCTTTTTTTTATCACGAAATCTGTTGAGTTTTATCCAAGCTGTCAAAGTAAGTCCATTGGGGAATTCAGATGGCATTTTTTTGAAAATCACATATCCCTTGCTGTTTTCTCCTTTTTCCCCCACTGATGAAGAGAAGGCAAGCGCGTATCCATATTTGCCCGGTACCCATTTTATACTTTCTCCAAGCCCTAATATTTCACCTGTATGACCATTGCTACTTGAATCTTCTACAATATTTCCAGACCCTCCGTCAAACTGCCAGTGTGCGATGAGATCTCCAGCTTCTCCCTGGAAGGCGGATAACGCCAGAAGAACACCTGTTATAATGGATACTCTTTTCATATTATTTTTCTCTATTCATAACCAGGAAAATCAAAACCTGTTCTGAACATCCCTTCAACTGCTCCCGTAAATTTTACACCGTTAACATGTCCATCCACATACAGAGCATTAGCTTTTGTTCCTGAATGACGAAAGCCTGTGAAGGCGATATAATTAACAGCATAATTGCTTTTTCTCCATGAATCGATGGTCGTCAAAGCTAAGTTGGGGATTTTTATCTGGCTCAGTTTATGGGCATGTTCGTTGGTGCTTTCAAGTTCTCCCGTTGTCCAGGAATATCTGCCTGTTAGAAAAGTGTTGCTTCCGTAATGGGTATATTGATAATACCCTGCTGATGCCAGACCGTGAGGCGTTTTTTCAGAAGGGCACGTGAAGTTTTTAGGCATTTTTAAATTGCTGTCACTTGTGGACGCTTCACTGATAAGCAGATACCAGTATGAGCCGCTGACCTTTCCCGGCAAAAGCCAACTGTTATTATAATCCGTATATATCATGGACGTTAAACCGATCTGTTTGAGATTGCCGGTACAAACTATTGACTGACCCTGAAATTTTGCCTTATACAACGCAGGAAATAATATGCTGACCAGTATGGTAATAATACTTACAACTACTAACAATTCTATTATAGTAAAACCTATACGAACATATGAATTTTTATTCATATTCCTTCTCCTCTAACGCAGAGTTACTGATACTGTTAAGATATCGAGCCTTTTCAGCAGAAGCCGAAGCACAGGTCAATCCAGCATCCGCGTGATATTTGTAAATCTTGAAACTTTCTTTCTTTTTTTCTTTTTCCATCCATTTGCCATCAGCATATCTTGACAACGCATGCGTTGCAAGTTCATTTTCAAATGCGAAAAGAACCAGCAGATCGGGGTTAAAACTGTATCTTATTTTTTCTAAAGCTTTAGCAGTAGCGGCACCAGCGCGCAAAAGAATATTCAAAGCGTCAGCATCGCCGGCTAGGGCAAAATCCAAGAGATTTATTTCCTCGTACGCACTTAGTTTTTTCAGCTCTCTGTATTCCTCTGCCAGAGCAAAGCCGAGCACATAATATTCCAAACACCCTTGCTTTCCGCAATAACAAGGAGGACCGTCCAGATACATTTGCGTATGCGCAAGCTCATACTCGTAATTGTCAAATATTTCCCTGCTGCCTTCAATTCTGCAAAATTCTATTCGGGACATTCCAAAGTGTACAAGAGCTATTCGGTCTTTTTGAGGATTTTTAGCACGTATTTCCCAGGCAAATGCACTTATAGGCGTACTCAATGAAATGGGAATTCCGAGGGCTGCCTGTAAATGTTTGCATACGCTTTT
>MHBF01000060.1:0-1041 GCA_001803225.1 Lentisphaerae bacterium GWF2_44_16 | reverse complement strand
GTGTGCGAGAAGCGAAAAATGCCAAATCCGCCGCATTGACACTGATTCCCTTTTCAGCAAATGCGTTGAAGATACGGGTTATGCGCTTTATCGTATGGTTTATTGTCGCCCAGTTCAGGTGATAAGGTTCTGTAAGGGTTTCAAGTATTTTTCCGGAGTAATCTTTGACTACAGATACTATTTTTGAGTCGCTAAGAAACAATCCGGCAAAATGCAAATTTTCCTTAGGTGCTGGATAGTACAACGTTTCAGGTCTGCCTCGCCCCGAAACCCTTTTAATCGTTTTTCTTACGACTCCCTGACGGCAAAGTCCTTCCATGTGTGCTGTTGCTGTCCGCATATTCAGAGAAAGAATTGAAGCAAGTTCTTTTCTTGATATACCATTTGCGGTTTTAATAAACTCTTTTATATGTTTGTTTAGCGTTTTGTTCATAATTAATAATATGCGTTGTTATGATTGTATTATATACCAATATAAATATCATGTCAAGGTATACCGGCAAATAAAATGCAAATAAATAAATAAATAAAATGCATAAAAATTAAATGTTATCTTGTGCCGTTCCGGCCTATCCGTTAACCTGGCACTGAGCCAATATTGAAACGGAAATGGTATGTAAATCATCAAAATGAAGCCTTTCCGGGTAAGGTTGATCCATCCGCCGGAACTCCGAGTGTTGTTTTGACTGTCCGCGAAGAGTTAGGAAAGTGTACACCGGAGAAAACACAGGCCCAGTATTGAGCCTCAAAACTTTTTTCAAGTATAAGATTCGAACGTTATGAATACTCAGGCATAATAAAAGAACAAACCTTCGTCCACTTTTTCCCAAAATCGCAAAATGACGAATAGCTGAAAGTTTGACGGATGGCTTGCATTCAAATCAATCCGTCAAATTACAAGATTTACTTTCTGGACACTACGCTACGAAAAGACTGAGCCATTACAAAAAGAAAAATAAACTACCTCGGTGCAAGCACACGAGGTATTGTTACAGAACATCAAACTCAAACACCAGTTGTCCTTCGTGTAGCTTTCGATAC
>MHBF01000059.1:7732-36916 GCA_001803225.1 Lentisphaerae bacterium GWF2_44_16 | reverse complement strand
CCTGTCTTTGTCAAACTTATTGCACCCCACCCTTTTTGTCAGACTAAATGCTCTTAGAGACTTGGAGGGGGGTGCGTTTACTTTTTCAATTTTCATGGTGAAGAAAAGTAAAAGATTTTCATTATGAACTATTTGAATTATTAGTGGTATATAATATAATAGTAAGCATGTGTGAATGCTGCAGGCAACTGAAGAACGAGCTGGCTGAAGAACGAAGCCGCAGGAATGCGATAGAGCAGGAGCTGTCGCTTGCGATGCAGATGATAGAGATGATGAAGCGGAAAATGTTCGGACGCAGTTCGGAGCAGGCCGACCCGGATCAGGGAACATTCGAAGGTCTTCTTTCGGACTGGGACAAGCTGAACGGCGAAAGCGCCGTGCCGCCCACGGAGACTGAGAAAATCGAATATGAACGCCGCAGGAAGACTCAGAATAACAACCTTAACGGGCGCGTTAAAATTCCTGAGCATCTTGAGCGGGTTGATAAATTTATAGATATTCCCGACTCTGAAAAGATATGCCCCGTTACGGGAGAGGCGCTGGTCTGCATCGGCGAAGATATCACCGAACAGCTGGCCTGCGAACCTGGGCGGCTTTACGTGATCCGTTACCGCAGACCGAAGTATGTCAGCCCGGACCGCCGAAAGGGAAACATCGTAGGCGTTCTGACGGCATTACTCCCTGAAAGTCCAATAGAGCGTTGCAAAGCTGACGTGAGTTTGATAACTCAGATAATCATAAACAAATACTGCGATCATATTCCGCTGACACGTCAGGAGGGAATATTTGCCAGAGAGCAAATTGGCATCCCTGTAAGCACGATGGCCGACTGGTGCAGAGAGTCAGCTAATGTGCTTAAGCCGCTTCATCAACTCCTTAAAGATACTGTTCTTTCATGCGATTACATCAATGCCGACGACACCCGCGAACTTTTCCTCCAGAAAAACGGCGAAGGTGCGAAGAAAGGCCGCATGTGGATTTACGTCGCTAACATGATGAAACTTCCTGACAACAAGGACGGACCTATTGAAAACATAAAACTTATGTTTTTCGATTTCAGTCAGGACTGGAACGAAGAACACCCGCTAAAAATCCTGAAAAACTATAAAGGGTTTTTTCAGTCCGATGCTTACCCCGGCTTTAAGAATGCCGCGAAACTGAAGGATATTACCGCTATCGGGTGTTGGTGTCATTCTCGCCGGAAATTTTTGGACGCTCTGAAAGCCGGAGTCAAGGACGCGAAGATATTCGTCACCCTTATCAATATCCTTTACCGCATCGAACACCATATCGGGGAGCTGAAAAAGAAAAATGTTCAGGATGATGTTCTTCTCGCACTCCGCAAAAAAAGAGCTTTGCGAGTCTTCAAAAAGTTTTTCAAAAAAGTAAATTCCACTCCCGCCCTTCCAAAATCGCTCCTCGGCAAAGCACTCACTTACGCCCGCAATCAGGAAGAATCACTTAAACGTTATGTCGAGAACCTCCGCTTCAAACCTGACAACAACGTTGCCGAAAATTTTATCCGTCCTCTCTGCGTAGGTCGAAATAACTATCTTTTCATGGGCAGCGAAGGCGGCGGCAGAACAGCCGCCATCCTTTACAGCTTCATCGGCTCCTGCCGGGCCCTCGGCATCAACCCCTATGAATATCTCAAAGATGTTCTGTCCAGAATTAATTCACTTCCCCATTCCAGACTCCACGAACTCCTCCCCCATAACTGGCAAAAACTCCGTCAGCAGAAATAATTTTAAGTCCCGGCTTTTTCAAAAACATTAAACTCCATATGTGTCTTCGCCGGATGTTTACGATAAAGCTAATTTTTTTTATGTTCTCGGCAATATTTTCAACAATAAGTTCTTGTTTCTAAATGGAACAAATGACGTTGTAGCATAGGTAAAATTATCCCTTTCAGGGTCATCTTTAGAACCACCCTTTATAGGGGTGGTTGTTTACTTTTGCGGTCAGAGGAAATTCATTTGCCCGATCCCGGGGATGCCGGAACCGCAGTCTTATGACCAAATCATTTTTGGGAAAGTTTATGAATCAGCGTTACTCCTTTTTTGACGATCTCAGCTCCCGCATTTTTTCCGGCTTTATGGAATAACGTGGGGATTGTCTCATAAGTATCAAATTCAAAAGACGCGGCATCGGGTATGTACCCACAGTAGCCGTTAGAGTAACCAAAAATCATTGCCCGATATGACGGAAAAGCGTTCTGTAATTCAAATTGGAACTCTATGAATATTTCACCGGGAACGGTAAGAATAAAAGTGTCTCCTATTTTATGGGCGGCTACTTTAATGTTTTCAGAATCTTTTTCCTTTAAAATATCAATAAGTTTATGTCTCCACCATGCGGTTCTGCAACTCTGATAACGAAGCCAGTGTTTTTCGTATTCATCGGGCAAGATTTCCAATGAGCTGATATTCTTAAAATATTCAAGTATTTCATCCCTTGAGGGTACGGAGCTTATATCAGGCTTCTTGCTTGTCAAAGGAATCGATATTTCGGTAATATCCGATTTTAAATCAATATCTGCCGATGTCTCTACAATCGGTATTTCCGGTATAAGCTTCTCCGCTATTTCACGACCGAAGTGTTCTGAACGTTCGAAGCTCCGTTTGCCGAGTTCGGGATTGATGTTGCCGCACGCTCCGTTAAAGAAAAAACAGAAGCCCCCGAGCTTTTCCATCACCAACTTATTGGCAACTCCGTAATAATCCGCTGAATTCATATAGCCTGCTTTCATGCAGGTTGTCGGATGGGCGGCAAAATGCCAGAATATTCCTTTGTAATTACCATCCGCGTCTTCAATTTTTAAAAAATCAGCCCTGCTGTCGACTTTAGTTATATCGCTTCCAATTCTGGCGGCAAAACGGTTTTTCGCTATGCCGGGGAGATCTGCGTTACCCCAGGCGGCACGTGCTTCAAATTTGTTTTCTATGGCGAATGAAACAGCGTCGGTTACTCCTCTCAGTATGCGTTCAATCTGTAATGAGTTATCAACATAGGGTTCTTCCCCTATTGTTTCCGCTCCGTTGTGAGTATGCGTCGCCGCCAGCAATATCTGTGCTTCCGTCAGGGGAATAATTTCCCGAACAGCCTGTTTTATTTTCATTACAGTCACGTCGGGTAACGCTACACAGTCAACAGATACAAGTATCATTTCATCCCGAGAATTTCCAAGGTAAAGCGCATGGGCATAAAGATTGTCATGTACTCCCAAGCTACGTTTGTTAGGTGAAAGTCTGAAAGAACAGAATTCCCCGATGGAGGGGGTAATATCCGAAACTCCATAGCCCACTGAAAATTTTGATTTCTTCATTTTTGTCTTTCTATTTTTTTTTAAATTGGGGGAACTCATAAAAAAAAGATTTTTCTGAAAAAAGGGGCGTGCTTTTTCCGCAAAGGGCCCCTCTTTTAACATGCGAAAATGTTCATCGGTCATTATATGATCACAAAATAAAACTATTCCTTTAGCTCCTAACTGTCTCATCAATATAATGTCTTCCTGCAAACGAGCGGGTTCCCTGACACGTAATTGCGGTTTTGAATGGACACCAAGACAAGGATATAAGTTATCTTTGTTTTCGGCCTTTGCCATAGCCGCGCCTACATAACCAACACGGAGAAATGTATCATTCGCATACGCGGATTGCATCATTACGTCAATAATCCCGGAGTTAAGCCACTGCCATCCCCGCTGTCCACCCCGTTTCTGAGGAACAAGACAGTATGCGGAAACAATCGCCTGAGGTTTGACTTTTTTAATCGAACTCGATATACAGGCTACCACTTCACGCATCCCTTTTTCCTGCCAGGAAATCCAATCATCGCTGTTACCATCGGCAATGTCTTTGCCAAATTCCTGTTTAAAAGCTGTTTTGCAATAGTCACAGAAACAGCGGGCAGATTGAGTCCTGATAAAATCCAGATTTATACCATCCAAATTGTATTTGGACACAGCTTCCACAAGCTTTGCTGATACCCATTTGCGAAAGTCGGGACGGTGGCAACAGGCAAAGTTATTTCTTGTACCATCCGGATTGAGCGACCCGAATTGGGCCATTATGTCTTTTGCGCGTTTAAGGTTCATGACGGAATAGTAAGGATGAACCTCGAGCCCGCTTTTATGCGCACGCTCCACAAGATAGTTCAGCAACTCCGAGTTATCAGCACGACGTAAACGTACTCCATCGGGAGAGGGCCAAATAGCTGGAATAACTACATTAAAATTGGCATCATTAAGATTTTTTATCAGCGTATCGATGCTTTCTTTCGTGTTGACATCAACAGAATACAACGCGCGAGTTTCTTTGTTGGCAGATGGTAATTTTTTTTCCACACCCGAGAGGAGAATTCGCGGTTCGCTCATCTTCTCTGTTGCCCCATCACCTTTTTTGAACACTTTTGTTATAACGGTTTCTTTCCTGCCATCAGGACTAAGACATGAGACACGCGCTTCAAAACTCAGTTCATCAGCGACAGCATCGTCCGGAAGCTTTCCTCTATAGTAATTCTGCGGTATTCCGTTTTCGTCGAAAACAGCTTCGATGGGGATCGGCCGGGTCTGTCCATTGGCCACACATTTGACTGACACATCTGCCCTTGGAATATTGAATTCATCCCCATCCGCGTCTTTCAGTTTAATTCTCATATGAAATTCGCCTCCAGCCTTCCAGTTCCCCTTGAAGTCATCAATCCTCAGTGAGTAACTTTGGAGATTCGCCAATGTGAAGGTCAAATTTTTTCCAATGCCATCAATTTGGGCGAGTTTCATCCACGGATCATTTTTAAGTGGAGACGCGTCAAGATATTTGTCACTCTTCGCATCAAGAATGTAATACAAATAGAAGAGTCCCGCGACACCATGAATACCCTTGACTAACGGGGCTCCGCGCACTTGATCGGAAGCATATACCGGTATCACGGATTCAAAAACGCCTTTCTGGCTGAGATCGATTCTTTCTCTTGCATACACTTGAGATATTCGCGGACTGCTGTAATTATAGAGAAGCCACTCAGGCTCATATCCCAATTGCCATCCGTACCACTCGTAGCCAAGTCCCTTCTGAGAAGTAAGCATTATAGGAGCTTCATTGATAACATCGTATATCATTGAAAATTCAAAATTCACATCTTTTGTGTTCTGATAATGAATGACATGATCTTTCATTGTCATTTTTTCAAGCCTGAAACGGGCAAGTATTTGGGCGGAATCTGCGTTATCCTCTTTCCCAACTTCAGACTTGTCCGCTTTTAAAATACGTCCTTGCCCGCTCGTTATCTCAATCAGCATAGGATCATTTTCCGCATATACGTTATCTTGTATGAATGGAATAGAAATGCCTATTACGGACGCCATAAAACTTCTTAGTAAAAGTTTAGGATGCAAAAATTTGCTCCCTGATAAAAGGGTCCCTGTTTTCGATTCATCGGTAGTAATTTTCATTCTGAATTTCTCCTTTTTGTAAAAAACAGTTGACATAATACCTATATTTAGATGCATTGTAAAAATGATCGGAACTACTCGTTTCCGGTCTGATAATTTTCTTTTATATTCTGTTTACTATGGAATAGACGCAGGATGAGTATAACTGTTCTTGCGTGCGTCCTCCAGCCATTTTTCCAAGTAGACCCAGGCAAAAAAAAATGCTCCGCTACCATTAAGTTTTCTAAGGATATCAATCTGGTCGCTGAGTTCCTGTGCGTTTTGCAGAGCGCCATGGCTTGAGCGCACCCCGATAGCCACCATAACCGGCACTTTCGGATTTGCCTCTCTGCATGCCTGTATCTGTTTAGCAGTCCAGCTTTTAAAGCGTAGCATATCATATACATATCCAGTCGGGTAAATCATATCCAAATATCCTTTTCTGAGCCATTCTGTAAAGTTCTGATGATATTCCCTGTACTTATCCTCCCCGTTAAATTTTACGCCCTGTACATACGCGCTGAGTTTACAATCAGGTTTGGCTTTTTTGATTTCCTCATGTATGCGTTTAACTAAATCCGTGAGATGATTGCCTGTCCACATATACCAGTCAATATATTCTTTGCTGCCAATAGTTACTTTGCGGGGATCAATACCAGTTTCGGCCTTGTATATTTCAGCCCCTCTGTCGCTGGGGCCGCCGCTCAGTCGGCAGAAGTCCAGGCAAATCCCGTCAAGGTCATACTTCTTCACCAGTTCAACTATATCTTTAATCCTATATTCCTTTACTTCCGGAACAGCCGGGTCAAGCCAACCTTTTACTGTTCCTTCCCTGCTTCTTGCCGCCCATTCAGGATGCTCGATTAAAATTCCTTTCAGCTTTTCCCCGCCTTCCGGAATGACAGCGACAGCTGCCTGTAATTCCATCCCGAACTCACTGCATATCTTTCTGAATTCTGCGAAAGGATCCCATTCTTTAAAATATCTCTGAAAATATTTATTCTCCAAATTCGCTCCTGTCATACACCTGTGACCCATTGCAGTAGGACAGATTACGTTAAAATTATTTTCTTTTGCCCTGCGGACGATGTTTCGGAGTTGCTCCATTCCTTCCTTCGGATCCCTGCTTAAATCCTTTGCCGGATGCATGAATATTATCCGCCCTTCCACTGCGGGTTCCGCTGCTTTTTTTTCAAATTTACCGGGAATTATTATTTTTGAGTCTTCATCTTTGGTGAATGTCCTTTCCGTGATTTTCTCTTCTCTGCCTCGAGGAGACATCGCAACAGTTCTTATTTTTATTTCGATTTTTTCAGGTGTTTCAACACCGAATTTTCCTGAAAAATATCCCAGCGGAATACTGTATTTATCAAAAGCCTGTTCCGTATCAAGTTTAATTTCTCCCGTTTTCAAAATACCGGTAGCGTCTATATCAGCCCGATTGACTTCGTATCTGTTATTATCCGCGTCAACAACATAGATTCTGAACGCAAAAGTTCCTCCGCTTTTCCAGCCGCTACTGAAATCAGCTATTTCGATTCTGTAATTTTCAAGATTGGCAAGCGTATAAAGCGTATTCTTGTAAAATCTGTTCACATCATTTACCCCATTTCCTAAAAACGCTTTTTCCGGACTGGCAAGCTCGTCTGTATTTTCAGCCGTTTCGATGTCAGCTTTTTTATTCTTCTTAAACATCTCCCATATGCTTCCAGTAGTACCGAGAAGCACGCCTTTTTCATTCTTTACCGCAAAACCGTGGCATCCTCTTATAACATTCGGCCCTTTTGCGATATTATTGAAATACCGCTGATCCCTTGAAGTAAAAGATGCTATCGTCTTATGTTTCCCTGCATTGCTCAAATCAATTCTGCCTCTCGTAAAAATACAGCTCTGATTTAAATTGGAAAGATTTATATTATACCAGTACATCGAGCCGCTGCTCGTACTGAGATAACATTGGGCTGGAGTTATTACGTTGTATTCCATGTCCATAGTCAGCCCGGTAAGCCGGTCATTATCTGTGTAATGAAGTAAATGTTCATTTATCCTTATATCAGTAACATCTACGAGTCCGTTAATGTTTTTGCTTTTCAGATTTACCGGAAAGCGCCAAACGGTTGCCGTATCTGTTGCGTTCTCAGTTGCTGTCGCTGAAAAAAGAGCCGCAACCGTCAGGAAAGAAGCCAGAACAGTTTTCAATTTTCTTCCGCTCATAAAGATTTTCTCCTTAAAAATTTATAATTATTGCAAATACACTTAATAATTCAATTCATAATATCCTGAAATACTGATACCTGATATCCAATTAGCGGAAACCCAAGGCTTATTTACCTTGAGAGAGTTTACGTGCCCGTCAATCCACGCAAAATTACAAGTCCCGCTGGTGGGCAAACCCAAATTCTGATGCCGCCCCGCTACTCGGGAAATAGCCGCTATATAATAGCCAACGGTATTCAGATAAGCAGAAGCAGGATTAGATTGATTTGTATCTAAGAATGTACATATTCGGGAAGGATTTACTATCCTGTTTAGATTTCTATACTTAGGAGCTGCCGCAGAAGGATTGCTGCATATATATTGATTCAATCCATAAGAGAGATATCTCTCATTTGCCAGATCCAAGTCATAATACGACACCTGCCGGGGGCAATACCAGACAGATGAAAAACTTTTTACTGTTTTAGTAAAATCCGCTTGCGTTATATCCCTTCCTCCCAGATATGGATTCAATGCGTTGACCCAATAAATAGTTTTATCATTAATGTCCTTACCTAATTCATGTATCGTAAAATAACCGTTATTATCATCTGTATAGTGTATCTCGGCAAGATTTATATTTTTCAGATTGTTGGCGCATGCTATTCTTTTTACCGTTTCACGCGCTTTATTCAATGCGGGAAGCAGCAGACATGTGAGTATCGTAATGATTGATATAACTATGAGCAATTCCACAAGAGTAAAAGACACACACGTCAATAATTTTTTATTATGCTTTTTCATATTTTTTTACCGAATTTCCCTCTCGCAATTCGAGTTTAAGTTTTCTGTTTACAGGAGAATGAATTTTACCTTCAATCAAATCTAGAAGAAGATTAGAGGCGGCCTTACCGAAATTATTCTTGCCTGTCCCTATTGTTGTTATCTCCAATCCATCTTTCCGCAATGGCTCATGACTTGCAGACATTATAGAAATATCTCCAGGTATTTTTAAGTTGAAATGCCTGAGCGCGCTGTAAAGATTTTCAAAAGCATTCCTGTAAAAAAGAAATATGGCGGAAGGCGCTTCTTTCAGTGACATAAGCTCTTTTAAGATATTCTTCATTTCATCTTCGCTATTGCCTGAAACAGATTTTACAAGCACTGGGTCAAAGAGTCCTTTTTCTCTCATGGCCTGTTCATATCCGATGAAAAAATTTCTGTAAACTAATTTTTCCGAATTATAACCGATACAAGCTATTCTACGGTGATTTTGAGCAATGAGATAATTAGCAGCCTTATAAATTTCGCTTGAGGAATACTCTTCGATGTAGTTTATGTCATCATCCATCGAAAGCCTGTCTATAAATAAATATGGCGTTTTATTTTTCTCTAAATCCAGAGAGAGCTCCAGAAACTTTGATGTAAAGCTAGTAGAAAGCAAAAGCCCGCTGAGGTTTAATCCGGCAAGCTGTTCGGGCGAAAAGCTGTTTTCACTCAGAATTACGGGGTGATAGCCTCTGTATTCGGCAACTGATATTATTCCCTGGAAAATAGCAAATGCCGTAGGGGTTTCACTGGGAGAGAGTTCTCTATTGATATTCAAAGCAACCCCGATGGCTTTACTTTTTGTCGCAGGACCTGATACGTATGTTCCACTGCCTTTTTTTCTGTAAATAAGCCTCTCTGTTACCAGCCGTGATAAAGCCATATTAACGGTCTCTTTGGTTACAGAATATTTTTTGCCCAAACTGACAGCTGAAAGAAGTTTTTCATTTCCGGCATATTTCCGCTTTAGAATATCGGACCTTATTTCATCCGCTATATATTCTGTTTTATTCCTGCCGATATTTTTATTCATATTCCAATACCATCGCTCCTTTTTAGGTAAAAGTAACTGGGTTGCTTTATATATTATCATGTTTTATATAATATGTCAATAGTTAAATCTAAGAAAAGTTAAATTTTTAAGCACAAAAAATATTTTGCATCCATTAAAATAAAATGAGTTAAATCTAAAAGCAACCGAGTTAATTGTGGGGGTGGGCTTGAGCAGTGGATAACATGTCAGAAGGGTTTCTATCAATTCTTAATTGCAGGTAGCCTGATGAAAATCAAAAAAAACGCGTTCCAACTGGAACGCGTGTATTAGTGAAATAAAAGCGGATAGCTTATTTTGCTTTCTTGCTTTTATCCTTATCTTTCTTGTCGTCCTTCTTGTCATCCTTTTTGTCGTCTTTCTTAGTGCTGTCCTTGTCATCATCCTTCTTGTCATCTTTCTTGTCGTCCTTCTTATCGCCGGACGCGGCTTCGCCATTGCTCCAAGTCTCGATTTCCGTGAGTTTCTGTTCCTGTTTTTTCAGTTCTTCTTCCTGTTTGGCGGTATCCTGTGATTTTTCTTTGAGTTTTTCAATCTGCGCATTCAATGTATCAATGGATTTCTGTATCGGTTTTTTTGCGTTTTCGATGGCTTTAGTTTTCGCCTCTTCCTTTTTAGACTTGTCGGTTTCAAGTTTTTTAATTGCTTTTTCACTTGGCTTTGGTTTTGCGTTTTCCTTTTCAATCTGTTCATCTATTTTCTTAATATCTTTGTCATATCTCTCAAAAGGGTTTTTCTTGGCAGCCTCGGCAAAGAGAGAAGAGACTGAAAACACAAAGGCGGCCACAACTGAAAACACAAAAAGCGTTTTTTTCATATTTTTATTCCTGTTTTTAAGTTAAAATCCAAATTGTTTGAACGCATAGTATAACATTAATGTTAATTTTTTGCAAATTTTGAATTCAAGAATTGAAGTTGCCGCTAATTACACTCAGATACTCTTCAGTATTCTTAAATTTCTCAAGAAGGTCTGAAACTGATTTTTTTCTGCCGGGGAAAATCCATTCTCCGGCAATTTCAGCTAGGGGGACAAGCACAAAAAGCCTCTCTGCCGCTTCGGGATGTGGAACAATAAGCCCCGGCTTTTCAAATACCGCATTGCCGAAAAAAATAATATCAATGTCAAGCGGCCTGTCCGAAAACCTCGGATGTTCTGGCGCACGTCCCGCCGCGCTTTCCAGTTTTTTGCAAAGCCCCAGAAGTCTTTCCGGACTTTCCGGCCAAAGCCCTGTCGCGGCGGCATTGATAAAATCAGCGGTACCTTCAGCGCAAGCGACCGCCGTTGTTCTGTAAAAGGATGAGACGCGGATATCAGTCATTCCGTTTGCCGCAAGTTCTTTCAGGGCCGCTCTGAAGTTGGAGACTATATCACCTTGATTGCCGCCGAGGGACAATGCTATTTTTTCACTTTTCATTGATGTTATTTAACCACTTTATATTTGTAGAGCCGGAACGAGTTTTCCGTCTCAAGTGATATCTGAAATTCAGCATTTCCCTTGAAGGCGTGAGTAACGGGTTTTCCTTCAGCGGGGATTTCCTCCAGAAGCACCTTTTTGCCGTTGAGATATTTCAGGCTGAAAATCCATTTGTTTTCTCTGCTCATCTCGCGGTAAACTATCAGGAGGCCGCTGTTCTTCCTGAAATTATGAGCCTGAAAGCCGCTCCATGACTTTCCGGACGGTTCCTCGCCTACCGGTATTACAACAGATTCGTAAAGCTCATTTCTGATTTTCTTATGGAGTTCCATTACGCGCCGTACGGACTTTCTGGATGCGGCGTCAAATTCTGAAGGGTATGCCCAGCAGAGAGGACTTGCAAAAAGAGTTGTCGCGCTGACGTATTCCTGCGTAAATTTTTCAGGATATCCTGTACCCTTGTAAACTTTTTTGTAAGAGGCGGCGGCCTTCATATCGGTAAATTCGACTTGAAGCCGCTGGGACGGAATGTAGCGGGAAAGAAGCCAGAGATTGCGCATGGCTTTTGAAGGCAGATATGAACGCAGTCCCTCCTGGCTCTGGTATCTGTTTTCGAGAAAGACATTGCCGTATTCCTGAAAGAGCAGATAGCCGGGACGCATTCCGCTGGTGGTGTCCAGATTGAAATAAATATCCCCGCCTGTTTTAAGCCTTAAAGAGCGGAGGAGTTTTTCAAGATTTTCTTCGGCCTCTTTGGAGTTTACGACAGTGGCGTCAATCTTGAAAGTCTTTATGCCGTATTTTTTATAAAAACCGTAAAGCAGTTCGACCTGTTCCTCCCAATCCCTGTAGGATTTATTGAATGAAGGAGCGAACCAGAGGCAAAATTCCACATTTTTCTCATCGCAGGCCTTTTTTATTTTACTGAAGCCGGAAGGGAAAATATCCTTTCTGATCTGCCAATCAGCCGGAGACATAGGTTTGTTCCCGGAAGTCATCTCGGAGAGAGACCTGTTTTCCTGCCAGCCGTCGTCAACCTGATACATTTCAAGGCCCATTTCAGCGGCGGCCTCAATTTCCTTCAGTACGAAACTGTCTGAAATATTTTTCTGCCAGATTTCGCCGCCGCCGCCCCAGGGATTAGCCATTGTTCTGTACTTTTCAGGGGACTGCCTGAATCTGTTCACGAAAAACTTTTTGACTTCGACAGAGGCATTATCGAAATCTCCGGAGAAAACTCCTGCGGCGCAGGAGTACGCCGTCATCTCTTCATCTTTGAATTCGGAAGGCAGAATACCCCATCCGAGGCTTTTGATACAAGACGAACGGTATATGAAATCAGAATTGTTTTCATGCCTACGTTCACCTGTAGAGGGGGCCTCCTGTACCATGAAAAGGCCGTTGTCGGAAGAATTATCTTTCAGAAAAAGCATATTTCCGCTCAATTTCATCTCTGAACTTGCGGAAAGTTTGAAACTTTCCTCTCTGACAAGCTCGTTGCTCTGGTCGGTACGACCGAAAAAAGCGACACATCTTCCATGCAGTGAACTCTTTTTCAGTGAAAGACAATCTGTGCAGTTCTCCATGTGGTCCCATTTTATATTATGGGAACGGCAGAGGCTTGAATAGAAATTCGGAATTACCGGGCTTTTAATTTTTGTGCGCGACTGAATGACGGGTATTTCAGGAAAGACAAGATATTCTCTTATAATATTAATATTCTGCAAAGGCTCTTTCAGATATATTTTTAAGCAGAGGCAATCCTCTGTGAATATATTGTTTTTTAAAATTTCCGCGTCACATTTCACCAGCTCAAGCTTCAAGGGGCTTTTCAATCTGTCGAGGAGAAGACCGCGATATGAAAAGTCATTGTAGCCGGAGGGCCCTGACACCCATTCCGTTTTTGCGGACTTGTCGTAAAAACTCTCTGTAAAAAAATATCCGTCTTTAAGCGTCAACGTTCTGCTTATTCCGGCGTTTTCGATTGTAAAAGTATCATTGCTCCATGAAGCTTTAGCGTCCATATATTTTCTGGATTTCATCATTCTGTTCCTGTATTTTATTTTAATTATATGTCAATGGATTTTTGAAATATTCCATTCCGTTTTTGAAAATTTTTCTTTTTCGAGCGAGTCAATCTGCCTGATAAATTCAGGGTCTGGAGAGAACGGCATAAAGCTGATACTGAACTCTTCCGCAAATGCCGATACGAGCCTCTCCGCAAGTAAATCCATGTTTCCGTCGGCTGCCTCCAGGAGGATGCTGCCCTGATGAAGGATGCCCTTTTTTGTACGGCGCTGGGCGGAGCCGGCATACTTTTTGTTTTTGCAGACCACATCATAACGTGTCGGAGTAACGAAACAACGCATGGTGGCCCTGTCAACGGCAGGCACTGACTTGTCCGAAAGTACGCCTTTATGCCCGAAACTCGCGAGCGCCCTGAGAACCGCTCTGTGAAAAACATGGTAACTCTCGACCCTGTCCAGAGAAAGGATGCTATGTCCGCCAGGTATCATTATCGTATATGTCAGGTCTTTATCATGATAAACAATCCCGCCTCCGGTAGGCCGCCTCACAACTGTATATTCACGATGAGGCGCGGCGTTATAATCCTGTGTATAACCGATACTGACGGAGGGCCTGTCCCAGCCGTATATTCTCAGGAGGGGGACGGCAATGCTTTCTGAATTTTCGAGAATACATTCATCGGCAGCCATATTGAAAAATGGACTTCTTGCCGCATCTTTCCATAAATACCAGTTTTCAGAATTTACTTTCTCCGTATCAATCATTTTAAAAGCTCTGGGATTATCTGTTGAGGAATTTTTCAATCCCGGGAATTATTTCATCCCGTCTGAAGGAAATCTTCGAAAGTTTTTCGTATATCGGAATAAAATGTTCAGAAGTTTCATGAATGGGAAGCTCTATGCTGAGCCGTCTGCCTATCTCAATATAAGAAGAAATAAGCCGCGCCAATTCAGCGGCACGCCTTTTACGGGAAAGAGGTTTTCCGGTAAAAGTCGCGCCATCCAGGTCCCAGAAACCGAATGAATATCCGTCCTGAGATTTTCTACAGAAAATATTGCTCATTTTCATATCTCCGTGCCTGAGACCGTGCCCATGAGCGATGGACAGGTAAGCAAGAACAGTTTCCGTAAATTTAACAAAAAGAAAGCTGTCACGCTCCAACATTTTGAAAAAATCAAGCGTCGCTATACTGTCATTAACAGTATCCGTAACAAGATAGGATATTTTAGTAAATCCCAAGTGCCTGAAAAGAACGATACCCTGTGCGCGCGGCACGGGAATGTCACAGGCCTCAAAAATCCACGCGTTATGAAAAGCCTTAATCGCTCTGGGTGTCTTGAAAAAGTATTTCAGCGTATGGAGAAAGCCTTTATTGTTGTAGCGTTTGATAAAGACAGGCGTGTCGTCTTCAAGTTTTGAGATGCTTGCTTTTGTGGTGCGGGAATCTTTCAATATCCCTGCATGGGAGAGAAATAATTCCGGAGTTTTGAGACAGATACGCAGGGCTTCGCTGTCGCGGTCCCTGCGGATAACGGCAATTCTGTCCTCCTCTTTAAGAAAAATGAAATAATCATTATCCTCAAAACAGGAGGGCAGTTTCAGGGGACTGTTTCTCATTTAAGGTTTTCTATTACAAGGTCGCCTGTTTCGCTTGTAGAATAGCCCATTTTACCAGCGGCCATTGATTTAAGCTTATTGCCTGTTACGAACATCACGCTTTTCTCAATAGACGCGGCGGCTTTTTTCTCTCCCAGGAAATCCAGCATCATTGCCGCGGAAGCTATTGCCGCGAGAGGATTGATTATGCCTTTGCCTGTATATTTGGGAGCTGAACCGCCGATTGGCTCAAACATGCTTACGCCGTTTGGATTGATATTTCCGCCGGCAGCTATGCCCATGCCGCCCTGAGTAATCGCGCCAAGGTCGGTAATGATGTCGCCGAACATGTTTTCTGTTACAATGACATCAAACCAGTCAGGATTTTTCACCATCCACATGCATGTCGCGTCAACATGACAGTAATCGGTTTTAACCTGCGGATATTCGACGGCTATTTCATGGAAAGCCCTTTCCCACAAATCAAAGACGTAAGTCAGTACATTTGTTTTACCGCAAAGTGTCAGTTTGGCTGTTTTGCCTGCGGCTATGTCTTTTTTGTCCAAGCCCCTCCAGGGTGATTTACCGCTATGGCGGCGGTTAGCCAGTTCAAAAGCGTAACGGAGGCAGCGTTCAACCTGTGTCCTGTTGTATACCATTGACTGAACGGCAACTTCGTCTTTTGTGCCTTTCATCGAAATGCCGCCTACGCCTGAATAGAGGCCGCCCGTATTTTCGCGGACAACCACATAGTCTATGTCTTCGGGAGTCTTTCCGGCAAGTGGCGTCTCAACTCCGGGATAAAGTTTAACAGGGCGGAGATTTATGTATTGGTCAAGTTCGAAACGGAGTTTCAGCAGAATTCCTTTTTCAAGAATTCCGGGTTTAACGTCGGGATGTCCGATGGCGCCGAGAAAAACAGCGTCGAATTTTTTCAGGGTCTCAACGGCGTTTTCGGGAAGCACTACGCCTGTGTCAAGATAACGCTTGCCGCCCCAGTCAAACATTTCGGTTTTCAGTGAAAATGAAAATTTTGATGCCGCGGCTTTAAGCACTTTTAATCCTTCGGCAACTACTTCCGGTCCTGTCCCGTCGCCGGGAATGACCGCTATCCTGTAAGTCTTTCTGCTCATTTTTTTCCTTTATATTATTTTACGGGACTTCATTTTGTTTTGATATCAGGACTGGAGAAAAAGAAGGGTATGGGATTGCCTTTCATCGAAGTCGGGTCTATGAATACAGAGTAAGTGGTGACGCTGGCCCTGTCTATTTCAATCGGGTCAGTCTGCTCGAAAAGCACCAGGGGATTCCAGATAATTGTTTTCTTGTTTTCATCTTCCTCATTTTCCAGAATAATGTCATCCTCAACAGTTTTTTTGCCGAAAAGACGCTGGAAGAAGCCAGGCTTTTTCTCCTTTTCAGTTTCTTCTTTCTTCTCATTTTCAGGCTCTTGCTGATCATCGGAGTGAGTCTTGAATCTCTCATCATATTCCGCTTTTCTGCGCTCTTCTTCGTTTTTTATTTCCTGAAAATACTCATTGACCTGTTCAGGCGTATAGAGGTCAACGCTGAAGCCGATGAGCTCCAGAAGACATTTTGAGAGGGAATATTCATTGGGACTAATCAGAGTGGCTTTTGTAATCATGCGCCTTCTCAATGGTGATGAACTGGTCTGCCTCGACATAACCTTCATTATCATTTTGCCGCGTTCGGCGATATTTGGTATCTGCACGGTGAAACGCATAAAATCCTGTTCGGACATTTTAATATCCCTGAGGAGTTTCATGAAAATCGGGTACGTCATCATGCTTTTATAGTACGGATCTGTTACGATAGAGGCGAATTCATTGGCCAGATAAACAACTTTGGACAGAAGGGACTCGCCCTTTGTCGTCCTGTGTTCGGATATGGCGGTAACCGTGTCTTTGGGAATATTCCACTTTTCAAGCAGAAGCTTACTCAATTCATTGCTGTCAATGCCCCAAGTTGTCTTCTCGTAGTCATAAATTTCATTAGAGGTATGGACATTTCTGAAGATTTCGGCTTTTTCCTGTCTCTGTGCATAAAGGACAAGCTTACCTATATCATGAAGCAGGCCCGCGATATAACTCTCATCGCCGTCAAGTCCGATTTTCTGCGAAAGCTCTCTTGTGATATCCGCTACCAGATAAGTGTGAAGCCAGAAATTCAGAATATCAAGGTTCCAGAGCCGCACTTTGTTTGTGTGCGCAAAGAGCAACGTGGTAACGGCAATGTTACGGACGGTTTTTGTTCCCAGTATATTTATTGCCCTGTCGAGGGTCCTGATGCTGCCCTTGAAACCGAAAAATGAGGAATTTGAAAGCTTCAGTACCTGTGCGGAAATACTCTGGTCATGTCCGATTATTTCTCCTATCTGCTTACTGCTCAATTCAGAATCCAGGCTGTTTATTATTTTAAAAAGCAGATCGGGCGGTGAGGCCAGAACGGACTTTTCAACGATAGCTGCGACATCCAGCTTGCTGTCCATTTTTCATTTCTCCCTTTTTATTTTTCTGTTGGTTTCCATAATACCAGGATAGTTCCGGCAAATTCGTCATTCAGCATGAAGGGAGCTTTCCTGATTATTATATTCTGCCCGTAACGGTTTATCACTATTTCCTTTTTTTCCTCATCCCTGATAAATTTACCGACGCTTTCCGTAAGGAGCGAGGAAACGCTGAGGCCCCAGATGGGAATGTCCTCCACCGCCAGAACGTCAATCGCTTTGGGATTTGCCAGTACGATGGTATTTTCATCGTCTATTCCCAGAACCCCAATCGGAAGCTGATCGACCAGCGCTATTCTCATTTCGGATTGGCGGGTAAGCTGATGAATATGGGCGGACAAGGTTTCCGCTATGCTTTCCAAGGCTTGCTTTTCATGTTTTTCCGAATACAGAGACGCGGTATTCTGCTCTGTTATTTCCCAGTATGAATAAGCTCTTCTGATGACGGTAAAAACGGAATCAGGCGAAGGGGTCTCGACAACAGCGAAAAAGGAATTCTTCTCTTTATGTTTTCCGACGAATATAATTATAACACCCTGTGCGATAGAGGGAATTGTTTGCGGGTGGTCAATGACGGCAATAGCGGTTTTTTCAGGTGTGGCCTTATTTTCGTCTTTCCCGATGAAACTCCATTTTATGCTCCAGTCTTCCGTGAGCTTGTGAAGCACCTGTTCTTTCAAGGCAAGGTCTGACAATTCCACATATATATTAACTTTACGAGGCATTCTTTTTCCTGATAAAAATATTCTAAATCGCTGAAAAAAACAAAAACACGAGAGAATTTAGAACCTTATCGGCCAATTTTCAAACCTGATTCAGGTTTAAAAAGACAATAAAAAGAGGGCAACGCCGCAAATTTGCGACATTAACAACAATTTTATTTTTCAGTAAGCAATGCGGAAATTTCCTTTGAGAAATCGGCGGCGAGTTTTTCGGCTTTGCTGATTGAACGGGCTTCTGTGGTAAGTCTCATCAGAGGCTCGGTGTTCGAGGAACGGACAAGTATCCAGGCGTCATCGAAGTTTATCCTTATGCCGTCAATTGTTACGGGGTTGTGTTGGGCGTATTTCGCGCGCAGATGCCTTATAATCTGCTGGGATTTGAAAGCGGAGCATGGGAATTTCAGTGTTTTTGAATGATATTGCGGGAGCTTGTCCAGTATTGTGTCAATGCTTTCAGAACGCAGTGCCATCATTTCGAGGAAAAGGGCCATTGCGGCGAAACTGTCCCTGCATGGATGCACCGCCGGCCATATCACACCGCCGCTGCTGCCTTCTCCGCCTATTATTGAATTTACCGCCAGCATCTGACGGGTAACGTTTATCTCTCCTACTGTCGAATAAAAAACCTTGCAGCCGTATTTAGCGGCTACGTCTTCTACGGCTTTAGTTGTCTGGATATTGACGACGACATTTCCGGGTGTCTTTGAAAGTACATGTTCCGCCGCCAGGACTATTGAATACTGTTCGCCTGCCGCTTTCCCATTGCCTTTTATCAATGCGATGCGGTCGCCGTCGGGGTCTTGAGCGAAGCCTGCGGCGCAGCCGTTTTCCCTGACAACCCGGCAGAGTTCGGAGAGATTTTGCGGGACAGGTTCGGGGCGTCTTCTGAAGTTTCCGTCAGCTTCGTCAAAAATAGATATTACCTCACAGCCGAGTTCTTCCAGAAAAGGCCGGGCATATAATGCGCCAACACCGTTGCAGCAGTCAACGGCGATTTTGAAACGGGCTTTTCTGATAGCCTCGACATTGATATTTCTGAATATTCTTTTTTGGTGCAGTTCAAAGGCGTCGTCAATCGCGCGGACGCTCCTGTAATCCTGTTCTTTTACGAAAAGATTATCCGGCTGATTATATACATCCAAAAGTTCGGCGGCTTCAGTTTCATTGAAGAAAATGCCTGAGGAATTTATAAATTTAAGGGCGTTCCATTCGGCTGTGTTATGGCTTGCCGTTATAGCTATGGCGCCATTGGCGTGGTATTCGTCAACGGCAATCTGTATGGTTGGAGTAGGAATGATGCCGGCGAGGATTGGCTGGCAGCCGACTGAGACAAGCCCGGCTATGACGGCGTGTTCTATCATAGGCCCGCTGGGACGGGTGTCGCGTCCGACTATGACGCGCCCCCCTCCTACATATTCCCCGTAAGACGCCGCGAAGGCGGCGACCAGCGAGGGGGTGAATGTATCGCCTACAATTCCCCTTACTCCGCTTACTCCTACTTTCAGATTGTGTATTTTGTTCATGAGGAAACCAGCCTTTCAAGGATGCCCTGAATTTCCAATGCCCTGTCTTCCGCTTCATCTTTTGTGCGCCATTCGGCAATCATGCGCACTACGGGCTCCGTGGCTGACGCCCTCAGGTGCACCCAGCCGTCCTGCCAGTCAAAACGGAAGCCGTCCTCATCCGAAACGGCGGCGTCTTTGAGTTGTGTTTTCATGTTCCTCAGAAGGCCGTAGGCATGCGCGGACGGGCAGTTTATTTTCTTTTTGACGATATGATAACGCGGCAATTCGGCGGCGAGCCCGGCAGATGAACATTTTCTGACAGCCATGGCTTCAAGCGCAAGGCCCATGACCATGAAACTGTCAAAGCCTTTGGTGAAATCTCCCAACGCTACGCTGCCGCTTCCGTCTCCGGCCAGTTTTGCCGACTTCTCAAGCATCCTGTCAATAATGAATGCCTGGCCAACCTTGGTTTTGTAGAGTTTTCCGTGGTGTTTTGAAACAATATCATCAAGTGTTTTTGTTGTGCACCAGTTTGTAACGACACCTGTCCCGTGTGGAGACGACGAAAGAAAATGGTCCGCCACAAGAGGAAATGTATATTCTTCGGACAATGTCTCGCCGGAATTTGTCACTATCGCGGTCCTGCTCATGTCACTGTTGAACACGAAGGCGATGTCGGCGTTGAGCGGTTTCATTATGGACTGCGCCTGAACGCTGCTGCGGGGCCTTGGCTCAGGGTCATGCGGGATGATGCCTGAAAAAATATTGTTTATGGGAATAAGTTCCAGACCAAGCCTTGCCGCGAAGCTTTCAGACAGGGCGGAGCCCGGTCCGTTACAGAAATCAGCTATGACTTTAAAATGTCTGGAGGATATTGCTTCCACATTCAGTTTCGAACAGAGAGCGTCAAGGTAATCTTCAAAAATGGAAGGCGGCATCTCGCTTACTTTTCCCATTTCGTTCCATGCCGCTGTCTTGTATCTGCGTCCGTGATATATGTCGAAGAGCTCTTGAAGCTGGACGCTGTTCAGATAAGCGCCGTTGGAAGATAAAGGGACAATCGCATTCCATCCGGCAGGGTGATGTCCGGCGCCCAGAAGCATTGCGCCGTCAGCTTTCAGATAAGGCGTTATGAAGTGCAGGAGCGGGGCAGGGGCAATGCCCGCGTCAAGGACTTCCGTGCCGCAGCTCAAGAGAGCGGATATGACGGCGTGCCGCAGCATGGGAGAAGAGAATCTCGTGTCGGAGGCAATGGCGATACGGCCCCCGTCCAGGTAGGAACCCATGGCGGAAGCAAAATCAATAGCGAGGAGCGGAGTGAGACCCGTTCCGATTTCTCCCCGCATACCCGCAGGCCCGAGCCTTAGAAAACGCATGGTGAAAACTCTCTCGAAGATGAAATCAGTTTGATAACTTCTTTATCCGCTCTTCGGTACAGACTATTTCGGTAATTCTGAGACCGAAATTTTCATTGACGACAACTACGTCGCCTTTACCGATGAGTACGCCGTTGACCATGAGGTCAATAGATTCGCCTGCGACTCTTTCGAGTTCGACGACGGAGCCCGGGCTGAGGTTCAGAAGGTCTTTGACCTTGATCACGGAGCGGCCCAGTTCGGCGCTTACGCTTACGGGGACATCGAAAATCATCTCAAGATTTCGCTGCTGGTTATCCGGAGGCGGCACCGGCTGGTCCAGATTTGATATTTTCCCGAACTCAGCGGCTGCTACATTCTGACCGTTCTGACTTACTGGCATATTTCATACCTCATAATTTAATTTATTAATCAAGATTTATATTAAGCTCTGTATTTTCGTCTTTAACGATGCGCTTATTGATTTTAACGCAGATACGGTCTTTGATTTTGCCGGGGCGCCCAAGGAACATGGGCTTGCCTGAAACAAAAACATTGACAGGGTCGCTTATTCCGTTGTTCAATACTATGACATCGCCGGGGACGAGGTTTATCAGTTCCTGTCCGCGTATTCTGGATTCACCGAGTTTTACTGAAATCGGAAGAGGTACAGAGAGGAGAGAATCGAGTACCTGCTTGCGGGTGTTGTGGTCAGCCCTTCTGCCATAGTAACTGTCCATCTCACCGGAGACATTGGCGAGGTATTCGTTCACAGCCTGTATCATGGGCAGGGGATAACAGATGTTGATTATTCCGTTGGCAAAACCGATTTTAGTATCGAATGCGAGAACTACTACGGGCGCGTCAATGGGGGCCGCCTGAACGTATTCGGGGTCATGCTCATCCCTTTCCTTTTTGAGCTTGACAGCCATAAGAGTGCTCCAGCAGGATTGAAGCCGGTCAAGGATTCTTTCTACAAAAGGCTTCATTATGGCGACTTCTATTTCTGTCGGCACTCTTATCTCAGTTTCGATATCGCCTTTGCCGCCGAGGAGCATATCGACTACTCCGAAGACAAGCGAAAGATTGACTTCGATAACGGCGAGGCCGGGGAGGGGTTCTGCCGAAAAAATGACGCACATAGTTATATTGGAGAGTGAATTTGTGAATTCGCCATATTGCTGTTGCTCGGTTGAAACAAGGTTGAATTCCACGCCTGTCCTGAGAAAAAGAGCGAACGCGGAAACCATTTCTTTGGCGAATGTCTCATGGATAGTCTGGAAATTACGGAGCTGGTCTTTGGTAATGAGGTTGGGGCGCCTGAAATTATAATCTGCCACGGTAACGTCGCCATCCTTGGCACCCTCATCTATTTTATCGATTTCGCCTCTCTCCATTGCGCCGAGAAGCGAATCTATTTCATCCTGATTAAGTATATTCGGCATATAGAAATCTCTTTATTTTATTGTACAAGAAACTTCGGAAAATAAACTTCCGTAACGACACCATCTGTTTTTTTCTGGAGCATCTCATTCAAATCAGACTTTATTTCCTTGGCAAGCATGGCCTTGGCATCCTTTGACAGCAGCCCGTCAAGGGTCTTGTCGCTGATAATGTTAAGGATGGCTGACCTTATTTTATTCAGCATCCCGTCCAGGTTTTCCTGTGTTTTTGACTCAAAGAATTTTTTCATGCTCCCGTCGCTGACTTCGACCACAACATCTATTTGAGCGTACCTGGTACCCTGTGTTTGTCCTATATTGCATTTGAAGTCAGTGAGGGGTATTTCGGTGATTTTTTTGTTGAGTTCCTCCGGTTTCGGGCCTTCGGCATTGTCTTTAGGCATAATGGCCCTGATTGCGAAAATAGTTATAATCGGAGTAAGTATCATAACGAGAATGGAAAGAACGATGAGCAGCATGACTACCGTTTTAGTTTTATCCGGTCCCGCTCCGGCTTCTGCCTGTGCCGGGTCCTGTCCTGCCTCTTTTACATCTTCTTTTTCCTTGCTATCCTTATTTTTGTCTTTGTCCGCCATAATTATATCCTTTCATTCATTTTTTCGTATCTTTTTCAGAATTCATAAAAATATAAAAATAATTTCCCTGTTTAACGTTCATCCCTGCTTTTCCTGGCGAATCATCTACAGTGAAATACCTGCTGCTTGAATAGCCGGATGTCTGCATCTTGGCGTATGAAACGTCAGATATCTGGTGCAGATACCGCATAATCTGTGCCGCCCTTTTAGCCGCCAGTATTCTGTCGGAATTCTCGTCACTGCTGTCTTCCGCATAACATCTTATATTAATTTTATAATTGAATAACGCAAATCCCATACCCACATTATTGAGGTATTTTCCCATATCATCGGGGATTTTGGAGGAAAGGGCGGGGAAATCAAAAGGTATTTTTATTCTGAAATATTTGCCGGCCTCACTGTCCAGAGCATCAACATCAGTGTTGCCGGAACCCCCTGAGCTTCTCACAAGATTTTCGTGAACGCCCTGTTCTTCGGGCTTATTGCCCTTATCGACAGGGTTGGGGACTTTTGAGCCGCTTTTGCCGAAATTGGCGAAATTGAATATGCCGAGACCACCTTCTAACCCGAAAGCGTTTTGTACATCGCCCAAGCCGCTGTTGAAGCCTGACTGCTGCTGGCTGGACATGGATGACATGAAAACGAAAAAGGCCAGAAGTATGGTCATGAGCGCCGTATAAGCGGCCATATAGGCGGGGGCCCCTTCTTCTTTTACGATTATTTTCATTTAATCACCTATATGTCATTGTTCATGTTGATAAGTTCAGTAATATTTACTTCCCGCGTTCCTGTTTTTTCCACCAGAAGCATTTTCAGCAGAGGCGGCTTTTCATCCGGGAAAATGTTGTAACCGTAGCCGAAACGGTTTTTTGCTATGTTGTATTTTTGGGAAAGAAAATCGGCGATGGTGAGGAGCCTTTTCTGGGCGAGAGTCCATTCTGTCGAGTATCTCGCGTTGGCCCCATTCGCATTATCCTGATTGAAGCAGGCGGAGAGGAGCACTTCATTTCCGACAGAACTCGCGAGATTTGCGAAGCCTTCAAGAAAGAGCTTTGCCTTGGGATCAAAATCGACAGTGCGTGGAACAAATAATTTATCGAATGGAATTTCCACCATAATTCCTTCTCTGAGCTGTTTTGTCGTGATGGTTTTTTCAAAGCCCAGCTCAAGGAGGCGGTCTTTGAATTCATTGTATTTATTGGCGACTTTCAGCAGGCGCAGATTCACGACCGCGAGATTTTCCTTTTTTACCATGATTTCTTCACTGCCGCCGCCGGAAATGGTACCTTTCGCGTCGGTGTTTTCATTTGTTTCAGAAGGGGAGCCTGGCTTGGCTGTGCCGGGTTCCATGATGCTCAGGGCGCCGCGTATTCCTCCGAGGGCATCCATCAGTTTGTCTTTACTGGGTGTTGAAAAAGTAAGGAGCAGAACGAAAAAACAGAGAAGCAGAGACATACAATCGCCCAGTGAGAGCATCCAGTCAGGACAACCGAAGTTAATTATGATTTTGACTTTTTCTTTTTTTTTCTCAGCCATGGCATTTACCGCCTGTCGTTATGCCATTTTATTCATTCTTGCTTTGAAGCTTGAGCCTTTCAGCAGGAGTGAGATATACTTCAAGTTTTTCCCCTACAACGCGGGGGCTGTCGCCGGACTGTATAGCCAGTATGCCAGCGAGAAGCATTTTCTTGAGATGTACCTCTTCCGCTGTGCGCTGCTCAAGCTTGCCTTGGATAGGCAGGCAGAAAAGGTTTGCGAAGAGAGCGCCGTAAAATGTAGTGATAAGGGCTACGGCCATGCCCGCCCCGATTTTGCTGGGGTCGTCAAGGTTTTTAAGCATCTGGACGAGCCCGATAAGGGTGCCCACCATCCCGAAAGCCGGTCCAAAATAACCCATACTTTTCCACATGGCGTGACCTGTGCCGTGCCTGGCCTGCATATTTTCTATTTCCATGTCAAGGATTGATGAAACGGCATCGGCCGGATTTCCGTCAACAAGCATCTGGAGCCCGCGCCTGAGAAACGTGTCTTTTATGTTTTCAAGGCGGTCTTCCAATGCGAGTATGCCGTCTCTCCGCGCGACAGTGGCGAGTTCAATAAGCGTATGATACCAGGGGGTGATATCAAGATTTCCCGCATTCAATATTTTTCTCGTTACGGCAACGACAGCCATAAGTTTAGGAAGAGGATAGGTTATAAGCGTGGCGGCTATAGTACCGCCGAAAGTACACATTATAGATGGGATATCAACGAAAAGCAGGACACCGCCGGGCCCTGTGGCGAGGGACCAGAGAATCAAGCCGCCGCCGAAGATAATGCCTACCAACGTACCTAAATCC
The DNA here is from genome assembly GCA_001803225.1 of Lentisphaerae bacterium GWF2_44_16. GTDB lineage: Bacteria > Verrucomicrobiota > Lentisphaeria > Victivallales > GWF2-45-14 > GWF2-44-16. The sequence continues at coordinate 11,885 of MHBF01000059.1, read as the reverse complement.
ATAAGACACCTTTTTTTATACTAGTGCTGTAATATACAGCTGAAATTGTTTATTTCACAAAAAACCAAGCAAAACTCCCTTATTTTTTTTACCTGTAAAAAAAGCGGGAGTTTTACTGTTTTTCAATTATTTCTTTTTCCTGCCGTTTCTCGACCGGGATCGAAAGAGGATTGCTGATTTTCTCATTGCATTTCTTTCTGAAATCCACAATTCTCTCAATAATCACGGAAGGCCCTTCGCGGACAATGATGTTGCGTCCGCTGGTCAAAGTCAGGAGTGTATCCGGGATGAGCTCCATTTTCTCAATGAGATCAGGGTTCAGATATTTTTCATTATTTGAGAAATCCGTAACTTTAATCAAGGTAAACTCTCCTGTTTAAATTACGGTTTTCACTTGGATGTTGAAGGAGTGAATGTGGATTTGACCCTGCTCAGCGGCACCAGATTGCCGTCAATCAGCAGATTTGCTTCGGAACCGTTGATTTTCAGACTGCGCGCGGTCCCTATCATTTCCGTGCCGGTGCGGGCATCGGTATAAATCAGCTCTTTGCCCAGCATTCCGCTTGCCGCCGCGATGTTTGCGGCAGCCGTGCCGTCTGTTCCTTTTTCAGCGCTGTTCTGCGCTTCTTCATAGGCCTTGACCTGAGAAACGAGATCTTTTGTTTCTATAGGGGCTACAGGGTCCTGGGTTTTCATGTATGTTACCAGCAGTTTCAGGAAATCCTCGTTATTCAGATTCTTTTCTGAAAGCTGATTTACGTCCTGGGAATAAAGTGTGTTGCCTATGTCTGTAATCTGCATTTTTCATCTCCTTGGTTTTGAGTTCATAAATGGAGTTTACGCATTATATATGCCAGGAGTTGATTTGTGGCTGACGCTCAGAACGCGAGTATTCTGGACATGTCGATTTTATCATTGCCGGCCAATTTGACGTTGTCAATGTCGGCATTGCCGCTGGACTGTTTTCCTGATGAATTCTCTTTTTTCTCTTTATTGCTGGAGATATCGACGTTAACTTCCGAGTAGCCGAGGTTTTTCATTTGCCTGGCCAATTCGTCACGCTGTCCCATAAGATTGTCCTTTGTGCTGTCACTGGATGTCTCAAGGGAAACATTAAGAATTGAGCCCTTCTGGTGAATGGACATGTGCATCAAGCCGAGCGTGTTGCTTTCGAACTCCATTGAGAGCTTTGGATTTGCTTCAAAGGAATCGGCTTTCACCGCGCTTTGGATTCTGCTCATGATTTCCTGAAGTAAAAATATATTGGATACCGTAGCGCTTGTTGATGTCTGCTGTTGGGCGGACATAGCGCTTTTAGCGGAAGCGTTCTGAATATTATTTGTGCTGTCCTGATGCTGAAGGAGTTTTTCGTTGTTCACGTTATTATTCGAGGACTTGAGACTGCCGCTTTCATTCAGTTCAGTTTTAGTTTTTGCGTCAAATGCATTGGCGGTCTTGGCTGAGGCGTTTTCAGCTTTCAGGCTGTTTTTTGCTTCCTGTGTTATCTCCTTGAATGAACTCCTGCCGTCCTGATGGTCTGTTTCTTCAAGGGTTTCCTTTTTTAGTATTGGCCTGGTGCTGTTGTGTGCCAGATTTTTGAGCAGTCCCATTTCCGCTTCATTTTTGGATTTTCCGTCGCTGCCGTTTTCGGTGCTGCTGTTGTTTTCATAAGTCAATTTATTTATTTTGACCCCTGTTTCACTTTCGAGCCTGGAAGCCATGTCCAATTTTGCGTCCGCGGCTTTGGTCTCACTTTTTCCTTCGTTTTTAGCTGTTTTCCGAAGATCGCTGTTTTCTGCCATTGCCGATGATTTTGCGCTTTCGTTTTCTGTGTGCTGGATATTCTGTTGATTTTTTGTTTTTAAATTGTTTTTCTGGGAAGATGTTCCGGCGTTCTTTGATTTTTCAGCCGTATTTTCATGGTCTCCGGATATTTTCAGGAGACGTTCCAGCAGGGAGGTGTTATTTTTTGCGGGGTTTGTGATATTTTCCGCGCTCTTGCCTGCTGTTTTTTTGTTTTTTTCTTCCTGTACCTGGAGTGACTGGTCTGCCTTATCTGCCTGAATTACTTGAGTCATTTCAGATTTTACGTCATTTTTATTTTCATCGATGTTTTCTTTTATTTTTTCGTGTTTTTCCGTATCGCCGAGTTCTTGTTTATCTTCAGATTTTTTCATTTTTTCCAGATATTCCGCGTTGTCTCTGCTACTGTTATCGGAAATATCGTCGGTATGACTTTCTGAAAATTGGTCCTTATACATATCATCATTTCCAGTGGAGTCGTTGACAGAAGTGAAAGTGTTATCATTTGCGTTCAGTTCAAATATACGGGTATTCTCAGAGGAACTTATTGGATTTGTCCATGTTTTTTCTGACGAAGAGGTATCGAAGTTCCTGAAGTTGCCTTCAAGAGTGTCTTTAAAACAGAAAGAATCTTTGATTATATTTCGCGGCTGGTCGAAAAAGGCTGAATTGATGCCGAGGGAAAAGACATCGCCGATCTGTGAGCCTGTCTGGTATAAATTATTCATTTCTGTATTCCTCTGTTAAAATTTGTATTCTGTCCGTAACTTTCTTTATACGCTTTGCCTGTTCCTCTGTCGCTGTCTGCATTACCTGCGAAATCAGCTGTGAAGCCATCTTCTGATTCATAAAATATAAAACTCTTGCCGCCATAGCTTCATCCATTTCCATTAACATTTTGGATGATTGTGCAAGATCCATGCCAGACATAAGGCTTGTAATCTTTTTTACGTTCTCAACTTCCTTTTTATCTATTACATCAAGCAGGCTTTTGACCCTGATTTCAGACTTTCCTATCTCATTCTGCATTTTTAAAGCTTCATCTTTAATCTCATCCACAACTTTCTTCCGGGTGGTAAGATTTTTCCTTTCCTCGGCAAGTTTTTCCTTTTCTTTCACAAGTTCATCATAAAAGCCGCTCAGAAATTTTTCTTCGAGTCTGGCTTCGGCGCCGGGCCCGGCTTTGAGTTCTTTTCTTTCGGGGATTTTCTTTTTCAGCGGTTTATCTCTTATTATCGGCTGTATGCCCATGGGCAGGTCCCCGGTAACAAAAGTAAAGGCGAGCATTCCCAGGCAGAACGCGGACAGGGAACAGCTTAAAAAAACCAGAAGTGCCAGTAATCGTACCATATGGAATTCCACTTTCATATATTCAGTTCGTTATTCTGTTTATGTCTTTATGTTCTTGCGAAGTTCCTGAAGAAAGCCCCGGCTGTACCTGTTTCATCTGTTATTTTCTGTTCTTCCTTCAGAAATTCCTTGTGCCAGGAACTGTGTTCACGTTCTTTTGCCTTTTCCATTTTCTTCTGTTCGATAAGGGCCTCTTTCAGTGCAGTGATACACTTGTCCACTTTTGTTTCGGCCTGTTCAACTATGTAGCGCTGCTTTTTTCTCATTTCCTTGAGACGTCTGATATACCTTTCACGCTGGACAAAATAAGAAGCCGTATTTTGCTCCGGCATTTTGTGCGGGGCCATGGCCTCTTTTATTTTTTCATTGATGGCTTCAAGTATTTTCTCCTGAAGCATGAGCTGGTTTCTGGCTTCTGCGAGTTCCGCCTGCCGTGCCTCTTTGAGGGTTATTTTCACGTTCAGGATGCTTTGCATTGTAAAATTGAATTTTTTCATTATGCAAGTACCGCTTTCAGATTTTCATAAGTCATGTCCCAGGAGACTTTTTCGAAAAGATTTTGCCTGAGGAACGCGTCAATGGGCGATTTCTTTTTTATAGCCCTGTCTATTTCAGGATTGCTTCCTGCCTTGTACGCTCCTATATTGATCATATCCTCTGCCTTTCTGTATGAGGATAATAACATTCGCAACTGCTGTGCCAGCTTTATGTGGTCTTCGGTGGCGACGTTGTTCATGACACGGCTTACGCTCTGTAATACGTCCACTGCCGGGTAATGTCCATGGTGCGCGAGTTCTCTGGAAAGTACTATGTGACCGTCGAGAATGCTTCGGACGGTATCGCCTATGGGGTCGTTCATATCATCTGCTTCAACCAACACGGTGAAAAAACCTGTTATGCTTCCTTTTTCGTTTGTTCCCGCGCGTTCGAGCAGGGCAGGGAGCATGCTGAAGACGGAGGGGGGGTAGCCTCTTGTGGCCGGGGGTTCGCCTACGGCAAG
>MHBF01000059.1:0-7688 GCA_001803225.1 Lentisphaerae bacterium GWF2_44_16 | reverse complement strand
AGGACATTTTTACCCTGGTCTCTGAAGTATTCGGCGATGGCCATGGACGTTTCCGCTCCTTTGACCCTCTGCAAGGGAGACTTATCTGAAGTGGAAACAATTACCACTGATTTTTTCAAACCTTCCTCCCCGAGTGAATCATGAATGAACTCAAGGACTTCCTTGCCGCGTTCTCCTATCAGTGATATTACGTTCATATCGGAAGATGAATTTCTGCAGATCATTCCCATTACGGAACTTTTTCCTACGCCGCTGCCTGAAAATATGCCAACTCTCTGTCCGTTTCCGCACATGATTGCCGAATCTATGCTGCGCACGCCGGTTATGAAAGGGTCTTTTATTCTTGTTCTCATCATTGAATTAGGGGCGAGTCTCCGCACTTTCCAGTGCTGTTCTCCGATAATTGGTTCATCCCTGTCGATGGGACGGCCAAGACCGTCAATTACCCTGCCCAGAAGTTGCGGGCCCACGGGTACTGTAAAGCCTTCATTTATGAGTATTACCTTGTCCCCGTTTCTTATGCCTTCTATTCCTTCCAGGGGGAAGAGAAGCACTCTGTCGTCCCTGAAGCCGACGACTTCGGCAAAATGTTCTTTTGAGTCAACCGTTGACCTTATTGAGACAAAGTCCCCTATGGCGCAAATGGGCCCTGCCGATTCTATAGTCAGCCCCACAAGTTTGGTTATATATCCGATGGAACGGAAACTGCGCACATTTTCCTTTGTGATGCTTTGGGAAAAACCGCTTATTTGAGGGGTTCTAAGCATTTCTGTCTTTCTGTTCGGCAAGTATTTTTAGATAATTTTCCTTCAGGGTTTCAAGGCGTCCCCTGACGGTTGCGTCTATGATGCCCTGCGAACTTTCAATCAGGGCTTCCCCTTCTTTAAGTTTCGGATCAGAAATTATCTCCGAACCGGCGGGTACCCCGTTATTGTCTCCCGGCATTATCTTTTCCGCGACAGCCGGATTCAGGTGTATTTTTATGTTCTTCAGGTTCAGGACTGGAGAAAGGGCCTCATCCAGCATTGGTTTGAGATGTTCTTTGCCCGCGATTTCCTCTTTCAGTATTATGGAGGCTATGGAAAAGGCCATTTCCATTATTTCAGTTTTTGCCTGTGTCTCCAATTCTGCCAGATACTCATTGAGAGCGGCAGGGATATTCTTTGATATCGAAACTATTTTCTCGTTCAGTTCTGATATTTCGGAAGACTTTTCTTTTTCGCATGCCTGCCAGCCGTCATCATAGGCGGCCTGATATCTGGCATGTTCTTCTTCCTTTTCTATTTTGTCTATATCTATGCTCTCGCTTTCGCCGGAACTGTCACTGACTACAATGTTGCTGTTAGGGTTTGCTGACACAAAGCTCATTTTGCCGGAAAACCTTACTTTTTTATTAATCTTATTATCAAACATAGACGTCCTCGTCCCCGCTTGTGGCCACTGCTATTTCGCCTGCCGCTTCGAGGGCCCTTACAACGCTGACAATGGCTTTGCGTTCGTTTTCGACTTCGCTCTTCTTGACCTTGCCCATGAGCCCCATTTCCTCCTGGAGGTTTTCGCGGGCCCTCTTTGAAAGGTTGCTCGTGAATTTTTCGTAAACATCCTTGCTGGTGCCGCGCAGTGCGATGACAAGCTTGTCTGTCGGTATTTCGCGCAGGACTTTCTGCACATCGACATCGGAGAGCTTGATCACGTCGTCAAATGTGAACATAAGATCGCGTATCTTGTCCGCCAGTTCAGGGGATTCTTCCTGAATGGAGGTGAGAAGTTCTTCTTCAAGCTGCTTATCGACGCCCTGAAAAAGTTCAGCTACAAAGTCCGGGCCGCCCAGATTTGTCCTTTCCTCTTCATCCGTCGGATTTATTGAGGAGGTCACTTTTTCTACAAATACCTCTTCTATCCTCTCCACTATTTCATTGTCGGCCTCTCGGTTAAGAGCGAGCCGCACAATTATTTCGCCTCTTACTTCCTCGTCCAGAAATGAGAGTACTTCCGCGACTTTTTTAGGCGGGAAGAAACTCAGAATAATAGCCGCTGTGGCGGATTGTTCGTTTGAAAGTATTGTCGCAAGGTCCTGTCCGCTGACACCGGTTATGGTTGAGAAAGGCTTAGGTTTGCGTGGCTTGGCCCTTTCCAGAAGGCGCTTGGCTTCTTCTTCGCCTACTACACCGTTTAATATGTATCGTGCTACATCTTCACCGCCTGTCGGGTCAACGCCCTTGGCAAGTTTTTCAGATATTTCCTGGAAAACCGAACCCTGAACTTCAGCCGGGATTGTTCCCAGCCCTCTGATTTCAGACGCTATGCTTTCCATGGTCGCCAAATTGAAATTCTTCATTATAGCCACCGCTTTTTCCCGCGGTATGCTGGTGAAAAATATAGCAAGCTTTTTAGCTGTTCTCATTTTCAGAGCCATAACTCAAAGCCTCCTCGTTAATTTCTTTTCATGGGTTAATTATATCATTAATTCTGGTCTGCCGCCAGCCATTTTTCCATTATATTAGCGACTGTCTGCGGGGAGGAATTCGCTTTTTCCTGTATCGAATCCATCATGTCCCCTATTTCACTGTGCTGTTTCTCTTCAGCGGTTTCGATGCGTTTCACGTCTTCGCCGTAAACCGCTGCCGGAGCTCCGCCGCCGCTCAGAGAAAGTTCTGTCCCTTCCACGCTGGTTTTATTGAAGTACTTCCTGAATATTCTGTAAAGCACGAGCAGGAGAATAAATCCGGCCACCGGTCTTACAAGCGGAGATTTGGAAACTCTTTCAACATTCATGGCCAATTTGTCGGGCATGGACATTTGCGGGATGTCTTTGATATCCGGGACTATGAAGTCCATTTCCTTGACCGTGACAACCGGGCTCTTCTTTAAATCTTCAGCGCTGAAGTAATTTCCTATTCCGACTGCCTTGCTTACCAGTTCCTTGAAATCCTCTTTTTCCGCATCGCTCCAGGATTTTCCATCTGCTTTCTTCGCGATGGAGACGGCGACTGTAAGTTTTTTGATTCTGCCGCCTTTCATGGTTTTCTTTTCAACGGTTTTAGGAACGACATATTTTCTTTCCGCTGTTTTCTTCTGTTCCTGGGACATTTTTTCTTCCGGTACCTGGGCAGACGGATTTTTCACGTCCACCAGATTATTTGCCATGTTTGATGCCGTGCCGACCTTTCCTCCGTTGGATGAACCGCCCATCTTTGAGTTTTCTTCGGTAACGGTCTTTTCTGATATGATGACCGCTTTTTCAGAATCATAGAGTTCTGTTACTCTGTCGATGTTGTCAAAATCTATATCACAGGAAACGACGGCAACCACTTTTTCCGGACCTACAATCGGTCTCAAGATGGATTCGGCTTTTTCTTTAAGCTGCCTCTCCAGTCGTGATGACATTTCCATCTGTCCGCTGGAATCGCCGTTGCCGACTTCATCTTCCGCCACCTGACGTACCAGAAGTGTGCCTCTGCTGTCGGTAATTGTAACATCCTGCGCGTTCATTCCGGTAACCGCGCTGGATACGAGATAGCGTATGCTGTTGACCTGTTCACTTGTGGCACTTCTTCCCGGCTGCATCATCAGCATAACCGATGCTGACGGATGCTGTTTGTCTTTTCTGAAAACACTTTTCTGAGGGAGAGTAAGTATAATTTTAGCGCTGCTTATGCCGGGCATGGCGCAGATCATTCTTTCGAGTTCGCCCTGTATCGCGCGTTGAAAGGCCACCTGCTGCTGTTTGTCCGTCAAGCCCAGTTTCATATTGTCGAAAATTTCAAGTCCTGTGCCGGAGCGTTCTGTCGCAACCCCTTCATTGGCTGTTTTCAGGCGCATTTTATATACTTCGGAATTGGGTACCATGATGGTTCTTCCGCCATCTGTAAGTTTTACCGGCACTTCGGAACCGCTTACTATATCATATATCTTAGCGGCGGTTTTGGTGTCCAGTCCCGCGTACAATACCTGCCAGTCCGGCCTGGAGCCCATATAAACGATAGCGGCTGTCGCGCCCAGCGTTAATACTCCAACCAATACTATGCTTATCTTCTGTGAAACCCCTATATTCTTCCATATCTCACTCAGCGCGTTGATCAGATTAGTAAAAATATTGTTCATTTTATTCCCGCCTTTTTAATTTTGTTGTATAGTTTGACATCTCAATGTCGCAGAAAGCAAGCCAGCTTTTTGCATGAACCCGTTTCATAGGCCGGATTCTCAGCTTTTGAATACAAATTCAGCATTTTCCATCTCCATATTCTGTTTTTTATCCCAACACAATGTGTCAATTTTAATGACACCTGAAACACTTTGCCTGCCGTAGCGGAATACGCTTAAAACGTTCCCTTTTATGACTGCATGCCATGTTTGTGAAAATCTTTTCGATTTATTATTTTCATTTATTGCAAAATAATCATATCATTATAATTTAAAGGGTTGCCGAGAGGGAAAACTATACTTGTCGGTTTTGTGAAAATAATTTTTCCCAGAGGGTTTTATATATTTTCTCTGTTTTCCTGCCATTTTTCTGAGACGGGTTCCCCGTTTTATATATAATGGTTTCGTTCAGATAGTAAATAAGCTTGTTAAAAGCTTTTGATAGGTTCAGAAGATTTGAGAGACATTGATTTGTCTGATAGATAATAAGTCTGATAATATTAAAAAAATAGGGAGGATGAATGAACAAGGAGAAGTGTGCGTGCGACGAAGGTGTTTCCGAGAGCGAGCTTTTCGGACGCCTCGACAAAGTTCTGCTCGAGTACAAGGATAAACCAGGCGGATTGATCCCCATCCTGCAATATGCGCAGGCTATATTCGGTTATCTTCCGGAAAAAGTGCTGAAATATATCAGCAAAGAACTCAATAAACCGTATAGCGAAGTCGCGGGAGTCGTGGGATTTTACTCTTTCTTTTCTACACATCCCAGAGGTAAATATCTTATAAGGGTCTGCCTTGGCACGGCCTGTTATGTTCGCGGCGGGAAGGAAATTCTCGACGCCGTCAAAAAAGATCTGAAAATAGATGTCGGTGAAACAACTCAGGATCGCCTGTTTTCTCTGGAAGTAGGACGCTGTTTCGGCGCCTGCGGCCTGGCTCCGGTTATCTTGGTTAATGAAAACGTCCACCGCAGGGTGAAACCCTCCAAGATTAATGAAATACTGGGGGCATATAGAGGAGGAACTGGGGATGAGCAATAATAACATCATAAAAAATGTTCAGGATATCAAACTTCTAAAAGAAAAAATGGCATCCCGGATGGCATTGCGCGACGTGCATGGCAAAGACACCCGCAACGGGAAAATTTTTGATATAATGCTTTGCATGGGTACCAGTTGTATTTCTTCCGGGGCATTGAAACTGAAACAGGCGCTTCTGGATGAAATCGCGAAGCACGGGCTTCAGGAAAAAGTCAAGGTAAAAGACAGCGACTGCGGAAAGCATGGCGAAGCCTCCTTCGAAAGGGAGCGTACCGAACTGTTGGAAACAGGCTGTAACGGTTTCTGTGCAGCCGGGCCGATTGTGGTAATATATCCCGGAGGATATTTCTATCAGAAAGTAGCTCCCGAGGACGCAAAGGAAATTATCGAAAGCCACGTCATTAAAGGAGTTCCGGTTGAACGCCTTATGTATCAGGATAAGGACTCCGCTTCACCTATCCCGTTTTACCGCGAAATACCATTTTTCGCAAAACAGAAACTCAATGTTCTGAAAAATAAAGGCAGGATTGCCGCCGAGAGCATAGATGAATATATCGGTTCCGACGGTTATGCGGCCCTGTCTAAAGCTATTTCAATGAAGCCTCAGGATATTATTGCCGAAGTAAAGGCTTCGGGACTCAGGGGCAGGGGTGGCGCCGGATTTTCCACCGGCTTGAAATGGGAGCTTTGTTCAAAGGCCAAGGGCGAGCGGAAATATATTGTCTGCAATGCCGATGAAGGAGATCCCGGTGCTTTCATGGACCGCAGTCTTATTGAATCAGATCCTCACGCGATACTTGAAGGTATGATGATTGCCGCGCGCGCCATCGGAGCGGAAACCGGTTATATCTATTGCCGCGCGGAGTATCCGCTGGCATTGAAACGTCTGGAAATAGCTATTCAATCCTGCCGTGAACGCGGTTTGCTGGGAAAGAATATTCTGGGTACGGATTTTTGTTTTGATATTTCTGTCGCCCAGGGGTCGGGCGCGTTTGTCTGCGGAGAGGAAACCGCTCTGCTTCACTCGATTGAAGGCAAGCGCGGAGAACCTTCACCGAGACCGCCGTTCCCGGTAAACAAAGGCCTTTGGGGAATGCCCACAGTCCTTAACAACGTTGAAACTCTTGGCAACATCCCTATGATAATCCGGGATGGCGCCGCTGAATACAGAAAAGTAGGTACGGCAAAATCTCCGGGTACGAAAATCTTTGCGTTGACCGGAAATCTTAATAATATCGGCTTGATCGAAGTCCCCATTGGAACGACTATAGGCGAAATCATCTACGATATCGGCGGAGGCATTCCGAGCGGTAAAGAATATAAATCCGCTCAGATCGGCGGACCTTCGGGCGGATGTATTCCCAAACAGCATTTGAGCGTTCCTATTGATTATGAAACGCTGATGGAACTTGGTGCTATTATGGGTTCCGGCGGTTTGGTCGTGATGGACGACAACACATGTATGGTTGATGTCGCCCGCTTCTTCCTTGAATTCACGCAGGATGAAGCCTGCGGCAAGTGCGCCCCCGGCAGAATCGGCACCAAGCGTCTGCTTGAAATTCTGGAACGGATATGTTCGGGAAAAGGCGAGGAAGATGATATAGACAAACTGGTTTCCCTCGGTGAAATGCTGAAGAAAACCGCGTTGTGCGGCCTTTGCAAAACCGCCGCCAATCCTGTTCTTTCCACTCTTCGTTATTTCAGAGATGAATATGAGGAGCATATCAGGGAAAAACGCTGTACGGTAGGTGTTTGCGCCGGATTGGTCAGAGCGCCCTGCCAGAGCGCGTGTCCGGCAGGAGTGGATGTGCCCGGCTTTGTTTCGCTGGTCGCTGAAAAGCGTTATGCCGAGGCATTGTGCCTGCATCGCGAAAGAAACCCCTTTGCCGCGGCCTGTGCGCGGGTATGTTATCATACCTGTGAAAGCCGTTGCCGCAGGGCTTCGCTTGATGAGCCTCTTTCAATACGCGGAATAAAACGCTTCATGGTTGATCAGGAAGTTACCGTACAGGTACCTGAAATTCATGAAAATGCTGAAAACGCAAAACGTAAAATCGCGATTATCGGTGCCGGCCCCTCTGGCCTTTCATGCGCGTTTTTCCTGGCCCGGCTGGGTTATAAACCGAAAGTTTTCGAAGCGGAAAACAGGCCCGGAGGCATGCTGGTACAGGCTATCCCGGCTTATCGTCTGCCGCGTGAAATCCTCGCTCGTGAAATCCGTATGATTGAACGTCTCGGCGTGGATATCGAAACAGGAAAAAAACTCGGGAGCGACTTCACAATCGATCAGCTTAAACAGGAAGGCTATGAAGCCGTGTTTATCGCTATAGGCGCGTCTGCTTCAATAAAACTCGGTTTGCCGGGTGAAGAACTGGACGGCGTTACCCAGGCGCTCACTTTCCTTAAACAGTACAATGTTAAAGGTTCTGTGCCTGTCGGAAGGAAAGTTGTTGTCGTAGGCGGCGGAAATGCCGCTGTTGACGCGTCAAGAACAGCTTTGCGCCT
>MHBF01000058.1:19562-56694 GCA_001803225.1 Lentisphaerae bacterium GWF2_44_16 | reverse complement strand
TTTCCAAACGCTTCTCACGTTAAGCGGAATTCTTTTTCCCGGCATATCTCCGATTAACTTTTTAATTCTTCTGCGAAGCTTCCCCTGCCATTTTCCTACATCGCCCCCGTCATATTTCAGTTTCCGTTCGGTATTATCCATCAGATAACGATGATATTCCGATGGCGAAAAATAAAACTTTTTACTGCTCATTTATAACTATTTCCCATAATCGCTTATTCAAGATCCAATTCGACTTCTTTCGTTTCCCCTTTTACTATATCCTGAAACGTGATTCTCCAGATACCTTTTTTGTCATTCAGGGCGAAAGGTATAATACCTTTGCAGTTTCCTTTGTCTGTGAAAACACATTTCCGCAGATAATCCACAGGCTGCTTATCAGGATTTTGGATAGTGATAAAAACCGGCAGTCCGGCAATATTGGATGATACGCTGAAATTCCATGCCTGTCCAACTTTTGCTTTGCTGTCAGCCTTTACATTCCATTCCGGTTTTGCCGGCAGAAAAGCATAAAGTTTGGCTATTCCCGGTGAAAGCCTGTCTGTTATTTTATCGGTTTTCCCGAATGACTTATGGTTTCTTATCTCATATATTTCCCCACTTGATGGAAATTTTATATTGACATCTTTACTGACTTTCAGTAAATCCCGTATCGACGCATTCGCTATTTTACTGTTTTCCTCAATGGGCATGACACCGAAATAATTAATATCGCCATCTTGAAAATGCCCGACCTCCGTCTTGAACAGAGGGTCTTTGGCATCAGTCAAAACAAGCTCAGGCGCTATGCCGTGCGAAAGAAGAATATCTCTCAGAAAATTTCCGCTCTTGTAAAAGAAATTCCAACGGATGGCGCCAAGATATATTATCGTTCCTTTACCTTCTCTGCATTCAAATATATCAGCTTGCGAAACAGCATCTTTGCTACCTATTTTCATTCCGCCAAATTCCAATATATTACAGCTGGCAGAGGCGAGGCTTTTCCCGTCTCCCAAAGCTATCCCTTTTTCCTGAATTCCGACATTCAACTGTCCATCTCCAATCGCGTATTTCGCTCCAGATGCAAGGAGCATTAAATCTTCTGCTCTCTTTATATGGAACAATTTATCAAGAACGCCTTCTTTTCTCTTTTCCCCGTATTCATCATAAACCCCAGTCTGTGCATCAGCAATAACTAAACCGCCGCCTTTTACAAATTCTCCTATTGAAGCCGCCGTTTTTTCATCCATCACCAATGTGCATGGGAGTATCAGGGCTTTGTATTTTTCTCCTTGCAGAACGCCTTCATTTATCTGTAACGCTGAAACAAATCTGGGCGTATAGCCGATATCTCTCAAATTCTGATTCCATGCGTCAAGATTATCCCTGAATTCCTTGTAGTAATCCAACGGCGAACTGTATTTCAGGAGGAAGGCCATCTGACATGATTCCTGTGAATACAAAATTGCTATGGGCGAGTATATATATTCGGCTTTGCTCAAAGCCTCCCCTATGCCCTTTGAAAATTCACCGATAAGCGATTTTATAGCTTTTCCGTATGAACTGAGAGTCAGGTCAGGCTGTACAAACAATCCCGCGTACCAGCCCGCCGTCATGTTCTGTCCATGAAAAAGGCATCTCCATGCCTCATATTGCTGCAGAGCCTCTTTGCGCAAATATCCGAGTACCCATCTGCCCAGGACTTTCTTATGTCTGTCAGCAAACGAAATGGGCATATCTCCGTACCCGTAAAAACACGCAGTGTTTTCAAAAGGCATCCTCTTGCTCCAATCATATCCGCCATAAGCTGAAATTTTCGGCTGTATTCCGCTTTCTCCGACAAGCGCCGAGGGATTTATCTCCCTGATACAGGAACCGCTATAAGCGAACCATTTAGCGTAAATAGTATCCATGAAACTCCTGTGCTCGAGCCATGAAGCAAATTTCTTTTCCCTGAGCGCGTCCTCCAACGTAAGCGGGAGAACTTTATCCCAGGAAGTGAAAGAACTTTTCCACCTTGAGTTAAGTTTTTCAAGGGTACCGTATTTCACTTTCAGCCAGTTCTGAAAGGCCGCCATAGTATGCTCCGAATAACACACGTCAAAAGGAGTTTCGCCCCCTTCTGTCGTCAATGACATTTCATCTCCGAGCATATAGACTTCGGGATGGTATTTCAAAGTCGTCAAAGCCGTATCGCGCAATTTGTTTTTTACTTTCTCCATGTAGGCCGGATCGTCAAGACATGGATTTCTCTTAAGAAAATCCTTGTTAAAAGTTTTCTGGTACATATTTATCGGCTTTGTATCTGAAATAACCACTCTGTTCAGATTGGTATGGGCAAGCCTCAAGCCGGACCTGGCAGGATAATAGCAATGATTTTGCACATCCCATACCGTTCCCTCTGTCAGAGTGTCAAATCCAATTTCCCTCAAAGCATCCATTACATAACTGTAAAACTGATCAGGATATCCGCCGTAATTTCCCCATACCAGTATGCGATAATGTTTTTTATCAAGGGCGTCGGATATCGTTATATCCAGTTTCTTTTTGTCAAATATTTTGTCTTCAGCAATGATACTTACAGTCAAGCTGTTCAATATCGAAATGGGATTATCAATCCTGAATTCCGAGGAAATGTTCTGCTTGCCTTTCTTCAAGCCGATTTCCTTTGAGGAAGATAATATCAGCCTTCCGAATACATCTTCACATCTGATATCCAAGTTGACTTTTTCCTCTTTTGCGGCATCAAGTTCCAAAAACAGTTTTGCCGTTTTTCCTTTTTTCAGAACATCGTCACTAAGTCTAATATCCGATATCCTGACACCTGAATTTATTCTGAACGGTATTATCTGCCAGTTTACTGTTTCGCCTCTATTATTCAAAAACATTATGTTGGCAAAATGCAATCCATCAGATAATTTATCTCTGAAATCGACTTTCAGGTTTCCGCCATTTATTTTTATTGTTTTTTCATCCTCAATATTGCGCCTTCCATTCCATACGGTTATTTTCGCTTCCGCGAGAGAAGCGGCGGCTTTGCCGGAAAATGAGATATCAAGGTTCCCATCATTTTCACCGGATGCCGTGACAGTAAGAGGAACGTCCTTTCCGTCCGCCCATAGCAGGGCCTTGCCCAGCATGGAATATAAAAGTTCTTCATACGCAAAATCCATCGCGAAATATTTCTGATACGGTATCAGCCCCTGCGCCCTGTATTTGAAGAAGACTATTCTTCCCTTTCCCATTTTTACAGCTTTTATCTGTGACGGAACGAATTTGGAAAAGAGTTTGAAAGGGATAAAAGCTGCAATCTCTTTTTCCGCTTCCTTTTCGGATGCGCTCTCAAAAGCAGCCTTCATTTCGCCATCAAGTTTTGACGGATTGACATAAATCAGACCACAACCGTTTTTAATTCTCTCCACAAGCGTTTTTCTCGCATCTTCAGGAAGCATTGTCCAGGCGCACTCCCTGGCGGGATATTTGGCGGTGTATTGATCATCCAGCAGAAAGACCCCGGTATCGGCGTTTTTTATCGCCGGGGCAAGCTCTTTCCTGCTCTTTTCATATATGATACGCGCTTTGCGGCCTTGGGGAATATTCTTTGCGTCATTTTCACGCACCCAGAAAGGTGAAATTTCAGGGCCTGTTACGATAGGGTAATACTGCGGAATAACATCGACGCGCTGATTGAGTTCCAGTATGTCTCTGACATTGTTTACAGAAAGCATGAAAAACGCCTTGATTTTGCCGCCCGCATACGGTCTGACAAATTTGAGATGCGGGGTCGCGACATCAAAACTCGGCTTGAATTTCCATTCAAAATCCTCTCCCTCCGGCTTCATGCGTTTTTCCAAAGGAAGAAAACTGAATTTCACATTTCCAGCTCCGCCCAGAGGCTTTAGCAAGTCTGCAAGGAATTTCCCGTTCATATCTTTGATAACAATCCTTAGCACCGTTTCCTTTTTCGTTTCAGTCAACGGGATTTCAATATCCGTAGGAATGTCAGGACTGAGTGCCACTGTTTTTCCCCCGGGGAGTTTCAAGACGTCTTTTTCACCGGACTGAATGCATTCCATTTCGACGCTTACAGTCTTTTTCTCTGACGCGATAAGCGTTATTTTCGCCTTGCCTTTTTCAGGAAAAGAAACAGCCCCAGCTACCCCCTCGCCCGCCCCATTGATTTCATCGAGTCCCTGAAATGGCTGTATACTGAACGATGTGGAAAAAGAAGCCCCGTAATTGATATTCACCGGAACAAAACGCCATTCCAGAGTCCCACCGGTATAGCCAAACCAGTTATAAAATGCCAATATCCGTTTATATTCGGGAGTGAAAACTATTCCCGTCCTGTCTTTTCCAACTACCCCACTCCAGCCTCTTGCAGGATTGTCTATCCAAACATCCTTGCCAGGTTTCTCAGGATCATAAACAAACTTCTTTATTCCCTCTTCTGACGGCACATAGTAATCATTTTTTCCTTCTGTACCGGCAAAATTATGAAACCACGGGCTTATCATTATGGTTGTACACGCTTCGGGTAACACTTTGAAATCATATTTGACGAAAAGCCCGCTGCGATCTTTATATATATTTATATACTTGTGTATTTCAAGAAATCTGTAATCACCCTTTTCGCCGCGCCTCCAGAGATGCAAGGTGCATACATCATCTTTCTTCTGTATCTCGAACATATACGCGTTCAAATGATAATCGCTATTACTCATACTCTGGTCATACATCAGGTCATGCAAAATACCACTCTCTGACGTAAGTTCTCTGCCATGGTATTTAAAGGATTTTATTGTTCCCCCTCTCTGAGGGTCCACTATGCCCTTGAAAAATTTATTTGAAAAAATTATTTCAGTTTTTCCGTCTCCTGCGTCTTTCTTTTCACAAACGACTTCATCGGATTTCAACTGCTGAAATGGGAGGAGTAAAAACATCACGGCAAAAAGAGAGGTCATGTGTTTCATAGACTTTTCTTCCTTCATTTTTATTTTAATTATAAAGATTTCATGTATTCTATTTTGAGATTTTTCATGTATTCCAAGGCTTTGAAATGATCCCTTCCCGGAAATTCCCAAAAAATGTAATGGACTTCTTTCAGACCTTCTTTATGAACCAGCGTTGTGCGTACGGCATAATTCTCACCCTTAACTCCGACCTGTTCAGTTTCGTTCGGGTTATAAAGGACAGCGCAGGTGCTTTTGTAAGGATTTCCC
Organism: Lentisphaerae bacterium GWF2_44_16; assembly: GCA_001803225.1. GTDB lineage: Bacteria > Verrucomicrobiota > Lentisphaeria > Victivallales > GWF2-45-14 > GWF2-44-16. The sequence goes on along the minus strand of MHBF01000058.1, from coordinate 51,493 downwards.
TGGGGATTGTTTTTCCCATCATAGAAATAAATCCACGCTTCCTCTTTACCGATTTTTTCTTCAGAAGGAAAAGCTAAATCCCTCATCGCAGTCGCAACATGACGTTGATTCAAAGACAGGTTCTGTTTGTTAAACTCTCCGGGGTATGCAATTAATGTGGTTTCAAGTTTTCCCTTCCCCGGCATATGTATCGTCGTTAGAAGCCTGTTGCCCTGTTCCTCTGTTCTGAATGTAATTGAACTTTTTCCTTCAGGTGTATTAAAATTCATTTCACACGTTTTCACGTCGCTTTTGATTTCAACGGGATATTTAAATAGGTTTTCGCCATTCATTTTAAGCTGTATAAAACCTTGAGCACTCCAGCCTCGTTTGGAATATGTTCTACCGTCAGAACTCCCCAAAAGACCTATGCCTGAAATATATTCTTTCCCGTCCTTATTAAAAATTCCAAGCGCGATGCGGTAATTAATATTGCCCGTAATTAAATCTATATTCCGCACTGTTCCCTTTTCATCTCCCCGGAGATTTAAGGCAAGCATTAAAATACAAAGCAAAAAAATACTTTTATATAAATTTCCCCGCATCTTTCTTTCCCTTTTTAAAATTGATTGTCAAACCACGGCCATTCACTGCTTACGTTCGGCAGAGGACGCGGCATAGTGCCTTTATGATTTTTACTATGCCCGTCAGCAAATACAATATTAAGTCCACCGTTGTGGCGGATGGACAATATCGGGGGATCGTTCTTTGCGGTGAGAGAATAGGCATTCACGCGATAACAATGTCCACTCTGGTCTCCGGTATCGCAAAAGAGGAGAGTTTGCGATGAATCCTTGAGCCTCTTCCAATTTCCTCCTCCAGTGCTGGTATTCATGGCATAAGTATACACTAGGAATTTATACAGAACATGCGCACTGATCGCATAAGTATCATACGCATATGATGGACAGATAAGCAAGCCTCCTTTTTGACATCTCTCTATTGTCTTGCCATAGCCCGGCTGTTTTACATATCCTGTCGAAAATAATAAACTCACCCATATGGCATCCAGATCAGAATCATAATACAGCGGTACAAATTGATTGTTGTCATCCGCATAATTGAGCCACGCAAGATGCAACTGGCGCAGATTGGACTTGCAGCTTATTTCATGACCATATTCCTTAGCTTTCCTCAGCGCCGGAAGCAGGAGTGCGGCCAGTATCATAATTATAGATATGACAATGAGGAGCTCTATCATCGTAAATTTCCATATCCGTCTCATCATTTCAGCCCTTCTTTAATTTTTTTACTGTATTTCCATATCTCAGGATTGGAGACAGTTTAAGGCTCAGGAAAACTTCCGGTTTTTCTGACGTGAGATGTTCTAAAACGGCCTTGAAAAGTTCATCCAGCGGCTGTACCGCGGTCGTAATCTGATATGCCCCGGTATGCCCTTCAAACGCACCGTCATAGCCGCTGACTGAAAAATCATCAGGTATTTTCAATCCGCGCATCTGGCAGGCAGAAATAAAATTCATGGCAAAAAAGTCACTTGTGCAGAAAACAGCGGTCGGCCTTCTGCGGCATTTCAGAAATTTTTCAAGGACAATGTTTACTTCCGCGTTTAATTTTTCCATCGGCAATCTATCGCTTTCATCAATGCCGGCAATATACTTTTCCTCTATTTTAATCCCGGCCCCGGTCAACGCACGCTTGTACGCTATTGCCTTTAAGTCGGTTTTTGAAGAACCGCTGATAATCGCAATATCCCTGTGCCCCATTTCTATTAAATGTCTGACGGAAATAAACGCGCCCTGTTCGGTATCTGAGACAATCTGATTTGCTTTTCCCTCAAGTTCAGGGGCATGACCGAAAATATAAAAACGCTCGGGATGCTCCAGTATCAACTGTCTTGTGTCGTCCGAAAGGAAACCGCACATGACTATTATGGAGTTGTTCTCTTTGAGTAATGCATTGACTGTCTCTGCTTCTTTTGCGGGATCAAACTGAGTGCTTATTATTTTCGGCGGGAGAAAATTCTTTTCCATAAGAGTTCTGTTCAAACTGTCCGCAAACTTCCCGTAAAACGGATTGTTCAGCGTCCTCACTGTGCCGTATATCTGCAATTTCTTTTCTATATTCTTCCCGGCAATAAAAGTCCCTACACCTATCTGGGTTTCAAGTTCCTTTTCGTCAAGGAGCTCATCCACCGCCTTTGAACAGGTCGCCAGAGTAGTATTGAACTCCCTTGCCAGTGCCGTCCGGGGCTTAAGCTTCTGGCCGTGCTTATAGACGCCGCTCTTTATCCTGGTCTTTATAAGCTCTTTAATCTGAATATATTTAGGCAGATAATTCTTATACGTCTCCATATCCACCTTCCCTTTTTAAGTATTCTAGTATACTATTATTATAACAAATCCCCTTCCCTTTGTCAATACCTCTTCAATGTTTTTTCTGTTTTATTTTTTCAAAAAAAGCAAAGGACTTGACAAGCGCATAAATTAATTGTATAATTTAACTATGCAGTTAAACTATGAAAGTGTCCGGTTATGGCAAGGAAAGACGGCGAACACACGAGAAGCAAAATACTGGAAGCGGCTTGCGAAGTTTTCGGTGAAAAAGGCTTTCGCGGCGCCACTCATGCCGAAATATGCAGGCGCAGCGGCGTTAATACCGCGCTCATAAACTATCATTTCCGCAGCAAGGAAATACTTTATGTCGAGGCGTGGTCTCTGGCTTTCAGCAAATCTCTTGAAGCGCATCCCGTTGACGGCGGAGTGCCCGATTCCGCTCCGGCGGAAGAACGTCTCCGCGGAAGAATCTTTTCCATAGTCAGCCGCGTAATGGATGAGGATAATAAAGTGTTCAATATCGTTCACAGGGAAATGGCGGCCCCCACCGGTCTCCTCAGCAAGGTCATTCACGAAACTATAGATCCCCTTCGTCAGGATATGGAAAGAATCATCAGGGAACTGCTGGGCGCCAAAGCATCCGAAAAAGACGTTCACCTCTGCATGATGAGCATCATGTCGCAATGTTTTCATCCATCGGAACGCAGACACCGCCATAAACTGATGAAAAAAAATCCACAGGGAGGACACTGCGTTAAAATATTTGATTTCAGCGTCCAGGAACTTGCTGAGCACATATCGGATTTCAGCATTGCCGGCATAAAAGCAACGCGGAAAAAAACAGAATCATAAAAAAGCCCCGATCAGGATTCGTTAAAATGAGAAAACAGGAAAACTTATGAAAACACCTAAACTGAAAACCATTGTCATAACAATCGTAATCATCGCGCTCCTGGCCGCATATCCGGTCTGGTACTTTCTATCAGGTAAAACAAACGGTGTAACATACAAGACAACGGCAGTTAAACGCGGCAATATTACGGTAGCCATCAGCGCCACAGGAACAGTGGAACCGGAAGAACTCGTAGACGTGGGAGCGCAGATAGCCGGGCAGATAGTAAGTTTTGGGAAAGATAAAAATGGCAAGGCCATTGATTATGGCTCGGAAGTGGAAGAAGGAAGCGTTCTGGCGATGATAGATGATTCTCTATATCTGGCGGAAGCCGCCCAGGTCAGGGCCCAGCTCCAGCAGGCCAAGGCGTCCCAGCTCCGCGCGGAAGCCGATTTGGACCAGATGAAAGCCAAACATGTTCTTGCTCAGAATGACTGGGGAAGGGCACAGAAGCTGAGACCCGCGGCGGCCATCGCCGAGGCCAGTTATGATTCCTATAAATCATCTTTTGACACTGCCAAAGCCAATCTCGCCATAGGGGAAGCCGCCATTCTCCAGGCGAAAGCTTCGGTAATGCAGACTGAGGCCGCCCTTAAAAAAGCCGAACGCAATCTCAGTTACTGTACCATAAAATCTCCCGTGAAAGGCATTGTGATAGACCGCCGCGTAAATATCGGACAGACTGTTGTCGCCAGCCTCAACGCTCCAAGCCTTTTTCTCATCGCCAAAGACCTGAAACGAATGCAGGTATGGGTAAACGTCAATGAGGCCGATATCGGAAAAATCTATCCGAAACAGCCTGTGAGCTTCACTGTTGACGCATATCCCGGAGAAACTTTTATCGGCGAAGTCGGAAAAATAAGGCTGAACGCTACAATGAGCCAGAACGTCGTTACCTACATAGTTGAAATAATCACTGACAATTCCAGCGGACGCCTGCTCCCGTATCTCACCGCCAATGTGCAGTTCAAAATAGTTGAGCACAAAGATATTTTCTTTGTCCCGAATTCCGCTTTGAAATGGCTCCCTTCATCCGCACAGTTCCCGTCTGTAAGAGAAGAAAAAAAGGACAATTCATCAGGCAAAAAAGCTACGAGCGCAAAATTTTGGGAAACTAACAGTAAGGGCATTCTATGGAGTTTTGAAAATAACCAACTCGCCCCTCTGGATGTTACCTGCGGCATAACGAACGGCATAATGACGGAAGTTAGCGGAAGCGCCATTAAGGAAGGCCTTGAAGTGGTAACAGGGGAAAAAGCCAATGGCGGCGACAGCAAAAAAAGCAATCCATCCAATCCTTTTGTCCCCAAGATAGGCAGAGGCGGAAAAAAATAAAATGAAACTCATTGAGCTGAAAAATATCTCAAAAACTTATCAGATGGGCGATATCGCCGTGCCCGTGCTGAAGGATATTTCGCTGGAAGTGGAACGCGGTGAACTTGTCGCGCTGATGGGCGCTTCCGGTTCAGGCAAAAGTACCCTGATGAATATTCTCGGATGCCTCGACAGGCCCAGTTCCGGCGAATACTGGTTGGAGGAAACGGAAGTATCAAACATTTCAAACGATGCGCGCGCGGCAGTGCGCAATCGTAAAATAGGCTTTGTATTTCAGAGCTTCAATCTCCTCCCCCGTACCACCGCTCTCGAAAATGTAATAATGCCCCTAAGCTACACCGCTGAACATCTCAGCGACGCGGAGCGTCTGAAAAGAGGCCGTGAAATGCTCACGCGTTTTGGACTGGGTGACCGTTTCCATCATGAACCGTCCAAACTCTCAGGCGGTCAGCAGCAACGCGTCGCCATCGCCCGTGCCCTTATAAACAACCCTCCGGTGATTTTTGCCGACGAACCTACCGGAAATCTAGACTCCCACACCAGCGAGGATGTTCTGCAAATGTTCAAAAAACTCAACAGGGACGACGGTATAACCATAATAATTGTAACGCATGACCCGGATGTGGCAGAACATGCCAGACGCGTCATTCACATCCATGACGGGAATATAGTGGACGGTCTTTTCGTACATTCCGCCAATGCCGCCGCGTCTGGAAATGGAAAGGAAAAATCATGAAGCTTCACAGCACAGTCATGATGGCCCTCAGGGCGCTTCGACGCAATCCCATGCGCTCCATGCTGACTACATTGGGCATTGTGATAGGAGTGGCGGCGGTAATCGCGATGATGGAAATAGGCAAAGGCTCTTCAGCAGCCATTCAGAATTCAATAGCCACCATGGGCGCCAATAATCTTATGATACATCCTGGTACGGCGGCAAGCGGCGGCGTCAGTTTCGGTTCCGGAAGCGTTATGACATTGACCCCTCAGGATTACGAGGCGATGCTCCGCGAATGTCCCTCCATACTTTATGCCGCCCCTGTCGTCAGGGCAAGGACACAGGCCGTCTATGGAAACCGCAACTGGGTGCCTTCGTCCATGATGGGAACCACTCCGTCATTCCTTGATGTACGCGACTGGAACAAAATGTCGGAAGGAGAAAACTTCACTGAACGCGATGTTCTAAACGGCAATAAAGTATGCCTTCTGGGAAAGACTGTCGCACGCGAACTCTTTCAGGGGGACGCCCCGATAGGAAAAGAAATACGTATAAAAAACGTCTCTTTCAAAGTCATCGGAGTTCTCGGTCCGAAAGGAGCGAACATGATGGGCATGGACCAGGACGATATAATCATAGCGCCATGGACTACTATAAAATACAGGGTTACAGGCTCAAACCTTTCCACATCAAATCAAAGCGATTCATCGTCAAGCAGTTCTTCGACAAACTCGACAAGCACTCTCTACCCGGGACAAAAAGCCACGCTTTACCCCGAGCGCTCCGAAACACAAACTGCCAATACTCTCATGTCCGTGCGTTTCACAAACATTGACCATATCATGGCTTCCGCCGTATCAACCGGGGAAATACCGAATGCCATCAGTGAAATAAGCAAGCTGCTTCGGGAACGTCATCACCTCCGGGAGGGCGAACCGAATGATTTCCATATCAGGGATATGACCGAAATGACAAAAGCTCTCTCATCAACAACCACTCTTATGACCAACCTTCTCTTATGCGTCGCCATGATATCCCTCGTGGTCGGCGGTGTCGGCATCATGAACATTATGCTGGTCTCCGTCACTGAACGCACACGCGAGATAGGCTTGCGAATGGCAGTAGGCGCAAGAGCGAGAGACATACTCAGACAGTTTCTAGTGGAATCCGTTGTGCTCTGTCTGGCCGGAGGCGCCATGGGAATACTCCTCGGCCACGGCGGTTCGCTGCTTGTGCGATATTTCCTGAACTGGCCTGTCGAGACGTCCCCCGCCGCCATCGCCGCAGCCGTCCTGGTTTCGGCGGGAGTAGGCATTGTCTTCGGCTACTACCCCGCCTGGAAGGCCTCCAAACTCGACCCCATAGAAGCCCTCCGCTATGAATAACGCATAATTTCGTTTTTCAAAACACTTCTCTTTATAACATTGTCCTTCGGATTTTTTTCAGATTTTTCCGGAAAGCTATTGACAAATGAAATTTAATATGTTAATATGTAATACATATCAAAGAGGAGTACCATTCAAATGGACGCGATAAAAACCTTATGTATGCTCAATACGGATTTATGCCCGAACGCGCTTGAGTGTTTGAGGGGAATAACTCAATTGGATCATTTACCGATAAGCCGCGATGTTCTGCTTGAAAAAATAGCTGAATATGATGCTTATTTCGGACACACCGATATTATGATCGACAAAAAAATTATAGACAGAGCAAAGAAACTGAAGGTTATCGCGGCGCCAAGCACAGGGACTGACCATCTCGATATGGAACTGTTAAAAGAAAGGGGAATTACGGTCTTATCCCTGACAAAAGAATATGCCCTTCTGGATAATTTTACAGCAACGGCTGAATGCTCCTGGGCACTTCTTCTGGCCTGCGTCAGAAAGCTGCCCGCGGCATTCGCGTCGGTAAGGGCGGGAAATTGGGCGAGAGAAGAGTACACCGGAAGGCAGCTGTCAGGAAAAGTCTTAGGGGTCCTGGGAGTCGGCAGACTCGGGAAGATGACAGTGGAATACGGCAAGGCATTCAGGATGCGTGTTATTGGTTGTGATCCGAAAGACTTCACGATACCAGGAGTTGAACGCGTTGATTTCGAAACCCTTTTACAGGAAAGTGATGTCATATCAATTCATATTCACCTGAGAAATGAAACGAGAAAATTGATTTCCGGCGACGCTTTTAACAGAATGAAACATGGAGTAATAATAGTTAATACCAGCAGAGGCGGAATAATAGATGAAGCGGAATTTCTGAAAGCGCTGGAATCAGGAAAAGTCGCGGCTGCGGGACTTGATGTAATTGACGGAGAATGGCTGGAGGATATTACAAAACATCCGCTTGTTCACTATGCACAGGAACATGACAACCTGATCATAACGCCTCATATAGGCGGGGCAACAGTAGAAGCAATAGCAGGAGCGAGGAACTATATGGCACAAAAACTTAGCGATTACATAGTCAATAACTTTCGACAGGAGAAACATAATGCATAAAAGTATAGTTAAAAGAAAATTGGCTGAAGGAAAACCGGTTTTCTGCGCCAAGACACATCTGTGCGATCCTTCTGTAGTTGAAATATTCGGCTATTCCGGTTTCGATTGTGTCTGGCTGGACATGGAACACACGCCGGTAGATTATGAAAGTGTACTCAATCAGGTCCGGGCCGCCAAAATGACCGGAATGGATTCAATGGTAAGAGTATCTAAAGGATCTTATTCTGATTATATTCGCCCCCTGGAGATGGATGCTACCGGGCTCATGGTACCTCATATCTTTACAGCGGAAGAAGCAGAACAAACTGTCAAGCGGTCATTTTTCAGACCAAAGGGATTGAGGCCTATTGACGGCGGCAACAGCGACGGTCATTTTTGCATGCTTGCTCTTAACGAATATATAAAATACAGCAATGAAGAAAAATTTCTAATGCTCCAGATAGAGGATAAAGAAGCGGTTGAACAAATAGACGAAATCACTGACGTGAAGGGTGTTGACATATTTTATATAGGGACTCTTGATCTCTCGCAAAGTTATGGAACGCCCGGCGACTTCAATAATCCCGAATTTATTAAAGGCAGGGACAAAGTCATCGAGACTCTTTCAAGGAAAAGGATACCCTGGGGAATACCTTGTTCAATGGAAGATATCCCGCGTTATTATTCATCGGGATGCGTATTTTTTGTTTTAGGTTCTGATACTTCTGCCATCGCAAGTATTTTTGCCGAGAAGATCAAAAAAGTTAAATCACTGGACATGGGAAGGTAAATGCCGGATGACTCGAAGAGAACATATGCTGGCTGTTTTTGAAAGAAAATCTTTTAGAAGGCCGCCTGCGTCCATAAGGCTTGATTTATGGCATAAAGAAATGTCATTGAAAAACGCTTTGCCCGAAGAGATCAAAGGAATGTCCCAGGAAGAAGCAGAAGATTTTCTCGGTTTTTGCAGGGCCGCGCGCTATCGATTGAATCCGAACGTGCTGTTCAATAATTCACTTTTCGAAAAAACAGAAAAAAACGATGAGAAAACAGAAGAATATAAACTGAGGAGTGGAGCTGTGCTCCGAAGAGTTACAGTTTTCGATAATTCCAGAAAAAGCCTCGGGGGGCATATAGTGAAATACCCCCTTGAGACAGAAAACGATTATGACCTGCTGATTTCAGAAATGGAAGACGCGCATATTGATTTTGATATCAGCGGATTCGACGCTTTTGATACCATGACAGGTGATGCAGGATTACCCATGCTTATAGTTGGTCCCTGCCCTGCTCACCATATCATGCTTCAGTTCAGTGGTTACGAAGGTTTTTTCCTTCATATGACTGATTTTACTGAAAAAGTCGATTTACTGATAAGCCATATTGAAAGAATATATCGGCGCGATGTATGGCCGGCCCTTTGTAATTCAAAGGCAAAACTGGTATTGCATGGAGCGCATTTTTCTTCACAAATGACTCCGCCTCCGATATTCGAAAAATATTTTCTCCCATATTTTCGTGAATTTAATGAACTTATGCATCGGCATGGCAAAAAAGTCCTTTGGCATGCCGACGCGGAAATGAGCAAGCTGCTGCCTGTTGTTTTAGAAGCGAAATTCGACGGGGCGGATTGTTTGGCGAGCGCACCTCTTGTAAAACAGAAAATGGAAGAATATTTTGATGCGTGGCAGGGACGAATTATTTGCTGGGGAGGATTGCCAAGTATAATATTTGAACCGGCGTTCCCCATGAAAAAATATATAGACATTCTTGACAGTTTAATAAACATGGTAAAAGTACGAAATGACTTTATATTTGGAGTAAGTGACAATATTATGCCCGGGGCGGAATGGAAACGCTTGTCGCTTCTGTCCAAAAAAATTAGACGCATGGAGGATTGAATGAATGCTTCATTTACGAAAATAACAAAAAAGAATTTAGTCTCAGAAGCAACGGAACAGATTCGCAATTTTATATTATCCAGCGGGATTAGACCTGACGAAAAACTTCCCGGCGAATTGGAATTGGCTTCAATGCTCGGCATAAGCCGTCCTGTTATAAGAGAAGCTCTCGGCAGGTTACAATATGTGGGCCTCGTTGAGTCCAGAAAAAACAGAGGGACTACCATACAAAAACTGAATCTTGTTGATTTATTTGAAACTCATCTGCCTTTTTTGACAAATGACCAGACCTTTCAGGATGAATTGACGGAATTCCGGTGGATACTGGAAACAGGAGCTATAGAGCTGGCTGTCTCTAACGCGTCAAATGACGCGCTTGCAAAGATCAAGGAAGCCGCCGAGGCATATAAACGCAAGTCTGAAAAGAAATCCACACATGAGAAAATGCACTCTGCCGATACAATATTCCATATTGCCATTCTTGAAGCTGCCGGAAACAAATTTTTGAGAGATATGAATGGTGTTATCGTAAATCACTTCAGGCAACACGAACTGGTTCTCCATTCCCGGAAACATCGCCAGGAAGTAGCCATGATGCATATAAAAATAGCAGCGGCAATTATGGAAAGAAATGCTGTAACTGCATGCGGTTTGATGAAAAAGCATTTAATCCCGGAGGTGAAAAAATGAAAAGACGCGGAACAGGAAACTCCCAAAATCATAAGCTCTTCACGCTTATTGAATTGCTTGTTGTGATTACCATAATAATGATTTTAGCCGGCATACTTATGCCTGTGCTGAAAAAAGTCAGGGAAAAATCCGCACAAATAGTCTGCGCCAACAATCTCAAACAAATAGGCGGCGCTGTCCAAATGTATGGTGTTGATAATAATGAGGCCATTGTTCAGGCAAACGCGGCAGGCGTTATAACCTGGACAACAAATCTCGGCGAATACCTCAACGTTCCCAGATACGTCTCGACCTCCGACTATCCATCCAAAGAAAAAGCCGCTGTTTTTCTCTGTCCCAGAGAAAAACTCTGGTGGGGAGATATGAATATCGGCTTTCTGAGATACTGCACCAATTACACTGTCAATGCTGATGTCATGAAGCAATACGATTATGTCCCGCCTATATGTTATTTCAGAGAAATAACCAAGCCCTCATGCACTGGTCTGATAAGCGACGGAGACCCGGCTAACTGGTCTAATAATAACGTTGAACTCAAGTTCTTTGATTTGAGTGATATCACCCCAGGTTCCACTTGTGACATCTCCTGGAGACACAACAACGGAACTAATTTATTATATTTGGATGGACACGCAGCATGGAACCGCTATGGAATTTTGGATATAGCACACAATCTAAATCGTTTATGGGAATGATAGATCAAATATGAAACATTAAAACAGCTTTGGGAAAAATATCCTATTCCAGCTGACAGTACGTTCCAGGGGCCACGATAAAATTAATATTAAGATTTTTTATAAAAAAAGGAGGTTTTGTCGCAATGAATAAATGTAAAAATCTAAAATGGTTATGCTTAACGGCATCGGTTTTCTTAATGCTTGCCGCATGCGAGCTTTTTTCTGAAGAAACATATAAAACCTATGATAATCTGGCAGGGAAAATTATTACGCCGCATATAAAATGGGCAAATCCTTATTCTGAAGGTAAAATAAAAACATTGGTTATAGCTCCTGCATGGGGACAGAGAGAAACCGTGGAATTGGCCCAAAGATTATCGCTTGATTATACGCCAATGATGTTGCACGAATATACTGCAATTGGAGCGGCCAGGGGCGTAGAAGGACTGGTTCAAACGAATCAAATTTACAAACTCTTCGAGAAGAAACTCGAGGAAAGCTATGACCTGATCATAATTGGTAAAATCAAGTGGTCGATAATACCTGCAAAGATCAGAACCGAAATACTCCGTAAAATTTACAGTGACGGAGTCGGTTTGCTTTATGTGAACCCTCCTGAAATGGACAAAGAACTGGAAGTGCTTTTCAATAAAAACAAACTGCCAAGCAACAATATTATGAACGCACTGCCGGCACAAGCTATACCAATTTTAAAAAATATTCCCGGGGACAAGCTGTTTCTTTCCGGAACTTTTGGAAAGGGCCGAATCGCACTTTTGAATTACAATCAGAAAGCAACTCCGTTTGACGATTATTATCGTCATTGCCTGACTCCCAGAGAAGGATATGGGGATATCGATCTGTATTATGACTACCTTATGGCCATGGTGGCCAAAGCTGCTATCTGGACGGCCGGCAAAGAGTCTTGTTTAACAGCAAAAGAAGTTATTCCGTCTGCTGAAAAAATAGATTTCTCTTTTGTAAATTCCAGTCCCGGCATCTTCGATTTTAATTTTGTTATCAGAGACTTGAGAAACAATATTGAACAACAGCAAAAAGGGAAGAGGGAAATTAAAGAAGGAAAAAATATTTTATCATTCCCGCTTCCAGCTCTGAAAGACGGTGCCCACTTTATTGATCTGTGGATAATTAAAGACGGAAAAACCATAGACTGGGCATCTTCATATATGGAAATAAATGCAGTTAACAAAATAGTCGCTCTGACTTTAAACAAAGATCATTATGAAGCAGATGAAACACTGCGTGGAGAATTGACTCTTGAGAAGGCCGTGTCATCTGGAAAAATAAGAATTGAGTTCAAGGACAATTTCAACAGAATTATTGATTTTAAAGAATTCACAGGAACAAATAAAACGTTTCCTTTCACTTTTAAAATAGGACATCCGTTAAGCATTCTTTTGTCTGTGAAAGCAGTTCTTATCAGCGAAACCGGCATAATGTCAGAAAAAACAGTTTCTTTTCCTGTACCGCAACGCGGTAATGGAGACTTTTCTTTTGTTATGTGGAGCGCTGAAAATGATGAACAGCTCAGCAAACTGATTCTGAACGCATATCAGAGTAATGGGGTTGATACGGTATTAGACCTCTCTGCCCTTCCCAAGCGGTTAACAAATAATGACCGTAGAATAATTGCCGGGAATATAGCAAGGGCCAATCTTAAAATAATTCCAACTGTATGGTCTTTCTTTTGCGACGACTTTCACGTGATGACCCCTGACGGTCCGGCAAGAAGGCCTTGTTTATCCGATAAAGCTTTTCATGAAGAGACAAAAAAATATTTGAAAACTGCGACGGAATTATATGGAATATATGGTCCTGTAGGTTATAATCTGGGAGACGAAAACTCTGTATCTGACAAACTGGAAGTCTGTTATGGTGCTCAAACCTTATGTGATCTCAGAAAATATTTACAGATAAAATATGGTTCTCTTGAAGAATTGAATAAGATATGGCAGAGTTCCTTTGATGCGTGGGAGAAGGTAAAGCCGATGAATTGGAAGCAGGCCAGAGGACAGAAAAATTATGCGTCATGGCTTGATCATCGGCTCTTCATGGAAAAGATTTTTGCTGACTCGCAAATCGAAGCGGCAAACACCATTAAGAGCGTTGATAAATATGCCCGCGCCGGCTTTGAAGGTCCATTGCGGAGCCGTACAAGCACAGGATATGACTTCTATAAACTCTTCAGTAATCTTGATTTTTTCGGACTTTATCCGGACTCTATGGACAGATTTGGGTTATTGAGAAGCTTTATTAAGAAAAATAGTTTTACAGGCTCCTGGTTTGGAGCATATGACGGCGCAATATTTAATGATTATACTCGGGCATTTCCCTGGTTCTGTCTTTTTGAGGGAATGAACAGTTGCTGGTGGTTTGGCGGTACACTCGTAAAAGGGGCCGGAGGAAATGCGGCATTCACCGTAGATTTGCAACCTTTCGAGTATTTTCAGACAACGAGTTCGGAAATAAAAGAAATAAAGTCAGGATTAGGAAAACTTCTAATCGGCTCCAAACTCAAAACAGACCCTGTAGCCATTTACTATTCACCCATCTCAAAATATGCTTATGCTGTTGACGAACCTAATTCCCCCTTGTCGTATGAAAATTCCATAAACTCATTTTGTTATCTGCTTCAGGATCTGGGGTTCCAAAGCCGTTCTATTTCAAGTGTCGAAGTAGAGCAAGGCAAACTTACTCAGGATTTTTGCAGGGTACTTATTTTACCGAGTACCAGAGCATTATCAGAAAAAGAAGCAGCAAACATAAGTAAATTTGTTAAAGAGGGCGGAACAATAATCGCAGACCTGCCCCCAGGGTCCATGGATTGCCATTGTGCCATGCTGAAAGAAGCTTCACTAAAATCGGTTTTCGGCGATTTTACATCTGTTCCCGCTTATAACGTCTTCGGAAAAGGCAAAGCTGTATATCTCGGAACATTTTTTAAGACATATACCGCAGAAAGAGTAGCGGGGACAGGGGAAGATAAAAGAAGAATATTTAAAACGATACTCGAGAATTCGGGAATACATCCCATGTTAAAAATTCTCACAAAAGATGGAACGCCGCTGCAAGCAACTATGACTTCAGTATTCAAAGGAAAAGACGCGACTTATGCAGGCTTGCTTTATTTCTCCGGTCCATCCAGAAATCCAAATGAACGCATCAAAAATCTGAAACAGGAAAAAGCAACTGTAATATTTCCAGAAGCTTCTCATATTTATGACATGAGAGAGAAGAAGTATTTGGGGTTTACGGATAAAGTCGAGGTGGAAATGACGCCCTCCCAAGCCAAAGTGCTTGCCATGCTGCCTAAGCAGATCGAGTCAATAGATTTGAAACTTTCAAAGGCTGAAAAATTAAAAGGAGGAGACAATGTCAATTATGAATTTTTCATTACGCCCTCTCTTTCTTCAGTTGCCAGACTGGAAGTGACGAATCCGGATGGAATGAAAATACCCTATTATGCAAAAAATATTCTTTTTGATGGAAAATACTCTGGAATAATACCTTTGTCTTTTAATGAAAAAGCAGGTGAATATACAATTCAGATCGAAGAAGTCGTAAGCGGAAAAACCGCAACAGGCAAATTCACTGTTATCGGAGGAAAAGCAAAATGAAGAACACAATTATTGCTATCATGATAATCCTGTCATCGTCCCTTTTTGCTGAGGAGATAAAAATTATGCAGGCAATGAAAACTGGAAATGCCCCTGTCATAGATGGAGTTTTGTCAGAAAGCTGCTGGCAATCGTCCAGCAAAGCGCGCGAATTTTCTCTGATAATCAGTGGGACGGGCCTTGCCAGAATGCAAACTTCATTTGCCGTTCTTTATGATGAGACAAACTTATATTTGGGAATAGAATGCAAAGAAGAAAACATGTCCAAATTGAAAAAAACTTGCAATGTCCATGATGGCCCGGTGTATGCCGATGATTGTATAGAAATATTTTTCGACACAAACCTTGATCAGCAAACATACTTTCACCTTATTGTCAACGCCGCAGGAACAAAAGCTGATTGGGATTTTAAAAATAAAGAGTGGAATCCACGATGGGAAACCGCAGTTAAAGAAAGTAAAAAAAGCTGGACATTGGAAATAGCTATTCCATTTTCGGAGTTGGGTATAAATAAGGTGACTGGAAGCTTGCTGCGTTTCAACGTTTGCAGGGCCAGGATGGCTGATGAAACAGAATATTCCTGCTGGTCAAACACAAACGGCAGTTTTCATGCGCCGACTAAATTCGGATGGCTTACAATAGGAACATACGATGAAACTGTAAAATATAATCTGATACCTGAAATAAAAAAAATTATTATGAATTATAATAAACGTTTGTCAGGGAAAGGAGAAATAGAAAAAGCCATGCAGAAAAAAATGGAAGCTCTCTGTGTGCCATTAACAGCGATAGAAAAAAACTACGCAGATGGAAAACTTGCGACTGCCGGGGACATTGAAAAATTGCAATATACCCTTACAAGATTAAAAAATTTCGAATATGAACTCAAGCTGAATTTGCTTTTCAATGAAAAAAGGGCGAAATAATGAATACTGCATCAAGAATTGTTTGTTCCTTTGCACTCATGCTCATTTCCCGATTGGCATCCGGCGAGGAAGTCGGAGGAATCGTCGTAATCCAAAATCCAGTGAAAATCACCGAAGAAAATGGTGAACACCCTAGACCAAGCGGAAAAAACAAAGGCAAATACATTAAATCGACCCGCATAAAACTGGATGCGCAAAACCAAGCCTACTGCATCGTTTATTCACGCTATTCAAATCCTGATGAGAAAGGTGAATTAATAATTGATGACCATTGTGGAATAGGATTATGGGAACCAACTATTTGCAATTGGAGCTGTTATGATTTTTTCAAGATAATCATCAATGGAAAGCCGATAACACTTGAGAATGAACCAATATGGAAAACCCGGAAAGATACAAACGGGAATGGGATTGTTACTTTTACATGGGATACAAATGAAGCAAAAGCAGAAGTAATATTCTCAATGAAACCAGAGGATGATAAATTATTTTTAGAGTGTTTAATTACCCCTAAAATCAATATTAATTCCATTCAGGTTTTGCTGAGAAATTATCCGAGCTTTTATGCGAAAAAGGGGCAAGCAGGAAAAAGGTGGGCGCTAACTAACACTAAAGGTGAAGAGGACAGCGGTGATAAAAAAAAGACTTTCAGTCTTAATCTCCCTCAGGATTATTGGATATTCTTTGCCGATAAAGTCTTCGATGTTGAGACAGATACCAGGGCAAAAGGGCCAAGCGGAGTCATGTTCTATCCCGAAGAAGTCACAGGCGTTCAGATAGGATTGGATAATTACATGGCAAATACCGCTACAATAACCTATCCTTCCGATACACGTAAATTCCATCTTATATTCTGGGAATTTCCAGGAACTAATAATAAAACGGCTTTAACATATTTGAAGGCCCAAGCCGACAAATGTAGAAATCTAAATTCTTTAAAAACAAAACCACAAGGAGAATAATTATGTTTTGCGGCTCTTATCTCAGGAATAATGTAGATTTTTATGTGGCTGTGGATAACTCCGGCCTATGGCCCCGTCTTACGTTATTACCGGATGGCGATATTATTGCCTCCGGTTATAACTATCCCGGTCATGCTACCGGAAACGGCAATATAGACGTTTGGCTCAGCAGTGATGGAGGGAAATTCTGGAAATTGCAGGGAACCGCGACAAAGCATGGAAATAAACCTGATTTTGTCCGGAACAACCACGCCGCAGGATTAAACGCTAAGGGAGAAATAATAATATTAACCGGCGGCTGGACAAAAGGTATAACGGTACAGGAGACCATTCAAGTTTCCAGCTCATCTGATAAAGGCGTCACCTGGAAACATTATGACACTGATATAACAGGACATCCTTTTGGCAACATCATATTAACTCCGCAAGGAAAACTGGCCTGCGCTATTCATCATGATGATGAAAAGAAATCATATATTTATTGGAGTCGCGATAATGGAGTAACATGGGGCGACAAGCAATTATTGGCGGAAAACGGTACAGAAACAGCGTTGCTCCGATGCGACAATGGCGTTTGGCTGGCGGCAGTGCGTTCACGCACTGTTTTTGGGCAGGGCGGATACATCAGTTGCGATAATAATATAACGCTGATATATAAATCAGCTGACGAGGGAGAAAACTGGACATGCAAAGGCCCCGCATCACTTCCGAACCAGGCCCCGGCTGATTTATTGGAAATGAGAAATGGAAGCATTTTACTCAATCATGGCAGTCGTGTCGAGGGAGTATTCGGAGTCGCGACAAGATTGAGTAATGATTATGGCGAGACCTGGTCAGATACTGAAGTTCTGATATCAGTTCCTCATCGTGTTGATTGCGGATATCCGTCCTCAGTTCAATTGAATGACGGCACAATTCTAACCGCGTATTATTTCGGTCCCAGGCAGAGCGACTGCTCAGGCGGAGTTCCCTGGCACCTCCGTTATCATATGGGAATAGCAAAATATTCATTACATGAAAAATAAAAATCGAGAAAGCATTGTTCATCAAAACACAGGAGATAAAAAATGAGAAAAAAATCAGTTTTCCGTATATCTGTATGGAGCAGTTACTTCAAAGAGCTGAAACCCGAAACAATGGTCGACACTTTCCTTGCACACGGGCTTGATTGTTCAGAATTGTCCGATGAACACGGCTGGGCCCTGCTTGAAAAACCGAGACCTCGGAACGCTATTGGAAAATTCAAAAAGTATTGCGATGAAAAGTCTTTTTCCTTTCCACAGGGACATTTTTATTTAACTGCAAATTTAGCGGAACCGCATAAAAAATCTCGAATTAAACTTGTTGACGATCTGAAAAAATGGTGCGATCTCTTCAATGATCTGGATGTTAAAGCCGGAGTTCTTCATCCCGGCCCTTTGGAAATTAAGAAAAATCTCAGGAATGCCCCTGATTCTGAAAAAAGAGCTCTTGAGAATATAGTTTCAACTCTTGAAGAACTTCTTGCTTATTCAAAAGGTATGTCTTTTGTGATATGCCTGGAGAATTTAATTGAAAACTTCGATTGTTATTCCGATATCTCAGCTCTGATAAGAAAAATACGCGGCGGTGAAAAACTTGGCATCTGCCTTGATACAGGACATTTAAATTGGTGTAACGGCAATTGCGCTGAATTCGCCGTAAAAGCCGGAGCAAAATTAAAAGCTCTGCATATTACCGACTGCATGGGCCCCGGCCTTGATCATATCCTGCCGTTTGGAGGCGGAAAAGTAGATTGGAAGGCTCTTATAAAAGCTCTCAGAAAAATTCATTACTCCGGACTCTTTAACTTTGAAATTCCGAAAGAGACCAATTGTCCAATGCCCATTCGTCTGAAAAAACTTGACTACATAGTAAATCTTGCAGGTGAAATGATGAATTTATAAAAACACGATGATTTAATTTTTTAATTTTGTCAGATATAAACCCTTCAGGTCCCTCTTGACAATTGAAGAGTATTGTTATATAATAGACAATATCCATTAACATCATTAACAAAAGTGGGACAGTGTTTATGCCAGAGAAATTTTACTACGGGACAGGCCGAAGGAATATTAATCCTCAGATACCAATATCACTTGCCGGATATTTCAACGTCCGTATGTGGAAAAAAATTCTTGATGATATCGAAGTCAGGGCGCTGGTGTTGAAGCAGGCAGGAACATATTCAGCCATCATACAATTTGACCTTGTCACTGTTTCCCAGGAATTGGCGGAGGCTTTTTATAAGGAAATCGCGGACATAAAAGAACTTTCCCCGCGCAATATGATTGTTACCGCCACGCATTCTCATACCGCCCCGGAAGTAAGGGTAACACGTCCGGGCAGTCATCCTGATTACATACCTTTTGCCGTCAAGAAGGCATCCGAAGCACTGCGCGAGGCTCTAAACAATATGACACAGGGCGAGTTGTTCACAGGGATAACGGAAGATAAACGTTTCTGTTTTAACCGCAGATATTGGATGAAGGACGGTACTGTCGTTACCAATCCCGGAAAACTGAATCCCGATATCGACCGCACTGAAGGTGAAGCCGATTATGAAATTCCTCTCATCGGCATCAAAAGCAACGGCAAACTGAAAGTCCTGCTCGCCAACATCGTCAATCATACAGACACCATCGGCGGCAGCAATGTTTCAGCGGACTGGCCTGGATTTTTAATGCGGCGTCTCCAGGCAAATCTTGGAAGCGGCCTTATGGTAATGCCTCTTATCGGAGCATCAGGAAACATCAACCATTTTGATGTCAGCACAGACATGGACCAGACCTGTTACAAAGAGGCCGAAAGAGTCGGACTCGGTTATGCCGATACCGTTGAAAAAGCAATTGGACAATTAAAGCCCGTCGGAGATTTCACTCTTGAAGTCCGTCAGAAAAGTATCGCCTGCGGTCCCAGGGAAATACCCGATGATGAACTGGCTGAAGCCAAGGCAATTCTTGAAAAATACAAAGACATCCCCCCTCTCGGACCGGGCGCCGATTTGACGTCCGAAGACCTTGCGAAAAAGAAACCTGTTGTCTTAAAATATTTTGCTCAACTCGTCGTTGACATGTCAAAAGAAACAGACCCTGTAAAATTCAATCTCGTCGGTATTTTCATGGGCAAATGCCGCATCGTGTCCCTGCCCTGTGAACCGTTTGTAGAAATCGGGCTGGAGATTAAAAAGAAAATCTTTCCGGAATATAACACAATGATTGTTTCACATTCAAATGGAACAGGCAATCTGAAAGTAGGCGGCGGATATATCCCGAATTCCCGCAATTACGGTCGCGGCGGATATGAGACAACTCCCCGTTCAAACCGCTTCTCCGTAAAAACCGCCGACAAGCTCATTGAAGCCTGGAACTTACTTAAAAAGTAACACCAAGTTTTCATATGAATAAACTTACCTGCATATTTTTTAAGAATTTAGCGGTCGATGCTTCGAAGAGAGATTGAGTTTTTCATTGTTTTCTATGAGCTGTTTCGCGGAGCTGTCGAAATATGTTTCCAGAAAACGTTCAAAAATTATTTTGCGGGCAAGTTCGTTCGGATGCAGCATGTCTTCGTTGTAAAATCTGTAGTCCCTCAATTCATCAAGCATTATTTCATAGGAGGGAAAATAAAGAAGTTCCGGGAAGTCATGCAGGCAACGATGGATGGCTGTGAGGAGATGCGCTTTGCTTTGGGAATTCAGAATTAGTTCCCCGGGGTAATGCCGGACTGGAGATAATGTAAAAAGTATTCTGCATGACGAATTAAAAGATTTAATCACATGCACGGCATCAGACAGGGCTTTGTAATTTTCTTCCGGGGAAAGGAGCCTTCGCTCGAATTTATTATTTGGGACTTTATGACAGTTGGCGACAATTTTTCTCCCAGTGATATACTCGTAAACAACAGATGATGACGGAGTGATTATGAAGAGATTGCACTTGTTCAGGAACTCTCTGAATTCGCTACGCGCGGCATTTGCTTTTGTGAGAGCCTCGTTAATACTTTCGGATGAAAAAGAACCATGATGCGTCCAGCTGTGGAAAATGCCGTTATGTTCGAAGAACTCTTCCATTTTGTAAGATTCGTTAGCAACAATTCTTTTCAATGATTCAAAAATTGATACGGCATTATAAACTATGCCATTGGGATTTTGCGCGCCCCTGAAACCAGAGTCAAAAAATCTTTCAAGTATGTCTTTCGCGAAACAGGAGCCGATACCGCACAACACGGTTTGAGAACTGAATTTGATATCCCGGCTGTTAAAAACAACCGGAGTCTGAAGTTTTATTTTTTCCATTCTTAATTCCATTCTGCATTTCTAATTTATCATTTCCACTGTTTCAGTCTGTCGAGAAGCTTTGAATATCTGGGCTCCGCCGACACGTTTTTCACCGCCATCGAAACAGCTTT
The DNA here is from genome assembly GCA_001803225.1 of Lentisphaerae bacterium GWF2_44_16. Lineage (GTDB taxonomy): Bacteria > Verrucomicrobiota > Lentisphaeria > Victivallales > GWF2-45-14 > GWF2-44-16. Next base: position 30,519 of record MHBF01000058.1, on the reverse strand, counting down.
TCTGCTTCCTATAAGCACCAGGAGTTTTCTGGCGCGGGTCATGGCTGTATATAAAAGTTTTCTCTGGAGAAGCATATAATGCTGAGTGAGTATGGGGAGAACTACGGCGGGAAATTCGCTGCCCTGGGATTTATGCACGGTTACGGCATAGGAGAGGGCGAGCTGTTCGGACTCTATAAACTCATACTCAACTTTGGCTTCTTCAAAAAGTACGGTAAATTTGTTTTCGTGCTGGTCTATTTGAGCAATCCTGCCCATGTCACCGTTGAAAACATTTTTGTCGTAGTTGTTTGAAGTCTGCATGACCCTGTCGCCAATCCTGAAAATCTTTTCGCCAAGTTTAAACTGAGGTTTATTACCGGAATTAAGAGCGTCCTGAAGCATCATGTTAAGAGCGACAGTTCCGCATTGTCCTCTGTTCATCGGCGTCAAGACCTGAATATCCCGCATGGGATCGAAACCGAAACGCCTTGGTATGCGTTCCTTTACCATCCTGCATATAAGGTCCCGCACATGTTCCGGATCATCCTCTTCGATCCAGTAAAAGTCGCTCAATTCATTCTTTGCGGCATGCGGAAGTTCCGGGATTACGCCGGAATTAACATTGTGAGCGTTGCTGACGATATGACTTCCAGCGCCCTGACGGAATATTTTTGAAAGATGCGTTACGGGAAACGCGCCTGAATCGATAAGGTCGTTAAGGATTTTGCCCGGGCCGACGGAAGGAAGCTGATCGGCATCACCAACCAGCACGACAGTAGTACCGGGCTTCACCGCACGGAAAAGATAAACGGCAAGCGGCAGGTCAAGCATCGAAACTTCATCTACAATGAGCAGATCGCATTGCATGGGATGCTTCAGCCCGTAAACAAAATGCCCGAGCTTCGGTTCCCATTTCAACATTCGGTGTATGGTCATGGCGCTTTTCCCTGAAGCCTCTCCAAGACGTTTAGCGGCACGCCCCGTTGGAGCGGCAAGAAAAATCTTCAATCTGGCGGCGGAAGCTCTTCTGACAATCTCACCGACAACAGTTGTTTTGCCGACCCCCGGACCGCCTGTGATTATGCTGATAGGATGCTGAGCAACCCTGTCAACAGCCGTCTTCTGTTCAGGGCTCAACACGAGACGCGGAGGAGAAGATATGTTCATTATCCGGGAAGCTGAATGCTTTCTGGCGTTAATAAGATTTCCGAGCAGACGCGGGAGTTCTGTTTCTGCGGCATAAAGTCCGGCTTCGTAAATTATCCGTTCAGAACCTGAAAGCTCCAGACAGGCATTCTTTGCGGCTATTACTTCATCAAGTTCTTTTCTTATATCCGCCGCGTCCACTTCAAGGAGCTCCGACGCGTAACGCATAAGGGCGTCCTCCGGGCAGCAGACATGTCCAAGCAAACGGAGCTGATTAAGGGCATAGAGTATGCCGGAGGCAAGACGTTTCGGATCATTTTTCCCAATACCCAGCGCGAAGGCGACACGGTCGGCCATGACAAAGCCAATGCCTTTCACTTCATCGGCCAGGCGGTAGGGATTTTCCTTTATCATATCGGCGGACTGATCGCCGTACGTTTTATAGATTCTGTTGCAGTATGCGCCGCTTATGCCGAGGCCCTGAAGAAAAATATAAATATTGCGCCGGTCCCTGTTATCCGCCCAAGCCTTTCTGATTGCCTCTATGCGTTTTTTCCCAAGGCCGGGAACTTCGCGGAGCCGCGCTGAAAATCTGTCCATTATTTCGAGAGTCTTATCACCGAAAGTATCAACTATTTTTTCGGCGAACTTGGGACCTATGCCTGGAAGAATGCCGGAAGACATATAACGTTTTATGCCGTCAGGAGTGGAGGGAAGAACGAATTTGTAAGAGTTGGCCCTGAACTGTCGGCCGTGTTCCTTATGGCGTTCCCATACGCCGCGGAGTTCCACGCCCTGCCCTTCGTAAACCCCCGCGAAGTTTCCTACGACGGTGTGTTCAACACCCTGCGGGTCAGTTATTCCAAGTACGGAATAAGAGGCGTCGTCACTCTCATAAATAACTTTGCGGACTTCTCCCCGCAAATGCTGTTCGGTAAGTCCCACATCTGTTACGCCGGAAGATTCTTTTTTTCCATTTTCCATTGTCTGCAATGAGACTTCCCGCTGTTTTAATTAGTGATGAGAGAAAATCCTTTCAGGAGAGTGAAAGAGGGCCACGCCGAGTTCGTTAGCGCGTTTGATGACATCAGCGTCACGCAGTGAGCCGGAGGGCGCTATCACGGCGGTAATTCCCGCTTTGGCCGCGACTTCCACGGCGTCGGGGAACGGAAAGAAACCATCGCTGGACATTACGGCGCCCTTGATGGTCTCAACGCCTTTGTATTTTGTTTTATACTTTTCTATGGCCTGCTCGACGGCGCCGACCCTGTCCTGTTCTCCGGTGCCTACCGCGAGAGTCTGCCCGTTTTTGAAAATAACAACTCCGTTGGAACGGACATTGAGATTGATATACCACGCCGCGACGAGGTCTTCCATCTGTTTTCTGTCAGCTTTGATTTTCGAATCAACTTTTCCGAGGGTCTTGCTTTCAGCTGAAGCCGGCTTCATATCTTTGATACTTTTCATCTGGGTAAGGAGAGGAGCGGCCATAACCATAGAACCGTCGGCAAGCACCTTCATAGTAAATTCATTGCTCTTTTCTTCTCCCACAAAGCATGAGAGCTCTGAAATATCACCACACTTGACGACTCTCAGATTTTTACACAGTTTGAATTTTTCCTCGTCATTGAAAACGGCAAGAGCTTCCTCTGAGAAGGAAGGAGCGACCACACATTCGATGAAGGTACTCATCAGTTCTTCCGCGGTCTCCCTGTCAACTTCAATATTAAAAGCGACAACGCTTCCGAAGGCGGCCCTGGCATCACAGTCGCGGGCTTTCTTATAGACATTGCGCAATGTTTCATCGCCCCTCATGACGGCAACGCCGCATGGGTTGACATGTTTCATAACAGCACAGGCGGGAGAATCAAAATACTTCACTATGTTGAGAGAGTACGAGATATCTTCGAGATTGGTCTGTGACAGACCGTTCTTCGCTGTTTTGAGCAATTCCATATCGGCGATGGGACAGGATTTGTTCGCCGGCTTGTAATAAGCGGCGGGCTGATGAGGGTTAGTGCCGTATCTGAGATCATTTACCTTTACATACTTGTTAGCGCCCACAAGGATATTATCGGGAAAGTCTCCCGTGTTTTTCGAGTGATAGCTTTTTTTATCCAATTTTTTTGATACCATATATAAACTCCGGTGATTTTAATTATCTGCTATTGCTTTTTACTAATAAAAAAGTACTGTCTTTTTGCGAGGTTCGCAAACGGAAGCTATATGTAACCAGCTTATTCAATTTTTTCAAACTTAATTTGATATAAATTTTCTATTTTTGAAATGATTATTGAAAAAAAGAGCAAAATTAGTCCCAAAGGGCTTTTTATCAGTTTTGAAGGCCCGGAAGGCTCAGGCAAGACAACACAGATGGCGCTTCTCAAGAAATACTTTGAAAGCCGCGCCCGAAACTGTGTGGTAACCCGCGAGCCAGGCGGTACGGAAGTCGGCGAAAACCTGAGAAAAATCGTCAAATACCATACAGGCAACGAGCCCATATATGACGAAACGGAAGTACTCCTCTTCGCCGCGAGCAGGGCACAACACGTGAGGAACCTCATCATTCCAGCCATGAAAAACGGCAGCATAGTCTTATGCGACCGCTTCATGGACTCAACAACGGCGTATCAAGGTTATGCGCGAAAATTAAACCTCGAGTTCATAAATGAGCTCAACCGTTTCGCGTGTTGCGGATGTATCCCGGACATGACGATACTGCTTGACATCAACCCGAAAACGGGCTTTGAAAGAACAAAAGACAGACCCTCCGAATCAAAGAGTTCAGACAGGATTGAAGCTGAAAGCCTCGAATTCCATAAACTTGTCAGAGAGGCTTTCATCAAAATCGCCGCCGATAATCCGGAAAGAATCAAAACAGTTTCCGCTGAAAACGCCAGGGAACTGATACATTTTCAAATAGTGGAGCTTGTAAACAATGCTTTTGGACCGTTTTGAAAAACAGTTTCCCGCAATCGTAAACGCTCTTAAAAACGCGAGAAAGGCTAAACGCCTGGCACATGCCTATCTGCTCCATGGAGACAATCCACAGCAGAGGAAAGACTTTTCATTACTGCTGGCGCAGATAGCGATATGCCCACAGCCGCAACCCAACGGCTCACCATGCGGAAAATGCAAAACCTGCGCTCAAATAATTTCTGAAAATTACCCTGAACTATATACGCTGTCCCCCTCCTCCAAGTCAAGAATAATCCCGGTCGGGGACAATGAGAGAGAACCCGACACCGTGCGCTGGTTTGAGAGCCTCTTTTATCTGACCAGCGTTACCGAAGCAGGAAAGAAAATCGGAATAATATACGACGCCGACAGAATGAAAACGGAGGCGCAGAACGCGTTTTTGAAAACTCTTGAGGAGCCGCCGCCAAATACGTTTCTGATACTGGCGACTGGAAACCCATCGGAACTTCTTCCCACTATCCGTTCAAGATGTCAGAGCATACTCCTTCTTGAAAACCGCTGTGAATATGATTTCAATGGGGCGTCCGAACTTTTCGACGCTCTTTTTGAGCTTCAGTTCGAGTCCGATAATCTTGTCAAAGCCGAGAACTGCGCCCAAAAAGTGATAGGCATTTCAAACGCTCTTTTCACGGATTCTGAAGAAAAAATCGAGGCGGAATGGAAAAAGAAAGCCAAATCCCCGGAAAATGAGGATTTATCAGCCTCCGAAAAAAAACAGATTGAAGAGCGCAAAAAAGCCGCGATTGAAGCCGAATACCGCCGCAACAGAGCTTATTTTTTGAGTGCCGTGCATTCCTGGTTCGCCCAGGTTTACATGCTCAGCTGCGGCATTCCCCTCAGCGAAATACCCAACCCGGAAATATTTGAAACCCGCAATATCGATATTAAAAATCTCAACGAAAAAGATACTTTCAAATCCCTTTCCGCCGCCGAGGAATTTCTCCAGAACCTGAACTGGAACGTGAACGAGGAACTGACAATGCGCTGTTTCTGCCTGAACGCCGCGAAATTCTCCTCCGGAGAAGAATAAAGTCAGCAATATATTTGCGTCCACCAGACCAGCTTAGCACAGACCATATATCCGACTCTCTGAAATTATCCGAATAACAGGAATACGGATTTTTCTCCAGATTCCTGTTGGAATATTTATTTATTCCGGGATATGTAATCGAAGCTTTCCTTGACGGCTTCAAGCATATCTGTGGCGCAGGCGTCGAGTTCACATATCAGCCATTCGACGTTTTTGGCTTCATTGAAAATCGGCTTGAAATCCATAACGCCTTTACCAGCGGCTTTCATGTTGAAATCACCCTTTACGCCGCTCCCGTCCTTGATATGAAACAGAGGGGCGCGATTACCAATTTCTTTGAGTACGCTCACGGGGTCTTTGCCGCCGACTTTGACCCAGTAGGTGTCCACTTCAAAAAGCACATCGGAGCTGAGATGTTTCAACATCGTCTTATAGACGGGAACGCCGTCAATGTCTTCAAACTCCCACCAGTGATTATGAAGGGCAAGTTTCAAGCCGCTCTTTTTCGCTTCGGCGGCGGCGGCGTTGAATTCGTCGCAGTTCTTTTTTATCATGTCTGCCGTTTTGTAATCAGCCTGCCCCTTCCCTGAAACGATGTATTCGCATCCAAGGAGTTTTATGTTGTCCATAATCAGGTTTTTATTCGGCCCGAGAGGCAGAGGCATGTGAGCGCTTGAAACTTTCAGCCCTGCCTTTCTGACTATTTCGGCACACTGGTTAAACGAAAGTCCGGGAGGGCCCCCGGCAAATTCCACGCCATCATAACCGAAAGAGGCTATCTTCTCAATTACGCCTTTAAAATCCTTTGCCAGCTCGGCCCTCACTGAATACAACTGAACAGAAATCCTGGACATTTTATAATCTTTCTTTTAACTATTTAATAAGACTTTTCATTATGTAGAGATCAAGTTCTTCGTAGTCTCTATCGGCAATCATCTTGTTCATTTTCTTCTCATCGAGACCGCGGCTTATCTCAAGGAGCTTGAGGAAAATCTCACGGCTGTTCCGGAGATGCTTGGCGGCGACATCGTCCTTCTGCGTCCTCATGGCTTTGACGTCAAGCCCTATCCATTCGCCGTCATTTCCGTAGCCGTGCCTGTCAAGTATCCGCACCTGATTAAAGGCGCGTCTCAAGTCAACACTGCCGAAAGATTTATCCTGATCGAATTTCATGCCGTTCTGGTCGTTAAGGTGAACGCTCCAGAGTTTGCCGTGCGCCATGGCGTAACCCATTTCGTCGGAAGGGTCGAGTCCGGCAAGGAGGGCGTGCGCGCTCTCTATGAGACAGCCAACCCTGTCCGGGGCATTGGTCAGGAGACCGAGAGCGATGGCATGTCCGATAGTCGGTATATAAGTATGGTCCATCGGTTCATTCGGCTTGGACTCAATCATTATCCTGATCTCTTTATCATAATCAAGCATAATCTGCATGGCCTCAACGATGCGCTTCACGGATTCCACGGAGTCCTTGGCTTCTCTGATATATGTGCCTTCGCGGGCAAGCCAGAGAACGATATTCCGTGTACCGAGTTCACGGGCTATGTCAACGCATTTTTTGCTTCTGTCGATTGCATATTCTCTGTCTGCTTTGCTGTTTGAGGTGTATCCGCCGTCAATGGTGCGTTTATCCTCCCAGAGGCGCGGCGCTACAAATTCAGGTACAAGTCCGTGCTTGTCCAGAAGTTTTTTTACTTTGTGCGCTTCATTCTGAATGGCGCTTGCCGTAAGGTTGTTCATATTGGGCACCGCGTCGTCATCATGAAACTGTACGCCGTCAAAGCCGAGGCCCTTGTACATTCCAAGTTTTTTCTCAAATGCTATGCTGTCCCTGGCCGGAGGGCCGAAAGGGTCCGCGCCTTCATGAATGTTCCACGGACCGAACGAAAAACGAAACGTACCCTTCTTCACTTTCAACCTCCTGTTTTTATTTACATAACTTGCCTGGTAAAATAATATAATATACTTGATTATAATTGAAATATACCTGAATGTCAATTATTATTATTTGCTAAAAATTAACCTTTATTGCTATTATATCGAGGAAGGCCATGAAAAATAAGTATTTTGATGAAGCAATGCTCTCCGTCCTCCTGGGGCTCTGGGACTGGAAAATAGTAAGCTCGCTTTTTCCGGCGGATTTGATGCCTGTCAGCAAGCGCAAACATGAGGAATGGCTGGATGAAAACAATCACAGTCACCCGCACAGGGAAATAATGTTCGCGCTTGAAGGGGAAACCTGTTACAGTCTCAATAACCGCCTTTACGCGTGTTCCCCGGGAGCACTGTTTTTTTTCAACTCAATGGATACGCATGACTTTTACTATCCGCCTTTTTGTCCGGATATTACACATTTGTGGATAAGCTTTCTTCAGGACGGCATATTCGCACGCACCTATGCTGTAAAAAAGAAAAAATTCGATCCTGTCAAGAGCCATTCGATAATAATGCCGTACACAGACGCCGGCGCGATCCTGAACAGATGCTGGACGGAACTCGCCGCCAACCCGGATATACCGCTGCAATTAAAGAGAAATAAAATTCTGACAGCAGCCGGACTTATGATTGTACGCCTCGTAGAGTGCGGCTTCTCACAGGGAGATGACAATAAAAACCTTGGCCTTCACAAAAAAACCATTGACACTATCAGCAGCCATATCAGCGAAACAGGAGGGCGCAATCTGAACCTTGAAAAACTCGCGCATATTTCAGGGTACAGCAAATTCCATTTCGCCAGAATGTTCAAAAAGCATACCGGACAGACGGTTCACGCCTATATAGATACATGCAGACGCAAAAAGATTGAAGAGTTGCAGAAAAAGGGATTGCGCAAAAAGGAAATATCCGAAGAACTGGGCTTTTCCTGTCCCGCCGCTTTTTCCAGATGGCTGGGAAAACTCTCATGAAATGATGTTTTTTTCCTGAAACGCTATTGACTTCTGTATATATCTGCTGTATATATTATATATAAAACAATATAATTGTTCATCTAAAACGGGGCAACTGTGTATATACTATGGAAGAGCCGCTTTACAAAAAAATAGCTGAAGAGCTGAGAAACAGGATAAAAAACCAGACTTATCCGCCGGGCTTCCGCATGCCGGGACATACAAGAATCGCCTCTGAATTCGGGGTTAGTTCCATAACCTCGAACAGGGCACTGCGCGAGCTTATGAATGAAAAACTGATAGAACGGCACGAGCGCATGGGAAGCTTTGTCTGCAAGACAAGAAAGCTCAGCAAGGTAACGCTAATCTCTCACTCCGCTCCACAGAATTATCCCTACATGCAGGGTTGTATGGAAAGATGCACATCTCTCGGCATCGAAGCCAATACCTATATAATCAAACATCCATTCGGCGAGTCCGAATTCAGTAAACTTCCCATAGGAAACGGAATAGTATATGTAGTGGTTACCGGAAAGACAGAGTTCTGCATGTATTCCGACAAAAACAAAATTCCGAACGTCTTTGTCGGTATTGAAAATCCTGAATGCTTTTGCGTTACCGTGAATTTCAGAGACTGCGCGCGCGACCTGGCAAAAACAATGGCCGAAGACGGATGCAGGAGAACAGGCTTCATCGGCAATCTCTCGAGCATAAACCACATTTTATCAAGAAACGGATATCTTGAAGGCACAGCCCCTTCAGGGATAGGTTTCCGATATATAAGAGACGCCACTACGGCCAATCTGAATGCCGTTATCCGAGATTTGCTGGCAGACGACCTGAGCATTGATTCTCTCATAATATCAGGAGGGCACATGCCCATTGCCGCCCTTCCTGAAATATATTCCATCAAGCCGGGATTGAAACTGGGATTTATCTGCGAAAACAGCTCTCTTACGCTATTGTCGCCCATTGCTTACCTTGCCCACTTTTCCATGGAAGATACCGGCAAAGCCGCCATAGACATGCTCTCAGAAATCTATTCAGGGACACTCACTATCCCGGAAACCCGTTACATGCCCTACCGTATACTCCGCCCCTGCAGCTAGAGTACCTGCACTCCGAAAAAACTTCATTTTCCCGTACTGCCGCTCAACTCCGTTTGCGGCAGAAAAAATGATTTCAGCAGAAAATAATCTTTGCCTATTGACATTACTGTTGATACTGTATATAATACAGTTATCATTTAAAGCAATACAAGGAGTCATAAACTTGAAAAAACTAAAGACAGGACTGATAGGATGCGGCGGTTTTATGAGAGGGATGCATGTACCTAATCTCAAGACAAGCCCTTACTATACGGTACACGCCACATGCGATTTAAACGAAAAAGCGGCTGAAAGCCTCTGCACGGAACTCGGCGCCGTTTATCACACAACAGATATTGAAAAACTTCTGAAAGACCCGGAAATAGATGTAGTAGTCATTTCAACGCGGCATGATACCCATGCAGAACTTTCAGTAAAAGCGGCAGAAGCGGGGAAGCACATACTCTGTGAAAAACCGATGGGGCTTAATATTGAAGAATGCAGAAAAGTCGCCGCGGCTGTCAAGAAAAACAATGTCAAATACACCGTAGGGTACAATCGCGGAATGGCGCCTCTGGTAACAAAGGCTTCCAATCTTCTGAAAGACACAAAAGGGAAAAGGATGATATATCACCGCATTCAGGCGCTTTTCCCTGCCGATGTCTGGACACATGATCCGGCGGTCGGAGGCGGACGTTTCGTCGGTGAAGGCTGCCATATCTTTGATCTGATATGCGAGCTTGTACCATCCGTACCAGTGTCAGTATATGCCAGCGGCGGAACGTTCCTCGACCCTGCAAAAGTCAAAATCCCGGACAGCGGGATAATCACAATCACCTTCAAGGATGGTTCAGTCGGAACAACCCTCATAAACAGTTTTGGCAACCCTGATTTCCCGAAGGAAGTCACTGAAATATACTGCGAAGGAAAAATCATTTACATAAATGATTTCAAGGAAATGGACTGTTACGGTTTTGACGTGAACGGGAAGACATCGACAACACTGAAACAGCAGGACAAAGGCCATAAGATTGAAATAGAAAAACTGGCGCTGGCGATACTGGAAAACGGAGAACCCCCGAACGGCATAAAAAACGCCATCAGGGCCGCACTCATCAGTTATCTTGTCAATGAATCAATAGCCACAGGAAAACCTGTCGAAATAAAACTTACTTAAAAAGTAAGCAACCGTGAAAAAACTCTGTTTTTTCCGTACTGCCGCTCACTTCGTAGCGGCAGAAAAAACATAGCTCAATCTAAGTAGAAACAATAAAAGGGACTTCGTTCCCAATAGAAGTAAACAAATGTTTAAGATCGGATGTGTCAATATCGACACCTCGCACCCGGTTTCCTCGCCGCTAAAATAAACTTGATATGCGCTATACAGGCATCTTCAACGATGGTTTCAGGAGCGATGAAGAACTGAAAACCCTCATGGATAAAAGCAATATCGAAAAGCATTACACCTGTTTGAAGTAAATGGCAAAAAACTTTGATATCGCCCCGTCATCCATGCTCGAAGAGCTCAAAAAAATCTCTGACGACGGCGAGACAATAGCCACGAATTTCTCTGATAAAACGACTATCGCAAAAATCCTGTGAGGTTTGCAAAAAGCCTTAAAGCGTTATATGGTTTTTCATAATCCTGTTTTTGAAATAAGAGGCATTCCGTTAAAAGGAAAGAACGCAAACTTAAAAACTTGTCATAGGAGGTTTCAATGATGAAAGATTTAATTTATATCAAGGAAACACCGAGCAGGGGATCTGGGGTATTTGCTATTCGGGATATTCTAAAAGATGAAATTATAACCGAATTCAACGGCCCGTTAATCCGGATCGAGCAAATG
>MHBF01000058.1:9576-19509 GCA_001803225.1 Lentisphaerae bacterium GWF2_44_16 | reverse complement strand
ATACATCATTGCCAGAGAGCCTGCTGTCCGCACAAATCATTCATGTGATCCCAATGCAGGTATCATCAAGGATGTTTTTCTTGTCGCCATGCGGAATATAAAAAAGGATGAAGAAGTAACGTTCGACTATTCGATAACAATCGTAGACAACTGGAACCTCCAATGCATGTGCGGGTCCCCGCTTTGCCGGCAAGTCATAGGAAAATACCGGGATCTGCCCGACGGACTCAAAAAAAAGTATGAAAAATATACTCCCGAGTGGATCAAGAAGATCTGAACGAGAGACACGCTATCTTTAATTTACAGGAATTATTCTGTCTCTTCTGCATTTTGTGCCGTAATTTTTTAGAATTTCGTCCGGCGACAAAGTCATGTACCCTATTTTTCAAGGAGCGCGTTAGATTCCTTCGCCCTCAGAATTTCCACGTTTTTACAGGAGACCCTCTTGACATATCTGTTAATACTGTATATAATACAGTTATTCTCTTGCGTATAACAGAATAAAAAATAGGAGGGATTCATCAATGTTCAGGATAGGATGTGTCAATATCGACACCTCGCACCCGGGGTCATTCGCCGCTAAAATCGCAGAAAACAAACTTGATATGCGCTATACAGCCATTTTCAATGACGGTTTCAGGAGCGATGAAGAAGTAAAAACTTTCATGAAAAACAATAACATCGAGAAGCGTTATACCTGCCTGAAAGAGATGGCAAAGGATGTGGATATCGCATTCATCCATGACTGCAACTGGGAAAAGCACATCGAACATGCCATGCCTTTTATCGAAGCCGGAAAACCCGTTTTTCTGGACAAGCCTATCGTAGGAAATCTGAAAGACTGTTACAAAATTGAAGAACTCGTCAAAAAAGGCGCTAAAATACTCGGCAGTTCGTCAGTGCGTTACGCTTTTGACATTGAAGAACTCAAGAAAAAAATCTCCGCTAACGGCGAAACAATAGCCACGGTATTCGGAACAAGCGGAGTTGATGAATTCAATTACGGCGTTCATATCATGGAGGGAATCCATAACCTGCTGGGAGCGGGGGTTTATTCGAGCGAATATCTCGGCGCTTCAAGGAACGGCGCAAAACCCGCAGAACAGTACCTCGTAAAATGGAATAACGGCATACAGGTAATTTATCAGGTGCAGACAGGACAATGGCAGGCTTTCCATCTGGTCGTTACAACAGATAAGGCCATCCATCATATACAGGTGGACAGCACTCAGATTTATCTTGCGCTGCTCAAGAGAATAGAGGCTTTTCTGAAAGAGAACAAACCCCTTGCTCCAATCGAGGAACTCACTGAAACAGTGAAAATATATCTCGCCGGAAAAAAATCCCGTGAGACCGGCGGGCAGGAAATAGTCCTTCAGAGCTTATCGGCAGGCGATGCCGGTTTTGATGGTTACTCCTTTGAAAAAGGCTACGCCAACGCCGCTATCAAAAAATAAACACGCGCAAAACGGATTTGACGAGAGAATTCCCTCCACAGAAAAATTCTTGCGGAGGGATTTTTTTTGCTGTTACTTTTTGATATTGCCAAGTTCGGAGGCCCTGGCGGCGGCGGCGGTTACGGCTTCGGCAACAAGGCCTCGGAAGGAGCCTTTTTCAAGCACGGAAAGCCCCCTTGCGGTCGTTCCGCCGGGAGAGGTTACGTTGTCTTTCAGGATAGAGGGATGCTCTCCGGTTTTGAGGAGCATTTTAGCGGCGCCTTCAACTGTTTTAACGGCAAGCCTGAAAGCGATATCGCGCGAAAGTCCGGCATGTACCCCGCCATCTGTCAGGCCTTGAATGAAATCAAAAACATAAGCAGGGCCGCTGCCGCTCAATCCGGTAACGGCATCCATAAGTTTTTCCTCCACAAGGCAGCACTCGCCGAAAGAACTGAGTATGTGCTCAACTGTTTTGATGTCCTGTGATGAAATACCGGCAAGATGAGCATACGCTGATATGCCCTCCCCTATAAGCGCGGGGGTATTGGGCATTACCCTCACTGCTCTGCTGGATTTCGTAATTTCCGAAAGTGTTTTAAGCGGTATCCCTGTAACAATTGAAATGATGAATTTGTTCTTAAAGAACTCTCCAAGTTCGGTCATTTCGTGTATGCTCTGGGGCTTTACAGAGAGAATAACAATATCGCTGGCGGCTATGGCTTTTTTCAGTTTTTCCGTTATCCCCGAAGCAACAAGGGCTTGAACGCCTGTATGTGATTTGAATTTATGAGCGGCGCTTTCTGATTTATCAAAAGCTGATATGTTTTTAGCGGAAAAGCCTTTACTAATCAAGCCGGAGGCTATGGCGGAGGCCATTTTCCCCGCGCCCGCAAAAATTATTTTTTTGGATTTCGGCATAGTTTTCTCACATTTTTAATTCAAGTTTATATCGCAATCCCGGTTTAAACTAAATATAACAGGCCATATATTAAATTAAATACGTGCATGGGTTTTTGTTTTATTTATTTTACAGGCAGGAAAACGTCCTGATTACAATGGTTCTCAGCTTGAGACTGGAACAGAAAGAAACACTTTATGGAGAACAGAGGAAATATTTCGGAAAAGATACTTAAAAAAGCGATTGACGGGCTGGACGCCTGGGAACTGGAGGGACTGAACATTGACGAATTCCTGGACTCCCGCATCACGGAAGAAGAGGCGATAAGGGGAACAGTGTCAAGCATACTTTTTTCTTACTTCAGAAACAAAGCGGTAATAGACTGGACAATCACCGAATTCGCGAAAGAAGTAAAGCCTAAATTCCGCAGGATATTGTCAGTCGTTCTCACGCAGACGTTTTTTCAGAGCGGAATAGCCCCGGAGTCGGCGGTCAATGTAGCCGTGGATTACACATCACGCAGATTCGGCAGGGGGCCTTCGGGTTTTGTCAACGGCGTTATGAGAAACATTCTGAGACAGGAACAGGCAAAGCTCAAAGAAAAAATCCCCCCTGAAACAGCATTAAATATCCCGCGCCCCATTCTCAAGAGATGGGAAAAGAATTTCGGACGGGAAAAGACTGAGTTTTTTGCCGGACTGCTGAAAGCGGAGGCGCCTCTGACATTCAGGGCTGTTACGGAATTGGATAAAGCAGAGTTGGAAAAAATAGGCGCGAAGCTCCTCGACTGCTCGGAATGGGGAAGCGGTTTTCCGTTTTATGAGTGCTCCAACTCTCAAGGGCTCTTTGCCGGAAAATGGCTTGAGGAAGGAAAGATCTATATACAGGACCCTGCCACGTCGCTTGTCCATGCCCTCGCGTCTCCCAGACTGGAAAGTACCCATAAAATGCTCGACCTCTGCGCCGCCCCCGGAGGCAAAAGCCTCATGTTCGCGGGAAAAATCGCACAGGGAAACCTGACAGCATCCGACCGCTCTCTCAGAAGGCAGAAACTTACCATTCAGAATTTCAGAAAACATAAATGCGATGCTTCAGTTCTTGTGGCGGACGCTCTCAATGTTCCATTTCAGGAGAATACCTTTGATTTCATACTTCTGGACCTGCCGTGCAGCAATACAGCCGTATTCAGACGCCGGCCTGACGCACTCTGGGCTTTTTCAGAAAAGAAACTCTCTGACCTGCTGTCCTTGCAGGGAAAAATGCTTGAAGCGGCTTCAAAACTGCTGAAAAAGGGCGGCTTTCTGGTGTACAGCACATGCAGCATGGAACCTGAAGAAAATAATGAACAAATCGCCGCGTTCCTTGCGAAAAATGAGAAATTCAAACTTATTGAAGAGAAACTCCTTCATCCCTCCGCATCGCATGACGGCGCTTATTCCGCGCTGATTGCCTGCAACGCATAACAGGAGGCAGGAAAATGAACGTGAATTTTGCGACAATCTCTGATTCCCAGCCCGGTGTTATCGCCGCTCTCTTACGGGCTAGTTACGCGGAATTGCTCAGAAGCGATTCCCGTTGGGAAAATGAAGAGGATAAATTCGAGGAATATGATCGGGAAGTATTCGCGTATCCCGACACTGTGGGCGCATGTGTTTTCCTCACCCGAATAGGTGGAAAACTCGCGGGCTTCGGCTCCTGGGACCCAAGGAGAAAGCCGGAATACGCCATTATCGGACATAATTGCGTTCTGCCTGAATTCCGCGGCCGCGGCCTGGGCAAAGAACAGATAAGGGAAGTTCTCCGCCGTTTTCAGAAACTTCCAGCCGGGGCCGCAAGAGTTTCAACCTGCAATCATCCTTTCTTTGTTCCAGCGCAACGCATGTACCTCGCCTGCGGCTTCAGCGAGCGGAGACGCCTCCCCGCATCTAACTCCCCCAACGGCGTTGAATTGATTGAATACGAAAAAGCTCCACCCGTCTGTATTGTTAGTTGAGTTTTAATATTCCATTGTATTTTGCTTTTATACGGCTGAAAAACTTGTTAAAAGCAAAAAAAGCTGTATTTTGCAGCGTTCGGATTTTTTATGTGAGGTAAATTTTTTATTGAGTCGAACAGGGATTCTTATCAGGACTGAAAAATGCGTTTTAAATGTACTTTTTGCTCATTCATAAATGAACAGGATGATTCCTTCAGGGGCTACAAGATAGCCTGCCCGAGTTGCGGCAAAACTATCATGGTGCCCATCAACCGCTTTGAAAACAGCTGCGTTATAGGAGATTTTCTGCTGGAGGAAAAAATCGGAGAAGGCTCCATCGGCGCGGTTTACCGGGCTGAACAGCTCTCCCTTGAAAGAATTGTCGCTTTGAAAATATTGTATCCTGAATACACGAATTCCAAGGGGATATCGGATTTTCTGAATGAAGCGCGCGCGGCGGCAAAGCTTAGCCATCCCAATCTGGTACAGGCGTTGGCAGTGGGCGAGGAAAACGGCACATGCTATATGGCCATGACCTATATCAAGGGCGAAACCGTAAAAGCCAAAATAAAACGCGACGGGAAAGTACTTGTTGATGAAGCGCTTCACATTGTGCAGCAGGTCGCGGAGGCATTGTACTACGCCTGGGACGAGGCCAAGATAATACACAGAGACGTGAAACCGGACAACATAATGCTCACTGAGGACGGCGTAGTCAAACTCACAGACCTGGGCCTGGCGATGCACCAGAAAGACTGGCGCGAAAATATGGAGATATCAGGCAGCCCCTCCTATATGAGCCCTGAACAGTTCGCGGGAGAAAAACTTGATACCCGCAGCGATATATACAGCCTCGGGATAACTTTATACCAGATGCTTTCAGGGGAACTGCCTTTTGACGGCGAAACCCTGCGTACAGTGGCGGCACAGCATTTCGAACAGGAACCCCCTCCCCTGGGCAAATTGAACAGGCAAATTCCAGCGAACGTTTCCAATATGGTCAGGAAAATGATGGCAAAACTTCCTGAAGAACGCTACTCCAGCATGGAAGATCTACTCAAAACAATCTGGACGATACGCCAGAAAACCGCGCCGGACAAGGATATGGTCCCGGATGTGCATACAATCTCAATAAACCGCCTCGATTACACCATACAGAGCGCGGCGGCAAAAGAAAAGAAAGCCGTAACACAGAAATACTCGAGCGAACTCAAGGAGAAAACCCACAGAATATATAAGTCTCTTATTATAGCCGTACCTGTTTTTATTCTGATACTCCTGCTTTTTCTTATTTATCTGAAAAAAAGCAGCGCGACCATTTCCAAATACCGTAAGAATGTCGAAGCCTTCAAAGTCCAGAGCGAAAGGCCGGATCTTTCAAAGGATGCCCTTGAAAATGTCGGCATGCAGCTCATGAAACAGTTTGAAAAGTCAACTTCGCCCGAAATAATGCACCTTCATGCCCTTGTGAGGCTTTACCTGGCTGAAGCTGAAAACCGCAAACTTCTGGAAGAAACGAAAAACTCGGAACTGGCGCGCAAACGCCTGGAAAAGCAGATAAGTTCCTTAAAAAAAGAACTGGACAGCTCTGCAAATAAAAAAGCGTCAACCGCGGTTTCTGCCGCCGTGTTAACGGAGAAAAACAAAAAGGAAAGCGCGGACACCAGTAAAATACTCGCCGAAAACAAGGCCCTTACCGCAAAAATCAATGAACTGAACGCAAGCTTGAAAAAACTCAGCGGAGATTATGAAGCGGCATGGAAAAAAGATATTAACCTGAGACTTTATTCCATGATCGGATTTTATTACTTCAAGGATGCCGCCGCCATGGTGGAACGTGAAGCCGCGAGAAAAAGTCCTAAATATAAAACGTGGTTTTGGGATAAATTCCAGTTGATTGAACATATGGAAAAAATCTACTCGCTGTTCAACGAAAGCAGCTCAAAACCTTCAGGAATATCCATTGGCGATGAGGGAAAGCTCATAATGATTGACAACGGTGAGATACACTATAAGGACAATTACGGAAATCTTAAGATAGCGAAATGGGACGAAATATCGCCGGACTGTCTTTTCAATATAGCAAGAAAAAACATTGAGAATATTCCCGATGCCGACCTCAAAGCGGAAATAGGCATATTGAGGGGCATGATAGGCTACGCACTGAAACAATATCCATTGAAAAATAAAAACACGGAAGAATTGTGCAATACAGTTTACGCACAGACACTTGACCGTCTGAAGGGCTTCGTTCTGGTGGACAAAAAGAAAAATGCCGCTAAAATCATCAGCACTATACTCAAACAGCTTGAAGACGCGCGGGATTTTGATAAATACAAGGCGGAACTGAGAGCAATATTGCCGGAAGAAGAATAAAATAAGGGTCCTTTGAAACGAAGCATGAGATATATTACGGCCCCACGGCATGCGGGCATCCTTAAAAAAAATGGGTTTTTGATATTGTTATTCCGCTGAAACAGCATATAATATAGGATAGAATTACTTATAAACGGACAGAATATATGACTGAAAAGAAAAGCAGTCTCCCTGGCGGCAATGAGACGATACTGATAGTCGATGACCAGGAGACTATATGGGATTTTCTAATAGAAGCCCTTCAGAATCTCGGATACTCAGTGCTTCTCGCTGAAAATGGCATTGACGCCGTTGATATTTACAAAAGCAATCCGAACCAGATTGATCTGGTACTTCTGGATATGATAATGCCGAAACTCGGCGGACATAAAACCTTTTTCCAGATCAAGTCCATAGACCCCAAAGCTAAAATACTGCTTTCCAGCGGTTTTATTTCGGAAGAAGAAGTAAATGACCTGCTCAAGAACGGCGCCAAGGGATTTCTCCAGAAGCCTCACAGAATAAAAGAACTCGTCACTGAAATACGAAGAATACTGGACGAAAAGTAAATCACCGGTCTACTTGCAGTAGCTGACTAATCTTATTATTCCTGAAGCAGTTCTTTTATCATTGCCTCGTGTTTGTTCAGAAAATTCCGCGACACGATATAGTGTTCGGTGTCCGTATATTTTACCGCACTGACGCCATCATCGGATAAATGATAAATCACGGCATGGGGATATGCCATTATTATCGGGGAGTGCGTCGCTATAATAAACTGTGAATTGTTTCGTACCAGCGAATGCATTCCGGCCAACAGGGCCATTTGACGGTTCGGCGACAAGGCCGCCTCCGGTTCATCAAGAATATAAAGCCCGTTCCCGCGAAAGCGCTCAGTCAGCAAAGTCATGAACGATTCGCCGTGGGACTGTTCATGAAGCGAATTCCCGCCATAAGAATTGATTACGGGCGGAGCACCTGCCGGAATGGCATCCATACGTTCAATTTCTGTGGCGACATTAAAAAAACTTTCGGCACGGAGAAAAAAACCGTCTTTCGGACGCCTCACGCCTTTATTCAATACAAGGTTCTCATACAGACTGGAATGTGAAGAGCGTGTAGAAAAATTAAAATTAATGCTGCCTCCTTCCGGATTGAAGCCGGTGGCTGTGGCAAGCGCCTCGAGAAAAGTGGATTTTCCAGCACCGTTTTCCCCTATGAAAAAAGTGACTTGAGGATGAAACTCAATGGTATTATGCAGTAAATGACGGCAGACAGGCAGGGAATACGGGTATTCATCGACACTGATATTTTCTTCGGGAAGAATACCTACATCAAGGAGATAATGCATGGCGCCAATACTGTTCATTTCTTAGGTACGGCTATTTTTGCTGTGTTTTCAATAATATCCTGTTTGGAAAAGTTTATCAGGCGCTGTCTTATAGTGTGATTTATTATACTGCCTCCGGAAACTACAAGCGAACCAGTCTTTGAATAGATGGCATCGGCCAGTATCATTCCATCCACAAGTTCGGATATTTTGACATACCTGAAATCATTGCTTTCATATTCCGGTACCTGCACGGCCCTGAAAGCATCCTGCAATTCAGGTATCAATGACGCCGAGGTTTCAGCGATTTTTCTGACGGCTTCCGCGGAAGAAATGTTTTTAGACAGAAAAAGTTCAAATTCAATACATGATTTAAGTATCAGGCCGCCGATAACAGGGATTTCAATTTCTTTAAGGCTTTTCTGATATTTTTCTTTCGGCAGAACATGGTTCTGGAGCTTTATCATTTCAGCTATCTGCTGCATTCTGGGTATGTTTTTGAGCAGGCCGTGAGCGACGGACGGGTGCGCTGTAAACATTGATTTTTCAGTTTCGGTAAGCTCTATGGATGAAAAGAATTTTTCAACGGTATCAGTCGGTATGGTTATGCAGCCTATCTGGGAGAGGAGCGCGGCTATTTCATACTGCCAGATGTCCTGAAGGCCCATTTTAGCGGCAATCTGTACGGCATAATTGCATATACGCTTGGCACGTCCGAAAGCGACGGGGTTAGTCATGGAAAGTATTTCCACGAGCACCTGAATGCTTCCCTTCAATGTCTGCTCCAACAGCTCGTGTTCAGCCGTTATCAGCTTATACTGCTGCATTCCTACAAGCAGGGCGTTGGCCATGACTGTGGGTTCGCAGGGTTTCAGAAGGAAACGGAAAATATGCCCTTCATTTACAGCGTTCACGGCTACCTGAATATCAGCGTCTCCCGTCAGCATCATTCGTACCGAATCGGAATTTCGCTCTCTGACTTTGGAAAGAAACGCTATTCCATCGATACCCGGCATATGCATATCGGAAAGAACTACGGCAAAAGGCCCTTCCTTTTCAAAAATCTCAAGGGCTTTCAGCGGATCAGTGGAGGTACATATCTGGAAATGCTTATGAAAAAGACGCTCAAATGAAGTAAGTATGTTCGCATCATCGTCAACAATCAGTATTTTTATTTTAGGCTGTTCACTCATGGCTCTTTCTTTCTGTTTTCAGGCATATTTCCTGCCATGTGTCAAGTTTAGCCGAAATACCGGATTTTTCAAAATATTCTCTATCAAGAGGAACAGACAACTCATTACTATTATCGTGCATCTTATAATAAAGGCAATTTGCGAAATGGACAGCCGGAAGTAATTGCGGCTTGGGGTTATGACATTTTGACGGAGAGTGATGGAAGAGTATAGCTTCGACAACTACATCCTTCAGGCCCCATAAACCCAGCATATACGCGCCAACCTCCCCATGTGTTGCGCCAATAAGGGCTTTTTCGGCGTCCTCATTGCTGCATTTATGCTCCGCGATATATTCTGGCATCTGTCTGTACCTTTTAGGCATATACGCACAGAAAACAAGCTTACCCACATCGTGAAAACATCCGGATATGAACGCGTTTTCAATGTCGTATTTGTTTCCCTGCTCCGCCTCTATGATATTTTTGGTATATCGCCCTACAATCAGGGAATGTTTCATCAGGTCGTCAAGAAGCGCAGGCGATATGATGCTGCTCTGGAACTGGGAAAAAACCTTTACGGAAAAAACCATTGCCTTGATTATGTCCATTCCCAGAAAACTTACAGCCTGCTGAATGCTGGATATGTGGTTGGGAAGTCCGAAAAAAGACGAGTTGACCATTTGCAGTATTTTAGTGCCCAGGCCGAGGTCTGCCTGAATGAGTTCAGAGACGTTGTGCATTGACGGGTCAGGCTTCTGAAGT
>MHBF01000058.1:0-9565 GCA_001803225.1 Lentisphaerae bacterium GWF2_44_16 | reverse complement strand
GCTGACATAAACCTGCGGTATCGAAGGGAGTGACTTTACCTGTGATATTATGCTTTTTATCTCCTCATTGTGCAAAACATCTCTTAACGCGAGCGAATTCCGGATGGTTTCCTTTATGAATTGCACATTGCAGGGTTTGGAAAAAAACTGATGGGCCGGGCCGACAGACCTGAGTATGGCTTCCTTTTCCGACTGCCCGGACAGGACAAAACGGGCAGTGAAAGGAGACACTCTCATGACTTCGGCAAGAAATTCGGCCCCGTCCATTTCCGGCATACGCATATCGGACACTACGGCGTCAAAAGTATTTGTTTTGAACATTTCAAGCGCTTCCCCGGCACTTATGGCAAAGTACATTTCCCATTCGCCGCCCATATTATGAAACAGACGCCTCAATCCGTCAAGAACGTTTCTTTCATCATCTACAAAAAGTATTTTTTTCATATTTTATCCTCGGAATGTATTATATTTTCATCGGAAGCCGTATAAAAAAAGTAGTTCCTTTATTGATTTCCGTTTCAAAATATAATTTTCCTTTGTGCTTATTTACTATAACGTCGTAAGAAATGGCCAAGCCCTGTCCGGTGCCTTTGCTTGTCTCCTTTGTCGTAAAGAACGGGTCGAACACTTTGCCTTTGGCGCCCTCCGGAATGCCGGTCCCCGTATCAGATATTGAGATAGAGGCCCATTCCCCGTCATTTGCTGTTTTTACTGTAATAGTCCCCTTTTGTGTGGAATTCTCTTTTTTGAGGGCATCGCCTATGGCATGAGAGGCATTTACCAGAATATTCAGTACCACCTGTTTAAATTCACCCTCATAACATGGGACAGGGTGCATGTCAGGGGCAAGTTCGAGTTTGATATCAGCTACATATTTCCATTCATTTCTGGCAACGGTAACGGTATTTGTAATAGCTTTATTAACATCTACCAGCTTCTTCTCGCCCGAACCCGGATGCGAGAAATCTTTCATTGCCACTACAATATCAGATATTCTTTTTATTCCTTCCAAAGACTGTTCTATAGCTAAAGGTATTTCCTTTGACAGATAATCAAAATCGATTTCCTCGAATTTTGAAGTTATTTCCGCGGCCATTTCCTTACATGCCTCAGCGTTTTCCCCTATGTTACGGGTAAGTTCATGATATTTTCCCAGAAGGGATATGATATCCTTAAATGAATCATGAAGAAAATTGACATTATCGCCTACGAACTGGATAGGCGTATTGAGTTCATGCGCGATTCCCGCGGCAAGCTGGCCTATGGCCTCCAGCTTCTGGGCCTGCCTCAACTGAAGCTCTATAAGCGCCTGCCTTTCTCTTTCCGCCTTTTTATCCGTAATATCAGTGATGATTGAAAGTATCCCTGATATTATATTTCTTTCCTCTATTATGATAGGCGTCTGCCTCAAATAAATCGCTATGTCCTTGCCATCCTTTGATTTGATAGTCCCCTCACCTTCAAGCACCAGCCAGTCTCCTACCTGAGCAAGCTTTGAATGGCTGCGGTCAGGCAGCGTGTTCTGGAAAAGCAGCACCAGCGCGTTTATGTCTTTAAGGTCAGCAAGCTTGTACCCGAAAAGTTCGGAAAACGCTTTATTCAGGTAGGTAGCCTTCCCATACATATCCGTGGTTATTATCGCTTCCATGGCACCTTCCAATGCGGTATGCACCAGCATCAGTTCCTCTTCCATCTTCTTCCTGCTTGAAATATCCTGCTTGATTGCGATGAAATGAGTTATCTTGCCGGATTCATGGCGCACCGGGGTAATGGTCAGGTCCTCATAATAATACGCCCCGTCTTTCTTCTTGTTTATTATTTCTCCGTGCCATACCTTGCCGGAAAGAATGGTATCCCAGAGGGCTTTGTAAAAGAAACTGTTGTAAAGGCCCGACTTGAAGAAACCCAGTTTTTTCCCTATTACCTCATCAAGAGAGTAACCGCTTAAATCCGCAAAAGCGTAATTCGCCCATATTATGTGTGCCTGAATATCCGTTATAACCACAGCGCTGGCCGCGGCTTCGAGGGCAGCGGTTATCAGGTTAAGGTCTTCCTCTTTGCTCTTTATGTCTGTGATATCAAACATTATTCCTATCATTCCGGCGTTGTCCTGATTATCGATATAAGGCACTTTTCTGAAGAAAATACATTTTTCAACGCCCTCGGCATTTTTCAGTCTTGCTTCATAAGTGAGCTGTTTTTCTTTCCTGTCATTTATTCCCGCTGAAAGCAGGGCCTCGCCACCGCTCTCGTGTGCCTGTTCTTTCTGCCTCATCAAGTCTATGTCCATCTGATGATACTTCTCAGCGTAGTCCCACTGGACCACGTCATAAACA
This sequence comes from Lentisphaerae bacterium GWF2_44_16, assembly GCA_001803225.1. GTDB lineage: Bacteria > Verrucomicrobiota > Lentisphaeria > Victivallales > GWF2-45-14 > GWF2-44-16. The sequence continues at coordinate 7,229 of MHBF01000058.1, read as the reverse complement.
GTATGCCCGATAATATCATCACGCTTTTTACCGAAAAACTTTTCAAACGCTGAATTGCAGAGATTATATTTTCCCTGTTTATTCTTACAGAAAATCGGGTTTGGTATGACATCAATCATTATTTGCAGGAACTCCAGATTCTTCTTCAGTTCCGCTTCAACTTTCTTTCTTTCCGTTATATCGTGAATTATGGAATGCAATATTTTCTGTGTGCCGACATTCACATAACTGGCCCTTAGTTCAACGTTTCTGATTTCCCCGGATTTGAGGGTGTGACTGAACTCCGCGAAGAATGACTTATCCAGGAAAAAGAGGTCCCGCATCGCGTTTTTCTCTCCCGGCAGAACAGAAAGGTCATATATTTTCATGCGATAAAATTCTTCCTCGCTGAAACCGTAAAATTCAACTGCCGCCGGATTTACTTCGACTATCGAGCCATCCTTCGGTTCCAGCAGCATCATTATCGAATTGTTACTCTCAAAGAGCTGGCGATTCCTGAAATTACTCTCTCTAAGCTTCAGTTCGGTCTCATTCTGTTCCGCGTTTCTGGACTCAAGGGAACCTGCCATTTCATCAAAAGCCTTGGCCAGCCTGGCAAAATCGCCCCTCTCATGAGCAAAGTTTATTCTTGCCGAAAAATCCCCCTGCGTTATTTTTTGCGATGCCGAAATCATTTCCGATATTTTTGAAAGTATCAACGTGTTTCCCATTCCCCATGCCAGAAGCAGCGCCAGCACAAACGCTATCACCAAAAGAAGAAAAACATAAGACGTCATCCGGCTGATATTGGCCTGGACACTCTCATAAGGTATGCCGACATTGAAATAAATATAGGGGGCGGAATCCCTGTCCAGACGGATCTTTGAATATCCATAAAGACGCTCGATCCCATCCATTCCCTTCAGTTCAAAAACCCCAGTGTCGCTTTTAGTGGAAGACATAACCCTGAATATTTCCGCATGGTCTTCACCTGAAAACGCCTTATCGGAAAAGAGAGACCCGTACATAAGAGCCCCTTTGCCGTCAAACACATTAAGCGATGTACCCTGCGGGAGCTGTACGCCTTTGAAAAGTTTGTCAAAATGTTTAGCGGCAAGAGAAACTCCGATAATCATTTTTATTTTTTCGTCAGCGCCAAGAAAAGGATAAGCAAAATGAATTACCGAAAGTCCCGAGGATTTTGAAACAACAGATTCTCCCACTGAAAACTTCTTTGTCTTTATCGCCTCAACGTAATACTTGCGTTCCCTTATTTCTATTTTGTGCTTGACTGCCGGCGCAACGGCAAAAAGATCACCATCGGGGTTTGACACAAAAACAGAACCGTATATTTTGTCCTGTTCGTATATTCTCGCAAGTATAGCGGCACATTTCCCCGGTATTTCCTCTTGGAAATCGGGCAGCAGCGCCAAGGTTTCCATAAGCAGTCTCAGACCTGATACAACCTGTTTGTGATTCGCCGATATTATATTTACAAGCCCCAGCACATTCTGATTGGTTCTCTCCGTCTCATAATTCTTAAGTTCATGCCCGATATAGGTTATTATCAGAATCGAAGGGAGAAGAGCTATAAATACAAGCAGAAAAAGAATGCTTTTCAGTGAACCTTTTCTGGCCAAAGGTATCAAAAAGCAAATTAAGAAAATTACAAAAATGGAGATTAGAAATTCAAGTATGTTCCACACTGCCAGCTTCCCCCCCCGGCATTTTCATATAAAGCCGTGATGATTTTACGTACAATTATTCTATCATTCTTATACAAAATGGCAAATGAAAATTGAACTTTTATCTCTAATTAGGCGTCAGCCCGGAAACAAGACAAAAAAAAAGCCCTCCGTTGAAGGGAGGGCCTCAATACAGGATCAAATATTTGGAGTTATTTACCGCTTATTACGCCGTGGGTCCTGAATGTACGGGTATGAGCGAACTCTCCGAGTTTGTGACCAACCATGTTTTCTGTAACAAACACAGTCAGGAATGTCTTTCCGTTATGAACGTTGAAAGTATGCCCCACAAAATCGGGAATGATAACCGAACGGCGGGACCAGGTGTTAATCGGCTTTTTTCCACCGCTTTTACCCAGTTTTTCAACCTTCTGTAAAAGATGATCATCAACGAATGGACCTTTTTTTATAGACCTTGCCATTTATTTCTTCCTCCTCTCAACGATAAATTTATCAGAAGAACTGTTACGTTTACGTGTTTTCTTGCCTTTGGCCAGCTGTCCCCACGGAGAAACCGGATGACCGCCGCCGCTTGTCCTGCCTTCTCCACCACCCATCGGATGGTCAACAGGGTTCATTGCTACGCCTCTGACGTGAGGCTTCTTGCCGAGATAGCGTTTTCTTCCGGCTTTGCCCAGATTGATATTCATGTGTTCGATATTACCCACCTGCCCTATTGTGGCAGAGCATTCAACATTTATCATCCTGATCTCACCGCTCGGAAGCTTCACCTGAGCGTACTGTCCTTCCTTTGAACGAATGACAGCCGTCTGCCCGGCAGATCTTACAAGCTGCCCGCCGCGTCCCGGGGTCATTTCAATATTATGCACTGTTATGCCAAGCGGAATATTCTTTATTTTCAGAGCGTTTCCGGCTTTTATTTCTACTTTATCTCCACTCATAAGGGTTTCGCCGACTTTAAGGCCGTCAGGGGCGAGAATATAGGATTTTACGCCATCGGCATAGTAAAGCAAAGCGATGTTCGCCGAACGGTTCGGATCATATTCTATGCTCTTGACAGTAGCCGGAATATCCTTTTTGAGGCGTTTGAAATCAATATCGCGCAAGCGCCTTTTAACGCCGCCGCCACGGAAACGTGTGGTAACACACCCTGAATTGTTTCTGCCGCCAGTTGATTTTTTGCCGGCTGTCAGTCTTTTCTCAGGCTTTTTACTGGTAATCTCCGCAAAGTCGGAAGATGTCATTTCCCTTCTGCTGGGAGTAATCGGATTATAAGTTCTGATACCCATCTTATTACCTCATATTCTTTTTATTGAAGGACTTCAATAGTTCCCTCGGAAAGTGTTACAATGGCTTTTCTCCAAGCGGAACGGCGTCCCATTTTTGCCGATTTTCCGGCACGTTTCAATTTTCCCTGATAGTTAGTGACATTGACGGATTTGACTTTGACGTCAAAAAGCTTTTCAATGGCGCCCGCTATCTCAATCTTGCTGGTGCCTCTATAGACCTTGAAAGCATATTTGTTCTGCTCTTTTAGCAGAGCGCTTTTTTCAGTTATAAGCACTGTATCAACTATTTCATAGGGTGTCTTCATTATTCAGTTTCTCCTTTACTCAATACGACGGAGGAAAGCTTCCAGACCGTCTTTGGTGAAAATAACATTATTGAACCGGATCAACTGATAAACATTTGCTGTCTCAGCTTTCACAAGCATGAAATCCGGAAGGTTCGCAGTTGCGCGAAGTATATTCTCATCGTAATCCCTGACCAGCATCAATGTGCTTTTCTCTATTTTCAGGGCATTAAGCACAGACATGAAATTCTTCGTCTTGCAGTCTGCCAGCTGAAGGCTGTCCAGCACTGTTACCGCGTTCTCATTAAGGCGCTCGTTGAAAGCGCGCTTCAACGCGAGCTTGCGAACTTTCTTATTGATTTTCTTGGCATAACTGCGCGGTTTCGGTCCGAAAGAAACGCCGCCGCCTTTCCATATAGGGCTTCTTGAGCTGCCGGCCCTTGCTCTGCCGGTGCCTTTCTGCCTCCAGGGTTTAGCTCCGCCGCCTCTGACTTCAGAACGGTTCTTTGTACATGCCGAACCGGATCTTATCCCGGCCAGATATGCTATGATAACGTCATGCACGGCCTGAGAGCCCTTTTCAAGTTCTATATACTTGTCATCAAGGGCGAACTCACCGGCAGTTCCGCCTTTACTGTCTAATATATTCAATTTTTTGGACATTTTATCACCTTTATAATTGCTCTATTGCTGTTGTTTATTTTTTCTTGGCGCTTTTTACATGAACGATACCGCCATTGGGGCCCGGTACGGCGCCTTTAACGAACAATAAATTTTCCTCCGGCGAAACTTTCACAACTAAAAGGTTCTGAATCGTCCTGCGTTCATTGCCCATCTGCCCAGGCATTCTTTTGCCTTTGACAATATTTCCGGGCATTTCTTTCTGACCGATTGAACCGGTCCTTCTGTGCCATCCGCCGCCATGGCTGGCACGACCGCCCGCAAAATTATAACGCTTTACAACACCCTGAAAGCCGCGGCCCTTGGTAATCCCTATTATATCAACGAATTCATTGGCTGCGAAAATATCTGTTTTCAATTCAGCGCCTATCTGCAAATCCGAGTCGGCGTCAAGCCTTACCTCTGCGATTTTGCATGGAGGACGGTTTTCGCGTCCGGCCTTTTTACATGTCCCGACAATCGCCTTGGACACATTTTTCACTTTTTTCTCGCCGAATCCAAGCTGAATTGACGAATAGCCGTTTTTTTCTTTTGTCTTCAAGTCCAATACAACACAAGGTCCAGCCTCTATGACTGTAACGGGAACAAGTGTCCCCTTTTCGTTATAGACCTGTGTCATTCCGATTTTTTTACCGATTAATCCCTTTTTCATTTTTCTCCTTTCAGACACATACACTGTCGGTTGTTCAGCGCATTGGTGCCTTTGCGTTTAATCAGACGCCTATTTTAATGGAAATGTCAACGCCCGCGGGAAGGTTGAGCTTTTTCAGTTCATCAACTGTCTTCGCGGTAGGATTGATAATGTCCATCAAACGTTTATGTGTTCTGATTTCGAACTGGTCCATTGACTTCTTATCAACATGCGGCGAACGATTGACCGTAAGTCTCTCAATTCTTGTAGGCATTGGAATAGGTCCCGCGACAAGCGAACCTGTTCTTTTTGCCGTATTGAGGATTTCCGCGACCGACTGGTCGAGGATACGGTTCTCGTAAGCCCGCAGGCTAATACGGATTTTTTGTGTTTTACCTGTAGCTGCTTTTGTCATATTTTATTTCTTCTCCACTATTTGTTCTTGTATTGAGTTCGGCACCTTTTCAAAATGAGAGGGTTCCATCGAATATGAAGCCCTTCCTCTCGAAAGGGAACGAAGCGCCGTAGAATAACCGAAAAGTTCGGAAAGCGGGGCATGTGAGAGAATTTTCGTGAATTTACCCTGTGTGTCTGTCTCTATCTCCACAATGCTGCCTCTTCGGCTGGTAATATCGCCGATAACATCGCCCATGTTCTCATCGGGAGTCGTTATCTCGACTTTCATTATAGGCTCAAGCACATACATTGACGCCTTTCTCACAGCCTCCTTAAAGGCCATCGAACCGGCTATTTTGAATGCCATTTCGGAAGAGTCAACCGGATGATATGAACCATCAATGATCTCAACATGAAGATCAATGACAGGATAACCGGCCAGGACACCAGTCTGCGCGGCTTCGCGGATACCCTGTTCTGTAGGCTTGATATATTCCTTGGGAATATTTCCGCCGACAACTTTATTCTCAACTGTAACGCCATATCCGCGTTCGCGCGGCTCTATGGTAAGGACCACGTGTCCGTACTGACCGCGACCGCCTGACTGACGTACGAATTTGGTATTTGCCTCGGCTGGCTTCTGTATTGATTCTCTGTAGGCAACTTCCGGTTTGCCGGTGTTGGCTTCCACTTTGAACTCACGGCAAAGCCTGTCCCTGATAATATCAAGGTGAAGCTCACCCATTCCCGATATGATTGTCTGTCCCGTCTCATTATCACTTTTGACGCTGAATGTGGGATCTTCTTCGGAAAGTGCCCCGAGGGCGTTATAAAGTTTATCTCTGTCAGAGGAAGTTTTGGGTTCAACCGCAATTGATATGACAGGTTCGGGGAAAGTCATGGACTCAAGTATTATCGGACTGCCCTGTATGCAGATCGTATCGCCGGTTGTAACGTTTTTCAAGCCTACCGCCGCGGCTATGTCGCCGCTGTAAACGGCATCTATTTCTTCTCTGGCATTAGCATGCATCTGAAGTATTCTGCCCAGACGTTCAGTTCTTCTTGTTCTCGGGTTATAAACAGTCATACCTCTGTCCGCCATGCCCGAATAAACTCTGAAAAATGAAAGCTTACCTACATAAGGGTCATTCATTATCTTGAAAACAAGCGCTGAAAAAGGCTGCATGTCTCCGACGTGCCTGGCAACGGGTTCATCCGTGTTCGGGTCAGTGCCTTTGATATCCCATACATCGACAGGGGAAGGCAGATAGCTGATAACCGCGTCCAAGAGGTTCTGAACACCTTTGTTCTTAAATGCCGCGCCGCATGTTACCGCGACTATATCGCCGTTAAGAGTAGCGGTTCTTATGGCATGCTTGATTGTTTCCTTATCGGGACGGCTATCTTGAAGGAAAAGCTCCATGACTTTTTCATCGGTTTCAGCGAGGCATTCAACCATATAATTTACAGCGTCCTCTACTTTTTCCTTATATTCGGCCGGCACTTCCTCATAGCGCACCACCGCGCCTTTTTCATCGCCGTCAAAATATATCGCACGGTTCTCTATGATGTCAATAACGCCTAGAAAGTCGGCTTCAGCGCCTATGGGTAACTGAATGGGTACAGCGGTTACGCCAAGCTTATTGCGCATGTCCTCAACCACCATCTGAAAATTGGCGCCGGTACGGTCCATTTTATTGACAAACGCCATAACGGGAACATTGTATTTTTTTGCCTGCCGCCAGACTGTTTCCGTCTGAGGCTGAACTTTGCCGACAGCACAGAATACGGCCACGGCGCCGTCAAGCACCCTGAGCGACCGCTCAACTTCGGCAGTAAAATCGACGTGTCCGGGAGTGTCGATGATATTGATTCTGTGGTCTGCCCAAAAACAGGTAGTGGCCGCGGATGTTATCGTAATGCCCCTTTCCTGCTCCTGTATCATCCAATCCATTGTAGCTGTTCCCTCGTGCACTTCGCCGATCTTATAACTTTTGCCGGTATAGAAAAGAATTCTTTCCGTGAGAGTTGTCTTGCCGGCGTCAATGTGCGCCATAATACCAATGTTTCTGACATTGGCAAGCGGCGTTTTCCTGCCTTCTGCTTCCTTATAATCTTTGCTGTTAGCCATTATCATTTTTTACCAATCTTTTACCACCTGTAATGTGCGAAAGCCTTATTAGCCTGCGCCATCTTGTGTGTGTCTTCTTTCTTTTTCACTGCCGCGCCTGTGTTATCGAAAGCGTCAAGCAATTCAGCGGCG
>MHBF01000057.1 GCA_001803225.1 Lentisphaerae bacterium GWF2_44_16 | reverse complement strand
TTCAGTCTAAAAGGCAAACGGGGCCTCCATTACGGAGAAGTTTTCTTTTTCACTCGCAATAAGCTTGCCATCGGACATCAAATTGACAGTCAATTCATAATCTCCTGATTTTAATCCCTCCGTTATTATTTCGAAACAGAGAGCGTTGCCCTGAACTTTATCAAAAGCAGTGTCTTTACTGAAGTTTTTACCTGTTATGGAAATTTTCAGTTTAACCTTTGCCAGTTCCGCCTCTCCAAGGAAAAGGCGCAGGCTGCCTTTCATTTCCTTGTCGGAACTGTAGATTTCCTTCAGCGGGATAGCGAGTACCGCGGGTTTTGTGAGTATTATATTTTTCAGAAAATATCCGCAGGTATTTTCTCCTTCCTGAAGTATTGAGGTGATTGAGAACTTTCCTTTTTCATCAAAGGGTATTTTGAATTTCAGTTCTGTTGTTATACTGCCCTTGGCGAGATGCAGCATCTTGTCGTTTTTCTCAAGCGTTTTTCCTGAAGTATCCTTAACTGATGTTTTTGACGAACATTTTATGGCGTTTTCAGTTGTTGTCGAGAGATGTATTATGTTTTCACCGTATCCGGCCAGAGGAAGGGAGAAGGAAGCTGTTATGCTTTTTTTCTTTTCGCCGAATCTCAGTGTCCCAAAATTTCTGGGATTGAGGAAATTGCCGGGGGTAACTTTCCACTGTGAAAGTTCCTTGTTTTCCCTGTTGCTGTGGCAGAAGTTAAAGCCCCATGCCTCGCCGGCCGGCGCCGCTTCCAGTCCGAAACCGGAGAATGGGATTTCCACTATTGCCGTCCATGATTTATTCTCTTTTAAGACCTTTACTTTTATTCCGGACGAATAGTTCATATCCGCGGATATTCTGGGTATCAGTTCTGACGGATTTGCGGCTTTCGGGTCTGCTATCATTTCCTCTATGCATTTGGAATCGTATGTCGCTCCGAGGGGATTTATTATCATCTGATAGAATTCATTTCTGGAGAGGAAGGGATCTATGAATATCTCGAAATTGTCATCAGACCATATTTTAGGCGTTTCGCTTTCGGGCATGTATTCCTGAAGTTTGTATTTTTCGGATTTTTCGCCTTTGATTGCCATATACAGGTTCTTTTTATCAAATCCTATATACGCGTTTGTCGCCATCTGCGGTTTCATGACGTTGGGATATGTCTGATATTCAAAATGCAGGCCTTTTTGCTCCAGTATTTTCATCCGCTCTTCGGGAGATGAAGGCATGGATGATATTTCAGGAATGCTCTGAATATCTTTGGGAATCTGTATTTCCTGTTCTGTTACTTTTTTCCATTCGATACTAGAAAAGAACTTCTGGTTGTCAGCGGCAAAAGCGCCGCTGATTAAAAACACGGTTCCGGCAATTGTGAAAATGATTTTATTCAGCATCATTCATCTCCTTTATTGAGCTTGCTATTTTCCAGCGGAGGCGCTGGCATGTTGTTTCATTCCAGATGCCAAGGCTTGTCCTTTTGTCTATGGTTTCAAGGTCAATGCCTTCAAACATTTTTGCCATGAGTTTTTCCGCTCTTGCTACGGCTTCCTTCATTTTGGGGCTGGATGATTTTTTATTTTTATCGACGAGTTTTTTCATGGTCAGGAAATACTTATAGTCTATAATTCCCTGGCGCATGTTTTCGACGTCCCAGCGCTTGGATATGTTCAGATTGCCGTCAAAAACCGTGGTGTATACGATAGAACCCAGCGAGGGCAGGGTGGGTATCTGGTCAAGATAACGCGATGCCGCCGAAAAAGACCACTGCAGACGGCCTTTGGCCTGTGCTTTGGTCAGATAATATCCGAATGTATAACGGTTTGCCCCTATGTTGTAAATCCAGAACTCGGAGCCGTTGTCTTTCATATATTTTATATTTTTTTCGCTTAACGGCAATGCGCCGTTCGGGATTGATATGTTCAGATACGGTATTTCAGGAAGCTCCACCGCTCCGTTCATGGAGGCGCATGTACGGAAACCTATTTTCTTGCCGAGTTTCTGAAAGAGTTCGGCCCTGGCTTTAGCCATTTTTCCGCCCCGTGTTCCGTAGTTGGCCATTTCATCCTGTACGTAGAAAATTATTTCCGGCCACTTGAGTTCTTTTCCTTTTTTATAGAAATAACTTACTATTTTTTCTATATCGGAGACTGTTTTTTCGGACCAGCCTTCTTTTTCCCATTTATCATATTCATGGATGCCCCAGTACCCCGGAACGCTGGAAGTGCCCAGAAGAGACCAGCCAGTGCCATAGGAGGGAAGCGGAGTGGAACCATAATATTTCTTATAGATATTCATGAAATCACACCATAAATCCCATGCTTCCGTTTCAACAATATTTCCATTCTTATCAAGGGTCAGACCGCTGGGGCCCTGAGCTACAGTGTTATAACCGTTGTCGCTCATTTCCCTGTGGAGTTTTTCCTCAAATTCGGCAACCATGGCCCTGGCTTGAGTTCCGAAGAGTTTTTTATTGTCGCGGGCCAGACGGACAAGCGTGCTTCCCGGCGAGTAATCATACATACCGAAAGTTACATCTTCCTTCTGAAGTTTAAACGGCATTACTTTTATCATAAGGGGCAAGTTGAGCGGTTTTGGGATGTCGGGAGAACTCAGCGTAACTGTGCCTGAATAGTCCCCTGCCTTTGTATTTTCAGGTACCTTTGCGTATACCGAGAACATACGGGTAGCCATATTCTTGAGAGTTTGCGGCTTATACTGATATGCATACCATGGACGTATTTTGTAGATGAAGCCAACTCCGCCTCCGCCTATTCCGCTCGGAAACGCCACATAATGAGAGAGCCATAATGATAAATTGTCTTTTGATATTACATTTCCGTCCTTTGATTTGAATTCACTGAGGGATATCTGCGCGTTTTTGAGTTCTTTCAACGGCAGGATATTGAATCTTATCATTCCTGTTTCGCCGGGAGGGATGAAATCGCCTGCCGGGCGCATGGCTTCTTTTTCTTCCGGCATTGTGTAAGAGGTTATTTCTTCTTCGGAAGAACGTGTGAACAATATAGCGCCGTCTTTGAGATACTTGCTTTTCAGGCTTTCGGAAAGAGTTTCTTTTTCCGGGACTTTTTCTTTGTACTGGGAGTCAACTATTTCTCTTTCATTCTCCAGAAGCGCGTTAAGCTTACTTTTCAGTTCTTTTTCCTGATCTTTAGGATATATGAGGAGGGCGTTTATTGGACAGAAGGCGTTTGTTTCAATGTTCAGTTCGGTTCCGCTGAAACTGAAAAAGTGTACAGGAAAATGAGGGAGGACGTATTTTTTGAAAAGACTGTCTCCCGGGAAAAAGTTGTCTTCTGTAATGCTGAAAAATTCGCACATGTATTTTTTTAGATTTCCGCCGCCGTGAGAGACTTCCGCTACGGTTTTGCCATTGACTTTAACGGAGCTGTCAGTGAACCAGTAAGGCGGTTCGGCTATTGTGTTGGCGTCAAATTCCAGCATTTTTCCCATTATTACGGCACCGTAGTATTCCCCTTGCGGAAGCTTCATTTTGAAACCGTAATTTATTTCGGGATACCATAGTTTCCGTCCTGCTGTTACGTGATCGCAAAAGATAGGGCCTAATTTCAGAGATTCCGTTTGTTTGGAAAAATTTTCATCTCTGGAGAAGAGCTTATATTTTTTCTTTGTGTCAGCGAAGAAAAAACCGTATTCCTTTTCCGCCGCGAATACATCTTCCTCGGTTACTTTAGTGAAGCCTTCGGCGACGGGTGAATCCTTTGTGCCGAAGTCAAAGAGATACTCTTTCGCGTTCAGGATTGGGGCCGCGCATACTATGGCGGCCGCGAACAGGACTGTCCAGTTTTTCTTCATTACTTATTTTCCTCCTTGATTAATTTTCCTGCTTTTGCCGTAAGTTGTTCTTTGCCTGCCTCGTTCAAGCTTAATTCATCAATATATATTGTCCCTGTCATTATGGGATATATTGTAATCTGTCCATAGACCGTACCGGGAGGGCTTTCTGCGGAGCCTTCCACTTTCACCCATTTATTCATGAAGTCGCTTACTAGTTTTTTATTTGCCGGATAAACGACCTGCATCCGGTAGGAAGGGTATTCTTTCGAATTGAATTTTTTCTGGTTTTTATCAAGAAAATAAACGCAGACGCTGATACCGAGAACGCCTCTTTTTTCTTTGAAAAGCTCCTCTGTATTTTTGAAGTCGGTGATTTTTATATAGTAGCTGAGCGTGTATTTTGTTTTTTCTTTCAGAGGGAAGAACGAACTTGTCGCAAAGCCGGATACGCATACCGGCTGATTATTTCCGTTAGGCGTATCAGTCCTGTATTCCCCTGTAAATTCAAGGCACTTTTTACCGTCATGGGTTTCTTTATCGGATAGACGGCATGAGGATTTCAAATCCGGCAATTTCTTATATACGGAAGCGACTTCATATATATTCCATTCGGGATTATTTTTCTGGTTTGAACTTATTTTCGTTTCATCTTCAAAACTTGCGTTGGGGATTTTATTTTCCGGTGAATTTATCATGGCTTCAATTTCTTTGCTGCCGGAGGGGGCGTCCTGCCAGTTGCCATCTGAAACTTTCAGGATGTATTCCATATCGGTCAGCGTCTGCAATTTTCCGGGTATCTGCCAGTAAAGCGTTCCCTTGAATTTTTCTTCAGGCTTGAAATAACAAGGAATGCTTTTGTTGTCTTCCTGCAATATTAAACTCATTGAAGCGTTCTTGATACTTTTCCCAAAATCCACTTTGGCGGAGACAATCGCGTTTTCCATCTCGACAAAGCCGGTCTCAAGCTTTATTGAAACCTGATAATTTTCCGCTTTTACAAGTGATATGCCCGTAATGAAAATTATGAAATATAGAACTGCGCGGCCTTTTATCGTTTTCATTTTCCCCCCTTTATTTTTCAGGTTTCCAGAAATCTGATTTATTTGCCGTTGTATCATAAGCCTGGTTAGGTATTTCAGAACCCTTTTTCCAGTCCACATGGAAATCGCAAAACAACACATTCGCGCCGGACGCGTGCCTGAACTCCATAGGCGCCACATTGTTTGTTACGTAATACCATACATACCCGGTTGTGCTCTCTGAAAGAAGGCATGAGGCGGAAGGTTGTGTGAAACGCGTTATTTTGGTGCTGGAATAAGCGTAAACCCCGCTACTGTATCCATATCCGTATGTATATGTGGAATTGGCGTCGGATACTCTGTTCATGGAAGGACAGATAAACTTTGATCTGGTG
>MHBF01000056.1:33902-47789 GCA_001803225.1 Lentisphaerae bacterium GWF2_44_16 | reverse complement strand
GTCCGCCGCGGCTGTGTTTATGGAGTTCATGATAGTTGTAAGCGTATCGGAACTTGACACTGTAATATCCGCGCCATTGATTGTGAATGTTCCCGAATATCCCAACGCTGCGCTTGTGGACGCCTGGGCGTCACTTGAAGCTCTGTGGGCTTTGGCTGTGGAGGTCAACGCGATGGAATAAGTGCCTTCAACGGCACTGGCACCGGCAGTGGCCGTGCAGACGTCCTCATTGGTCGATGTCGCGCTCATCTGTTTCCATAAATTGTAGTTAAAGAGCTCATCGGCAACGGTCTGCAATTCCTGGACTTTGGTGTCAATGTCATCCCATGCTGTATATTCATCACTCTCTTCCGTTATTTTATCTTCGAGAGTTGTTATAGGCCCTTTCTTCGCTTCTATAAGCGCGTTTATAATTGCTTCCGTATCAATGCCCGAGGCTAATCCGCCGACTCTGGTTGTCATGTTAAGCTCCTTTCCTCAGTCAAGTTCATCAGTTTGGATTTTATTATCATATATAATTTACAATGGACATGCTGTTCATTGCCGCTATAATTTTGTACGAAGCTGTAAGGGAAACTTGCAGTTTCGAGAGTTCAGTTATGGCCTCTGCCGAATCCAGCTCCGTGACACTGCTCAGATTGTTTGTCAGCACATTACCCGTGGAAGTAAGGCTTGAGGATATTGATTCAAGTCTCTTCTGGCTTGAACCGCAGGATACTTCTTTTGCCACGACATTATCGACGCCGGCGCTTATTCTATCTGTGTAGATGTCAGCGGGAAGCGTTCCGCCGTTCAGGGAATCGCGTATTGAAATCAAAGTGTCAAAAATATTTACATCTACGTTTACCCAGACAGGGGTTTCCTCAGTGCCTGTATTTTCCAGATGCGAAAATTCAAAAAGGCTGTCTCCCAGTGTTCCGTAAGAAATGTCGGAGCTTTCGGAAATGGAAACGCTTCTCTGGGAGGTCGTTCCCCCGTTGAGAAAGCTCACGTCCGTTATATTGCCGTCAACGTCTCTTGTAACAGTGAACGGATTGGAGCCGGTGCTTACTCCGGCAAAGAGTTCAACACCGTTGTATTTTGAATTTCCCAAGTCCACAAGGTTTTCCAATATAGAGTCGAATTCTTCGGCCATGCTTTGATAATCGCTGGTGTCATTGATGCCACCGTTCATTTTAACACACAGTGCGCTTGTGTCCTGCATTGCCTCGACGATTTCCTGAAGCGCCGAGTCGGTGGCTGTTTCGTAGGTTGTAGCGTCATCCACGTTATTCAGCCAGCGGCTGTTTTTGTCCGATGAATTGCTTATTGTTGTCGCATTTGCCGTTGCGGAGGGATTTTCTGAACAACTCAGATATTTTTTCCCGCTGGATACTTTCAGTTCCAATTCCGAATACTTCGTATTGGTGTCATTGAGCTTGTCAAGCAATATGCTTGTCAGGTTCGTATCGGATATTCTGCTTGTCATGACGCACCTCTTTTATATAGACTGCTTATCTCTTCAGAGAGAGTATTGTCTGCAATACTTCATCGGCAACAGTTATGACTTTGGAACATCCCTGGAACGCTCTCTGCGCCTGAATCAGACTCGAAAATTCACTTACAAGGTCCGTATTTGATGCTTCCAGGTTACCCTGAAGGAGTGTTCCTGAGTCGTTGTAGCCGGGTATTGACGGATCGGCGGTCGTGAAAGCTGTTGAACTTGTAACTTCGTAAATGCCGCCCTCTATTCGTTTCAGGGAGTCAGGGTTGGTGAAACGCTGTACACCGACATAACCATTGACCACATTGGCCCCTATCGCGGTTACGGTACCGTCCGCTGAGATTGTATAGGAAGTCGGCGCCGCGTCAAAGTACATGAAAGTGGAAGCGGTCATTCCTGTTACGGTATTGGTGACCGCGTCAAGTGCGGTACCGCCGAGGAGCATTGAGCCGTCTGTGCGCATCAGCGTATAGACTGTAACTCCTGCCAGATCATATTCGACCAGGGAGAAGTCGCCTGCCCGGGTGTAATAAACTTGGGTACTGTCCGCATACGACACGGGCAGGAAGCCGTCCCCTGATATGGCTATGTTGGATTGTTCGCCGGTTGCCACTACCGAACCGGAACTCCAGTCCGTGGTTACGCCGAGGGTCTGTACGCCGTTACCGTACTGTACCCAGAGACCGTTGGAGTACTGGCCTTCATGAGTTACCAGGACTTCCGCGAAATTTATTGAGTTTGACTTGTACGCGCATGTCGTGCTGTTGGCTATGTTGTTGCCTATAACCGACAACGCGTTTGACTGTGCGTCCATTCCTGTTACGCCGATGTTGAATAAGTCTGACATTGTAGTTCCCTTTCTTTAAATCTGTTTTAGTTGCTTGATATTGATGTTATATCATCCAAGACTATATTTGTCGTGCCATCCACTACGAAATATGTTGTGCCGCCTTCAATTGTTATTCCTGTTATTGTGCCCGATACGGATTCCTCTGTATCCGGATCTGTGTAGCTGATGTTCCTCCCGAGCATCGAATTGACGCTGGTCAGGCTTGAGGTTGTCGCAAGCGAGCTGAGCATATCAGTATAGCTGGAAGCTTCATCTATGAGGTCCTGAAGGTTCTCGCTGACACTGTTCATGCTCTGCGTGTTCTGGAGTTGCATTAACTGAAGGGTCAGTTCCTGATTACTCATCGGATTTGTCGGGTCCTGATTTGTAACTTCGGCAACCAGAAGCGCGTAGAAATCTTCTGATGTCATCATTATATCGCTGTCAACATTTGTGACATTTGATGTCGATGATAATGCGCTTGATACATTCATTGTAGTTCTCCTTGTTTACGGATTATTATTTTAAACCATATTAATTGCTATTTCCATCATCTCATCGACGGCGGTTATTATTCTTGCCGCCGCCTGATAAACTCTCTGTATCGTCAGCATATTGGTAAGTTCTTCATCGGTGCTGACGCCGCTGTAATCGTCAACAGAGCTCTGGTACATTGCCGTTACGCTGTCCAATGTATCTGATGTGCTTTCGGCTGATGATACGTCTATCGCAAGACTCGTTATCAGTCTCTGGGCGTGATCAAGATAAGAATCCCCGCTTATGGTGCCGGCTTCATCAAGCTTGTCCCACATGGCGCCGGCATTTTCTCCGTTGCCTTGTTCGGTGGCGCTTGTTGAGGCGGCTATTGATTTCGGGTCTGAAATGAGAACAGTAAGAATGTTTCCGGACGCGGGCTGATCGCCGCCGCCTGTTGTTTCAACCTGAAAAAGGTCGCCGGCGTTATTATTGCCGTAAAGGTCGTAACCGGTGGCGCTGTTTTGAATAGTATTGATGGCAGTGGAAAGGGATGAAGCGAAAGTGTAGAGGGCATCCATCTGTGTAACTATTTCCGCTCTGCCGTCAAGCATTGCCTGTATGCTGCCATTTTCCGGCGCGAGGTTTACTGTTACTCCGGCAGCGCTTGCGAGTTCCATATGCGGAGTGTAAAAGCCGATGGAGGTTTCCGTCATTGCCATTACCAGGTGATCGGCTGTGGTGACTCCGGCTGTCGTACCATCTATCAATGTGGCTGTTCCGGCTGCAAGATTAAGTTCTATGGTATATTTGCTGTTGCTTTCTTCTGATATTGTCACTGATACATACTTGGAGAGTTCTTTGCAGAGCGCGTCGCGTTCATCGCGGAGCGTGTTGGCATCCCCGATGTTGGAAAGACTGTTTTCATAAGTTGAAATTGAATCATTCAGTTTCGCGATCTGGTCCAGTATTGAGTTGGCTTCATCGCATGAGGTGGACAGTTCGCCGCTGCCGGTGCTGTCGTTTGTGGCTATGGAGTCTCTGAGGTTGGCGAGATTGTTATATTGAAGGTTAAATGTGTCCGCCAGTGCCTCGGAGCTTGCTATGAATGTTTCGCGGTAGCTTGTTTCTTCGGGGTTGGCGGCAACGGCTTCAAGGGCTGAGGCAAATCCGCTCATCGAATTATTCAGGGTGCTTTCTCCGTCTGTGGCCAGTATGTCTTCCATGTTGGAGAGAGATGAGTAATATGAATCAGCGTATGAGGATGCGCTTGTCGCTGTACGGAGGGATTTTTCAAGGGATTCATTATAATATCTTACGATTGACGAGACATAGCTTCCTGTCCCGTAAAAAGCATTATCCCCTACGACCATCACACTATTCGTTACAATCGCGGACTGACGGTGATAATTTTCGTTATCCGACTGAGCTATGTTATTGCTTATTATAGTCAGCTGTTTCTGGCTGGTTTTCAGCGCGCTCTGGGCCGCTGTCATCGCTATGCTTAATCCTACGCTCATTTTAGGTCCCCTGCTTTATGCTGTTCTGCTCAGAAAAACTGAGGTCTTGACTGTTTTCGCTTTGCCGCTCTGTCCGTATACTTTCTTTGCCCTGGAGTTCCCGGGATCAAGTTTTTCCATTACGTTCTGCATGAGGGCCAGAATTTTTCTGACCATAAGCATATTCGTGGAATTTTTCTTTCTGATCTTTTTCAATTCTTTTGAGTGTTCTTCCATCGAATTTCCTGCCGCCTTGCCCTGCTGAAGAAACGAAAAAAGCAAAATTCTGATATTCTGGAGTCTTTTTTCTATTAGAGGCATGCTCTGAGCTATCTTATTAATAGTAACCATATCCTTTTTCACTATTCCATTATAGAGAGTTTCGGATAATTCAGAAAGAAACGCGTAATCTTCTTTGATCCTCTCATTCAGATTCTCATTTGTGCCGTTTCTCATTTTTCTCTCCATTATTTTCGGGTTTTCCGAAGTCAACTAACTGCAATATGTGTTCCCGATAAATAAAAAATTAATTGACAAGCTGTATTTTATCGGTATAAGATGTTTATTGTAAATTATTTATAAAATAAAATATTTTTAATCTTCCGTGTTTTAACAAATGCCTGATTAAGATTTTGAGGGAAATATTTTCACATTAACTGCGCAAATTTTGCGCAGTTACGCCTTTGTTCGTAACTTTTTCATCATGAATAACGACTATGGAAAGTGCAGGAAACAGATGTTTTGCTACTGGAGCAAAATAAAAATTAAAAAAATTGTATGGAAAATGAAAAATAAAAATATAAAAAAACAAAGTATCAGGGTGAGAAGGTTTACTCTCGTGGAATTGCTCACGGTGATATCCATAATCGTTTTTCTTATCGGCCTTATGGTACCGGCCCTTCAAAAAGTGCGGGTTTCGGCCTGGAGGAGTTCATGCCAGAACAATCTGCATGGAGTCGGTACGGCGTTTCAGTCTTATCTGCATGATTCCAAGGATATTATGCCGATGGCGGCGGCGAAGCCGTCGGAGAAGCTCAATGATTATCCCAGGATAGCGGACCTCCTGGCAGATTATACGGCGACACAGAAACTTCTGAAATGTCCGGGTGACAGGGCTGACGAGAGTCTTTTCAAGACCGAAGGGTCCAGTTATGAGTATCATGTCATGCTCGGAGGCCAAAACCTGACTAACAACAGAATGATACAACATATAGGCATCAGTAAGATGTTTGTAATGTTTGATTACGAAAATTTCCACGTGAAAAACAATATTTTTACCGTAACATATAATTATGATGACGGCTCGACGGAAACGGCGGTGGGACGGAGAAATTATCTTTTTGCGGACTGGCATGTAAGCGACTTGAAATAAGGAGGCTCTTATGGATTTTAAAAAGAAAACTGTTGAGAAGAAAAGCGGAAATCGGAAGAGAACAATAGTTCTGATTGCCGTGGCCTATGTACTGGGCATTTCCTGTGCCGGATATTACTATTTTAAGCGCCCGGTCTCGCCTCCCGTGGAAAATTCCTCGGACGCTGTAAAGTATATGGCTTCCGCGGAATTCAAGAAACTCTCCGCCGATGAACGCAAAGCATACTTCAAAGGCGTCAATGAACAGCTTGGAGAGGGCAGAGGCGCGTTTTTCAAAGAAGCATCCTCTCTTTCTGAAAACGAGCGGAAGCAATTACGGGAAAATACCGGCTCTATCTTTCGCTCAATGATGAATGAAAGGGTCAATAAGTATTTTGCCCTGCCTAAAGAGGAAAGGAGCGCCTATCTTGATAAAATGATAGACGAAATGGAAAAACGCAGGAAGGACGGACCGCCTCCCGGTTCTCCACCCGGCGAAAATAAAGACGGCAAAAATGACAGGCGCGGCGATAAAGGCGGCCCCAGTGTCGAAAGAATGAAAAAACACATTGAGGGCACCAGTTCCTCTGATCGCGCGAAAAATATACAGTTTATGATGGATATGAGGGCCCGTATGCAGGAGCGCAAGGGGTGATTCTCCGGTTTGAATATCTCTGGAATGGAACTAATTTAACGGGCTCCGAATATCTCTAACTTTACTGTGAAAATCAATTAATGAAACCGGAAGATGACGATATAGCGATTATAGGAAATGTGCTGAATGGTAACATAGAGGATTATGAAGTGCTCGTGGAAAGATACAAGCTCAGAATATTTTCCATTCTGGGAAAACGTCTTCCCGTGCATGACATTGAGGAGGCCGCTAACGAGACTTTCATCAGGGCCTTCAATAATCTGGTTACCTATGCGGGGAAGAAACCTTTCGGCAATTGGATTTCTTCTATCGCGTTTCGCGTTTCATGTGATTACTGGCGAAAGCGCGAAAAAGATATCTCGCTGAACCTGGTCCCCTCATTTGAGGAGAAGGATAAATATATTGAGTGGCTCGATAATGCCGGAAAATGTCATTCAATAGAAGATTTCGAGCGGGAGTG
Source organism: Lentisphaerae bacterium GWF2_44_16 (assembly GCA_001803225.1). Classification (GTDB taxonomy): domain Bacteria; phylum Verrucomicrobiota; class Lentisphaeria; order Victivallales; family GWF2-45-14; genus GWF2-44-16. The sequence continues at coordinate 41,038 of MHBF01000056.1, read as the reverse complement.
CGGCAGGAAAGAGGCAAAGGAAGTCCTTGATATAATTCTGAGCTCCCTTCCTCCTGAAGACAGGGCGTTGATTGAACTTATTTATCTGGATGACTGTCCTCTTGCCGAGGCTGCCGGACTTATGGGATGGGGTTTGTCTAAAACAAAGGTGCGTTCAATGCGGGCCAAAATGAAAATGCGCCGGATTATAAATAAACTTATTCATGGAGGTGCCTTATGAAAAAACAGGTGAATATGGATGTTCTGGAAAAAACGCTTAAGATGACTTATCAGAATTCGCTGAAAAGCGCGGAGGCTTTTTCTGAATCGTCTGACTGGCAGAAAAAACTTATGCGTCACATACACGCGCAGTCTTTTCTGAAACCGGAAGAGGCGGAGGAGCAGCGTTTCCTTAATATAGCCTTCGGTACGCTGGGTTTTTCTTTCATTATGCTTTTATTTTTCAGTTTTGCCCAGTTTTACTATTTGACGAACGCGGCAGACGCCAATATCTTTAAAAACATGGAAGATACTTATTACTCATATAATAACGTCTATCCAAGTGTTGGAGATTATTGATGATTAAACATAAAAAACTCTGGACGGCTTTTACAATAATTTTATTGTCCGGTCTTATTGTAGGTTTTTTTGCCGGTTATTTGAGCAGGGATTTGATCCGGCATCATTTTCATGGGAGAAGGGGCGGGCCCGAAAATTTCAGAAAATTCTTTGTTGAAGATATTTCCGCCAGATTAAAACTTTCTGAAGCTCAGCAACTTTCTCTCAGAAAAAATGCGGATGGGGTTTTCCCTATTATTGATGCCAGGCACACCGAATCCAGAGAGCAAACCGTAAAGATGATTGACAATTGCATTATGAGCATAACTCCAGCATTGGACGAAGACCAACTGAAGAGTTTCAATGTTCTCAGAGAAGAGGGTAAAAAAATGTTTAACAGTAAAAAAGGAAAAGGGCCACCTCCTCCCCCAAATGGAGGCTTCTGATAAATACCGCAGTGCTTACCTTGCTATTGTGGGCTTTCTTTTTATCTTTGTTTTATTTCCCTGAAGTCAGTACGGATATGATTTTTACGGCCAGGCTTTTCTTATTTTCCAGAGGAAGAACGATTTTTTCCCCGTCTGCGGAAAGCATCGTTACTGAATTCTCATCGCTCATGAAACCGCTGTTTTTTCCGCCCACTTCATTGGCAATTATCCAGTCGAGATTTTTTTCATTCAGCTTTTTCAGAGCGTTTTCGAGCAACTTGTTTGTTTCTGCCGCGAACCCGGCGAGTATCTGTCCGGGGTGTTTTATTTTTCCGAGGGACGCGAGGATGTCTTCAGTGCGTTCCAGTTCAAGTGTGATATTTCCACTGCCTTTTTTCATCTTTTCACTGTGAACTTTTATCGGGCGGTAATCGGCGACTGCCGCGGCCATTATGATAATATCGGAAGAGTCCGAGACTTTTTTTATTTCAGCCGCCATTTCAGCGGCGGTTTCAACACTTATCAGCGTTACGTTACGGGGCGCTTCAAGACAGACGGGGCCGCTTACGAGGATTGTTTCATGTCCGGCGTCAGCTGCCGCTCCGGCGAGGGCATAACCCATTTTCCCGGACGAATAATTTGTTATGAACCTTACGGGGTCAATTTTTTCTCTTGTCGGCCCCGCGCTGATAAGAAATTTCATAGTTTTGAATCAATAAGTTTATATTTATGGGAATATCTCAAGCGCCTGCATTTCTGGCACATGAACATGTCCAAACCGTAAACTGTTACCTGATCGGGAATTTTCACGATTGTAATTTCATCACCCTGATTCAGGTCTATGCATTCAGAGGAGTTGTCGGCGACCATGATTGCGGGGCCTCTCAGTATAAGTATTTTTATAATGGAATCCTCCGGCAGTACCATGTGATTGGTCACTTCCGTGCTGTTGCTGAAAGCGAGTCCTATACCGACCCTGAAAACGCTGTGTGTTATGCTTCTGTAATAAGCTGTGCTTCCGTGAACTGTCGCCACCCCGGCGCCGTCGCCGACTATTTCTTCCGCATAAAGTACGTTATTTATCCATACCCGGTATCTTACGGCGCTGACCCTGTCTTTGTTGTGAATGAAAATATCATTCATGCCGCTGAGTTTTGAGCTTCCTGAAATCCCCGCGAGTTTCATGAGTTCCGTCTTTTTCAGGCGCCCTGAACGGAGTGCCTCGATCTGTTTTTCGTAATCATGTTCAGGGCATAGCGGCGCGGTGCGTCTATCCCTGATGGGAAATTTGGGAATGCCGGGGAATTCCCTTTCGCTTCCCAGCATTGTGCCGTCCCCGCCGTGAGTTATGATAAGTTCGGGAGCTTCTTCAACCAGCTCGAAGCCTCCGCTTTCCAGAAAAGGCTTTATATCTTCAAGATATCTTCCTGTCAATTTTATTCTCATAACTTGCCTGTTTTATTTATCCTGCCTTACCAAGACAAAATTTGCAGCAATACCCGGAATTTTACAAGGGGCTTTTAATTTTATTTTCGGATGTATTTTTATATAGACAATTGCTGCAGAGGTGATTTTGCAGTTCTTTCTTTTCATCACGGCAAACGATATCCTGAGGAAAATAAGCACGGAATACATGAAACACTCGGAAAAAATCCTTGAAAATCCCCAGATGTCGAGTTCGCCGTTGCGTGAAAAATACATAGAGGACTTGAACTTTTCTAAGTTCTCATATCTATATATAGCGATGCCGTCCAGCCGTAATCGGAAAGAGCCTGATGCGTAGGTGAAATTTCAGGAGCGCATTTTCCTTTTCTCAACAGTTCCGGTGGCGGAATTTCGCGACGATCGTCAAAGAACTCAAAAAGAGTTCCGTTAATATCATAATATTTTTCAATTTCTCCTGTTGTTTTTTCAATAATATATCGGGATATTTCATTCATGCCGTATCTTCTGAACCCCATCGCTATGAGCCAGTTGATATTTACCCAGACCGGGCCTCTCCACATATCTTTCTGATAATATTTCCCGCAGCATTTTGCTATTGAGGCAACCGGCAGTTCAGTGCCGAATGTTTCAGGATTTTTTATATGTCCAGCCAAGATTTTTGCCTGTTCTTGAGTGGCTGCTCCGCATATCAGAGGCAGGAAGCCGCTTGATGCCATAACGTCCGTCCGGCTTCTCGAAGAATTGTTCCAGTCGTAATAAAATCCGCTTTTAGTGTCCCAGAAATATCTGTTCATGAGAGAGCAGAGTTCTTTATGCTTGCCCTGCCAGTATGCAATATCTTCAGTAAAATTCAGCTCTTCCGCGAATTCCGCCATTATTTCGCATTCCAGGGCGATCATCGAATTAAAGTCCGTCGCGCCAAGATTAAGAGCGGCGTCGAAACGGGGAGAATTGTCCATTCCGCTTTCGCCGCTCCGGCAGTTGACATGCTGTGCTATATGCCATTCCAGCAGGCCGTCAGAATCGGTATCCCGGTTTTTCATATCCCACTCAAGATAATTCTTCAGTTTTGGGTAGAGTTCTTTTATGAAGTTTTTATCCGGCTTCATTTCATTGACAAGTTTTGTTCCCAACGCCAGAACGGGTGGCTGGGTAACTGCCGATTTTCCGTATGGTGAAGCGCATAACGGAATAAGTCCGTCTTCGCACTGCACATCTGAGACGGCAAGGATTGCGTCCTGCGCGAGGCTTGCGTCCAGATGCCTTATGCCTATAGCGTGAAAAACAGAATCCCAGAGCCAGATCTGCCTGTGAGGCCATCTGTCGGGTGTCGTCCAACGGTGCTTAATCGTTCCTTCAGGCGAATACACCTGCGTCTTAGTCTGGGAAACAGCTTTATAAAAAGCCCCTTTCTTTTTTCTGCCTTTAAGAATTTTATCAATCCAGCTATTTCTTTTTTCAATTGCTTCGGAGATATCGGCATCCAGAAGTTCCGGCCTGAAAAAAGCAGCCGTCCCCAGCAGTGTTTTATTTCCTTTGCTGAGGATTCTTATTTTTTCATCTTCATTTCTGATTTCGCATTTTCCATCTATTAAGAGATGGAACGCGTCGAGGAACGCTCCGCGCACAGAATTGTCCTCAAAACCCATGCTGAATACGTCTCCGCTCAGATAAAGTTGAGAGGGCTTTTCTGTAGAAAAAAATATTTCAGCGTTGCCGGGTATTTTTACATCAAGGGCTGTAGTTTTGAAAGAACTTCTCAAAACAAGCCCGTTCTCATAGTCTGTTTTTCCGTCAACCCCCGAAAACGCCATCAACTGCCCGCCGCCCCATATATTTAAAATATTCTTCATGAAACTTCTCCTTGTTTTGTTATTTTATACCGTCATATATTCTTGCCATTGCAAGCAACGGATTGTGACCCAGATAGTCCCGGCATGGTGTGTTGAAGGCCGTCTGTGGTTTGCGTTTTACGTCCAGCGGATTCCCCGCGTGCGGATGATAAAATTCCCATATAGTGCCGCTGCGTTCAAACTCCGCCGCCGAAGCGTCAAGAGCTCTTTCCAGCAAGAGCTTTGCGGCATCCGGACGCTTGTAGAGCAGACAGCCTCTGGCAGCCCAGAAAGTCATGCTGTTCCAAGCGGGGCCTCTCCACATCCTCAACTCAAATTTCGGCTCGCAAACCGCTACCGTTGAAAGCGGGTGTTTTGTAAGGAAACGCTTTTCATTTAGAATATTTTCATCAATGACACGCATCGCCTGTGCTTCAGTAGCCGCGCCTGTAACAAGCGGCCATACGCCTTCAAAAGCCAAGACCAGAAGCTCTGGATTTTTCACCGACCAGATATCATGAAAAAATCCGCTTTCTTCAGAAAAAAGTTCATTCTGAATGAAGTCTGCCAGCGCTTCTTTTTTTCCCTTGAATCTTTTTATGTCAACATTCAGTTTACTCCCCCAGTCTTCAGCCATTTTGTAAAGCGCGTAAACATGACTTGTAGCATCAACACAGGCAAACGCGCCTCTCTGCGCGTTATCGAAACGAATCCCTTCGTCAATGCCGCTCTCCCACTTCTTCTCTAAAATATCCAGATAGAAAAAACCGTTTTCTTCCGCTTTCCGCTTGTTCTCAAACCAGACAATTTGTCTTTTCAGCGCCTCAAAACAGTAGCGCAGGAATGAATTATCTTTTTCTTTTTTGATTATTTCGTCAGCCGCGTAAATCCAAACAGGCGGATGCCCCCAGAGTTTGCTCCAGCCAGTTTTGCCGTCTTTCAACCAGATAACGCCGGGAACAAGCCCGTCATCTTCCTGTGCTGTCAGATTGTTTATGAGCTGTTGCTTTGCATGAGAAGTTTCGCTGACGAGGGAATCAAAAACGGCATGGATGATATCCCAATGCCCGAATGCCGGAGCATAACAATAGCCGGGGCCTATTTCTTCCCACGAATGAGGAAATGGGGGAAGGGGAGGGTGGACGCTTTTTCCATGCAGTTCCGCGGTATAGGAAAGCATTGCCCGCCATTCTTTTTTCCCAACTGCTTCAGCTTCGGCTTTAAGTTTTTCAAACATTATTCAGGTCCTTATGATAGTTTAATTGTATAGAAAATTGTTATCAGTTTTTATTTTTTTTCTGCCGCAATGAAATGAGCGGCAGTACGGAAAAAACGGAGTTTTTTCACGTAGTGCAGGTATTCTACCTGCTAGTTTAATATATCAATTATATTTTCATTTGCGTTATATTGCAATACATGTATGTTTTAATAATATGTGATATATTGTCATTAATATCAGCTATCTTATCAGGGGTCAACTTGTGATAAAAGTAAAAGTCAGAAGCAGAGAGGGCGTTTCAGAACTCGGCGGCTATAATGTTGGGAAATATCCACTGCACCACTTCGCTTACGATAAAGGCGTTTATTCACAGGAAGGGCTTCCCCTGAAACTGATCGCGGCCGGGGACGATGATTGGATTAAAGGTTGTTATCGCTATAGAATCAAGTCGAATGTATTTTCGCTTGAGTTTGTGCGCAGGGGGAGCATGAATTTTGTTCAGAACGGGAAGAGTTATAATGTCAAGGCGGATGAGCTTTTCATGATACAGCTCGGCGCGAATATCGAAATGTCAACAGGCCCGGAAGGGTACTGCATGAAAAAGACCATGATTATATCAGGGCCTCTTCTCCAGGGAATACTGAATACGGCAGGTTTGGATAAAGCTGATATGATAAAGCCTTCACGTCCGGAATTTCTCGCGGGACTCTTCGATGCCGCGCATGATAAATGCAAGGCAAGAGACACTGGCTCTTTTCAGGACGCGTCCGCTACGGCCTACAGGGCCCTTGTAGAACTCTCCAGAGATATTTCGGCAGAAAATTATCCTGATAAACTCAATAAAGCCCTCGAATTTTTTGAAAACAGCCTGGGTCGAAACATTTCACTAAGCGATATCTGCGGAAAAACATTGTCAAGCCCCGCTACTCTTAACAGGCTTTTCAAAAAGTTTTTCGATAAAAGCCCTCTTGATTATTTCATACATAAGAAAATCGAAACGGCGAAAAATCTTCTTTCCATATCTCAACTGCCGATAAAAGAAATATCACAGCAACTCGGATATTCGAATCAGCTTTACTTTTCCTCCGAATTTAAAAAAAGGACGGGACTTTCCCCGAAGAAATACCGGAATTCAAATTAATATCTCTGTTTTTTCATTTTTTCAGACTGAAGGCATTGCAAAACGTCTCATTCCGGAATAAAATATCAGCAGTTAATACTTACAATTTCCGTTAAGCTTTATTTAAATGCTTTGACGGGGGCGATCTGGTTTCGACTGGACCGGCAGATTGTTGACTGCATGTAGAGGATGACCGTTGGCCTCTTTAATCACCGGTTAAAACAAGTAACTGCAAACGAAGAATTTGCATTAGCCGCTTAACGTCGGCTACGTCTTTACTCTGACGGACACTAAGAGATAAGGACGAAGCAGTGTCCTGGCGACAAAGGGCTTTTCCGGTTCCCGGCCTTTGCGCGAGATATAAGGGAAAATAGTCCTGAGACAGACTTGCCCGTGAGTTAAGTCAAGGGACGATAAGCAATGAACACGGAACAAACATGTAGACGTCTTCATGACACTTGCCCAGGACGGGGGTTCGACTCCCCCCGCCTCCACCAGTCTTCGTTCGCCTGTGGCGAACTACGCCCGGGCGAGCCCTAAGGCAAGCACGGCGT
>MHBF01000056.1:11372-33799 GCA_001803225.1 Lentisphaerae bacterium GWF2_44_16 | reverse complement strand
GGCGTACGCGAAGCGGAAGACTGCCCCGGCGTAGTTGAAAACGAAGCCGGGCTTACACATCTGTCTTCGTTCGCCTCTGGCGAACTACGCCCGGGCGAGCCTTAAGGCAAGCACGGCGTACGCGAAGCGGAAGACTGCCACGGCGTAGTTGAAAACGAAGCCAGGCTTACCAGAATTTCTTTTGAATTTCGTTCTGTTTGCCTTTTTAACTTTTGATGTTATTTTTTTCAAAACATTCAAGAGTTTCTATATGCCCAACTTTCATTACGTTTACATTCTTGTTGATACTGCCACAGAATCTCATCATTATACAGGCTGCACACAGGATTTACAGAAGCGTCTACTAAAGCATAACAGCGGTGAAGTTCCTCATACATCAAAGCATCGTCCTTGGAAAATACAAACAGCTGTCTCTTTCGACTCCAAAGAAAAAGCTTACGCCTTCGAAAAATATCTTAAAACTCATTCCGGCAGAGCTTTTGCAGTAAAACATTTTTAACGCATACTTCGCCTTCGAAATAGAAGAACTCACCCGCAAATTCAACGCATATCTTTAAATTAGTTCCGACCTTGAAAAATAGTCCTTACTTGCGATATTACTCAATGATAAAATGAACACTGAGGATTAAATGAAAGCCAATGACATATCTGGAAGATATTTATATCAATATCGTAAAGCATCTCTAAATACATTGGAAAATTTAATCAATAATAAAATGTGGCTCAGCCATCCATCAACATTCAATGACCCATTTGATTCACAGCCTACTTATAAACCTATTACTCTTGAAGATTGGGAAAAAGTAAATCTTAAAAAATCCATGCATTGGCCAAAGGAAAAAATTCCGGAATTCAACGAAGACGCGGAACGTGAACTTAAAACAGTTTTTAATAAATTCTTTATTACATGTTTTTCTAATTCAGAAGATGAAGATCGTGATATCCTAATGTGGTCACATTATGCGAATGCTCATAAAGGTTTTTGTGTTAAATACAAAGTGCTTCAGGTTGTTAAACACCATACGATTGTTGATAAATCTTCTCAAAATGACTCAGTTATGCTGGAAATGAAAGCCGTCGAATACGCTAAAAAATCTCCTGTCTATTCCCCGGCGGACCATGCTTTAAACTCTGAAAATGATAAAGATGAGGAAAAGTTAATAAAAGAGGCTGTTATCAAAACTCTAAAGACCAAATTCGAAGTTTGGGAATATGAAAAAGAATACAGAATTGTATATCATCCGTCAAAAAAAGAATTGGCTGATCAAACATGTCTGCTTGGAAAACTGATAGATTTTCCAGAAGATATGCTGGATATAGAGGGGATTACATTTGGCTGCAAATGCCCTGACGCGAGTAAAGAGGCAATTAAGGAAATTATTAAAAATAAATGGCCTTATGCTGAATTCAGAAAATGTACTCAAAATTTTTCTAATTGTAAGCTCAAAAGCGAGAACCTCTGAACAACTTAGTGATGGTTTTTACTATGAAGACTTCTGCATAAACTGCCGAGTTTCGATGGTGATTGGGAACAATATTTTGAAATTGAGGGTAAGATGAGACGAACGAAATATATTGCGGTAACGGCAGCTCTCTGCATTGTCTGCATGAGTTATGGCTGCGGGATCAGGACGAAGGCGAAGAAGGTATGCCGCGGAATAAAAGAATTTATCAAAGTAGTGCTTCTTGTTGACGAAGTATCTCCTGTTTGTCCGCCGAGTATCAATTTTGATAATTATCCCGGATTTTGTGACTGGTATCGTTTCCCGTTGAAATATCCTTATCATGTCATAATGGCAGACGGATTTGAATATGGGCGTATCGAAAAATTTGACGGTACGGATATTCGGAATCCCAATAACCACTCGAATTGTATTGTTTCTCGGGTCGACTCTTTGTCTCCGCTGGAAACTTTCGTCGCTTTTCACATTTCAGAAAAAGAAGATGTTCCCAAAAACAAGTGGGGAATGCTTCAATATGAGAGCGGAGAGGTACTGTATTTCCCGACAAAGGAAGAACTTTTCCAAAAGCTCTCTGTTTCTGATTTGAAGTTTTGCGATCTGGAACATCTCTATCGCCAATTTTGTGTTAAGGCCTCCAAGCATAAATGATCAAAAATTGCTAAGTGCAAAATAGTTATTGGATGTTAATAGCTTCCATAATCCAGCTGGCGATAGGATAGGATGGGTGTTATATTTTATTAAACTGTTTATTGAAAGGTATGCGCTTATGTTGTACACATCCAATTTTCCTGGCCGTTATGTTCAAGGGCAGAATATTCTCTCAAGGCTGCCGGAAGAAACTCGGAAAATGGGCAGAAAAACTTTCATAGTTGCGGGAGGCACAGCCGCAAAGATGATTATTCCACAAGTCCTCAGAGAATGGCAAGGCAAACTTGACGCGAAAGTGGAAAATTTCAACGGCGAATGCAGTGATGAAGAAATAAAAAGACTCATAGGGAAAGCTAAAAGTTCAAAATGTGATTTTGTTACCGGAATAGGCGGCGGCAAATGTCTGGATGCCGCGAAATGTGTCGGCTCCGCTCTGAAAGTCCCTGTAGCGATTATTCCGACTATCGCCTCGACCGATGCGCCATGCAGCGCAATCTCAATTATCTATTCTCCGGGTGGCTGTTTCAAACGGATTGAATATCATGGACGCAATCCGAATCTGGTTATGGTTGACTCAAGCGTCATATGCATGGCACCTGTTCGCTTTCTGGTCAGCGGTATGGGGGATGCGCTTTCCACTTGGTTTGAAGCCCAATCATGCCAGAGGAGCTGCGCGCAAAACGAATGCGGCGGACATGGTTTGATTACCGCGTTCAAGCTCTCGGAACTCTGTTATAATACTCTGCTTGAATATGGAAAGCTCGCCAAGGACGCCTGTGAACTTAAAATCGTTACTCCCGCATTGGAAAAAATAATCGAAGCTAATACGCTTTTGAGCGGGCTCGGATTTGAGAGCGCGGGACTTGCGTCTGCCCATTCAATACATAACGGATTAACACGCATCAAAGGTACTCACTGCATGTATCATGGCGAAAAAGTCGCGTTCGGCACCCTTGCGGGACTTTTTCTTTCCGGTCATCCAGAGAAAGTATTGGATGAAGTTTACAGCTTTTGCGAGAAAGTCGGCCTTCCGACAACCTTTTCCGGCATAGGCCTGAAAAAGGTTTCCAGAAAAGAACTCATGGACGCCGCGGAAGGCGCGTGTGCCGAAATCGAATCTATACACCACGAACCGTTTTCCGTCACAAAAGAAACGGTTTTGGCCGCAATGATCGCAGCCGACGCCTACGGCAAAAATAGGATTTAGCCCCAATACTGTTCACTCTCTGATGCATGAAGTTGCACTTGAAGCTGACATTGACCCTGACCGATTGTCTTTTCTTCACACCGTCAGAGTAGTACGTAGAAAACCCCCGAGGCGTTAAGCGGAAAATGTCATGTTTCCCTGTCAGAACACGAAACATGATGAAACACGCCTTGAAAAAATCAAAGTTTCAGGTCATCTTAATACTTAAGTGAACAGTATTGGGGCTAACTCGCGGTTCCCCTACAGCAAGGTGTGCTCAGTTCTTTCTGAAACATAAAGGCGAGGTCCCTGTATACTTTTTAAACTGTCTGCTGAAATCAGATACATCCGCATACCCTAGGATATTGCTTATTTCTTTGATCTGGAGTTCCGGTTCACTGAGGAGTAAACGGGCGTTTTCCATTTTCATGTTTATTCTGTAATTTATAGGCGAAGTGCCTTTCATTTCAGTGAATTTTTTTCTGAAGCTTTCATAACCCATTTCGATCAGTTCTGCAATTTGCGTTGCGTTGATTTTTTGGGAAAAGTCTTTTTCCAGAATCAGGCAGGCTTTTTCTATTTTTGTTTCTTCGGAAACAATATCTGAACTCCATTCGGGCTTTTTATTTTTTTTGTCTTTACACAATACAAGCAGTAGTTCGAGGCTTTTCGCCAGAGCGATACCGGTATCCTCATGGTTGTTCAGATATTCCATAAAATTATTAAGCTTCCTCATTATGCATATATTCAATCCCGGTTCTGAAAAAGTCAGCGTTTTGTCAATGAAGCGAAACTTCAGCAGAAGTTCATACAATGCTTCCGGCAGACGCATTGCGAATTCAAGCCATTCACTTTTCTGATAACGGTATATTGAGTGCGGCGCGTTGGGAACTCTTAATGCCAGAGTACCGGGAAAGAGTTTATGTTCTCTGCCTAGAAAATCAATATAACGTCCTTCCCCTTTCAGAAGGTAGAGTATCACAAAATCTTCAAAGAGAATCTTTTCAGCCTTACGGCGAAGGCTTTTTCCTGAAATAAAACTGCCGCTGAAAATTCCGGAGCTTTCTATTTCACGAAAAACTCTGCAGGGTTTTATTTTTTTCAGTTCAATGAATAATTTCTTTTCCATTAAATACCATCCGTAACAATATTATTACCATTTATGCTATTTGCTAAATCCTGTTAACGAGTATAATTAATAAATACCCTTTACCATAAATTACAAATATATGGAGCAACTATGAAAAAGACCAATATACTTATAGTGATGACAGACCATCAGCGGGCAGATACGGTGTTGCCTGAAAATCCGACCATTACGCCGAACCTTGATAAGTTTTCTTCTGACGGCATTATTTTTACTAACGCGTATTGTCCTACCGCTCACTGCTGTCCGGCGAGAGCTTCTTTTTTTAGCGGACTTTATCCATCGGGACACGGTATATGGAATAACGTGCTCAATTCAATGGCTATAAATAAAAATCTGACCAAAGGCGTAAAACTCTGGAGTGAGGATCTCGCAAGCAGTGGGTATAAAATGTTTTTTACCGGAAAATGGCATGTGGATGCCGATGAGACTCCTGTGGATAGAGGATGGAAGGAGTTTTTTGTATCCTGCATGAAAGGACAGAAACACGGATGCAGCTGGGAAAGATATGAGGAAATTAAAAAAAATGAAAGTCAGGAAGCCCCGAGAAAAGAAGGTGAAATCATAAGGCCCGGTTATGGGAACGTAGTTCGTTACGGGTGTCAGGAGCGAACGGAAAATGATCACGATGAAAAAGTGGTGAATGATGCGGTGAATATACTTTCGGGGATGAATGAGAAAGCTGGGCCATGGTGTCTTTATGCCGGTTTTACCGGGCCTCATGACCCATACATGGTGCCTCAGAAATATCTTAATATGTACAATGTCGAAGATATAAAATTGCCCGAAAGTTTTAAAGACGATCTTTCCGATAAACCTTATATTTACAAGAGAATGAGAAATCAGATATTTGATCAGTTTTCCGAATATGAGCAACGGCAGGCCATAAGGCATTTCATGGCATATTGCAGTTATCTTGATGACTGTTTCGGAAAAATTCTGAATGCTCTTGAAAGAAGCGGACAGGCTGAAAATACTCTTGTGCTTTACATCTCCGATCATGGGGATTATTGCGGCGAACATGGGCTTTTCGCGAAAGGCGTGCCGGCTTTCAAAGGCGCTTACAATGTCCCTGCCGTTATAAGATGGCCGTCCGGTATAGAAAATCCGGGGCACAGAGTGAATAAACTTGTTTTACTCTGTGACTTTGCCCCTACATTTCTGGAACTTGCGAATTGTAAAATAGACAGGCATTTCAGCGGCTCAAGCATAGTTCCCTTCCTCAAAAGCGAAGGAGCGGAAAATTGGAGAGACGCTGTGTTTACTCAGTTTAACGGCGTTGAACTTTATTATTCACAACGTTCTGTAATAACAGAAAAATTCAGATATACTTTCAATGGCTTCGACAGGGATGAGCTTTATGATTTGGAACGAGATCCACATGAAATGAGAAACCTTGCGGATTTTCCTGAATACGAGGAAATAAAGAAAGAGTTATGCCGCCAAATGTGGGCTTTCGCCAGAAAGGAAGGCGACCCTATGATAAACAATTACATAACCGTAGGACTCGCGCCTTTGGGGCCCGCGTCCTTTTCATAATAAACGCGGTATCAGTCGAAAATGTTGTTTTTGTTTGTTTTCGCTTCAATGTATATTTTCATTTTAAGACGGCTGGCTGAGGCGAAGAGATTTTCAAGAGGAGTTGTGTCGGCTGAAGGGTCTTTTAACGCTTCCAGAAGCACGGAATGTGTTTTGGGGATGCCGTTTGGAGAAAAGGCATATTTGGCTTCCTGAAGAATGGATGACGCATAGAGAAAATTTTCATTCATGAGAGTTATTTCCCTTAATATTATTTCCTTGCGTTTTTTTCTGGTTTCCGTTTCCACATAAGCATTTTTATCGTTTGCGGCGGGGGCTGGGAGTTTGGATATTGCATCAAATTCAGATTTGAGCCTTGTCAGGCGGGTTTCATACGGGACTGACATATTCTTCTCAATTTCCTCTATGATATTGAGGCTTGTTTTACAGAAGTAATCGACTTCCGGCTGAGTTTGCAAGAGTATCATTTCAAGGGCTTTTTTTCTTTCATCGTCTTTTATTTTTGACATAATTTCATGCGAACTCAGGGAGAATATGGAAATATTTGAGGGACCGTATTTTTTCTGCAATCCGTTCATTACGGAGTTGCGCATTGTATCGGCGTTTTCTGCGATGAGCCGGTATTCCTTTTCAGAAAAACCATCAGGCGCGGAAAGTGTTTTGAGCGCGTTTGCATATTTTATCATAGCGTAGCTTATTTCATTGAATATGAGGATATCTTCCTTGATTTTTATATATAGCGGCGCGTCCGCCGCATAATTTAGAGGTGATGGGCCTGATTTGCCGAGGGCCAGTTCATCAAGCTTTTTTCCATCTTTAAGAGCATCGGCGATGAATATTTTTCTGTCCCAGTTATAATTTTTTTCCATTGCGAGGGAGGTGGCGTTCTGCATTTCCTTTACAGTCTTCGCGTAGAGCTTGAAGTTTTTGTTATTCGGCATGGTGGACGCGCATCCGTGGATAAACGGGAGTGCGCCGAGGATCGCGAAAAGAACAACGGTTTTGCTGTAAATCTTCATATCCGTACTCCTTCTCTGTTTTGGTCAGGAGAAATATAGCTCATATATTATATATGGCAAATAAAGCTGTTTCTACTTTTTAAGTCCGTGATAGGTCAGGACTTCGATGGTTATGTCATCCGACTGTTCGCAGCCGTTGGCGAATTTCTTCACTTCGCTGAGTATTAATTCCGCAAGCTGACGTGCTGAGAGGTTTTTATTTTCCCTTATAAGGCTTTCGAGCCTGGGGTCGCTGAATTGTTCATCTGCCGCGTTGAAGGCTTCTGTGACGCCGTCCGAGTAGAGGATGATAGTATCTCCCGCCGAAATTGTGATTTTTTCCGAGGTGTAAGGTCTTTCGAATGTGCCTAGAGGCAGGCCGTGTATTTTCCTGAGCTGTTTCAGTTCTCCGCTCTTGTGGTTTATGATATACGGCGGGTTATGCCCGGCGTTGCAGAATTCAAGTTCTCCGGTCCTGATGTTGAGTATGCAGAGGAAGTATGTTACAAACATGGACATTTCATTATCTCTGCAGAGGTCTTTGTTTATATTGCTTACCATTTCCCCTGCGCTCGTATGTTTTTTAGCTGTCGCTCTGAAGAGAGTCTGGGTTACTGCCATGAAGAGGGACGCGGGGACGCCCTTGCCTGATACATCGCCGACTGAAAAGAAGAGATGGTCGTCATCTATAAAGAAAAAGTCGTAGAGGTCTCCGCCTACGGCTTTTGCTGATTCCAGTATTGCGTAAACATCAAATTCGGCGCATTCAGGAAACGCGGGAAAGAGTTTTGGGATGATGCTTCGCTGTATGTCTCTGGCGATTGAGAGTTCGCTTTCTATTCTTTCTTTGGCAGCGGTTGTTTCCTGAAGATTCTTTATGTATTGGGATAGTGATTTCTGCATTGAGGCAAATGCTCTGCTGAGGCCGCCTATTTCGTCGTTTCTGTCCAGTTCCGGCAGTTGTTGTATGTCAAAATGCCCGGAGCCTATATCTTTAGTAAGCAGCGCGAGTTTTCTGAGGGGGCTTGTAATTTTATGGGATATGGCGATAATCATGAGAAAGAGTATGAGTATTCCGCAGGAAGAAAGAAAAATTATGTTCCAGTGCAGTCTGCTCAGTTCGGCGAAGAGCTCGTCTTCGGGGAATACGACGGCAAGCGCCCAGTCGGTCGTTTTGAGCGGCGTGTAATACATCCAGCATTTTCTTTGCAGCAGGGTGCTGTGGAAAGGAACGAAGCCGCTCTTTCCTTTTGTCATTTCACGGCCTATTTTTCTGAGTTCGGGATTTTTTTCCTCTTCGGCCATGCTGAAAATAGTGTCATTCATTATTTTCCCGGGATCGGGGAATGTCAGGATTGAGCCGTATTTTGAAATCAGGAAACCATAACCGCTTTTGAAGAATTTCAGAGAGGCCACCTGTTTCTGAAGCCATGATAATGATATGTCCGCGGTAACAATGCCCGTGAATTTTTTTTCCTTTCCGGTATTTTTGTAGAACGGTACCGAGTATGTTGACATCAATACATTTCCGGCGCCATCGTCAAAATAAGGTTCGGACCACAGTGGTTTGTTTATTTCTTTAGGTATCTGATACCAGTCCGCATAAAAGTAATGGGATGCGTCGTTTGATATGTCCATATAAACTATTTCGGCAGGCGTTTTTCTGTAAAAGTAGGGAGCGAAAAGAAGAGATTTTTTATGGAAGCGGTATGGTTCGAACGCGATGCATATGCCATATATTTCGGGGCTGTTTTTCAGTATCAGGGACTGGTATTCGAGTATTTCTTTTTCAGTTGGAGATGATATTTCAAGATAAAGTGCGATGTTTGAGGGTGCGGCGGACGCGGATATAAAAAACTGGTCCAGTTTGTTTGCTGTTGAAATTGCCAGGTTTTGGGCGTTATCCTCAAGGCTTTTCAGGAGAAGTCTCCGTGAAACCAGCCAGTTATGGGTGAAGACCACGATAAAAATGAGTATCGTGCACGTCAGAATATAAAGGCTCAGTTTAAAAGCCAGACTTTTATTTGTCAGCATTTTTTTCACCGCCTGGATTTATGTGAAACTCCGTGTATCCCGGAACTTTTTTAATAATACCGTCTTTCAGGAGAACTTCGGAGCACTTGAGATACTGTGCCTCAGAAAGAGCTCCCGGGCTTTTTCCTTTCCTGAAAATGTCAGTGCCGACTTTTTTCAGCATCCATTGCTGATGGAATTTGTTATAGGCCAGATGAAGTTCCTTCATTCTCCCTGAGAGCTTGGAAAGAACATCATTTTCATGTTCCAAAGCATAACGCCAGCCTTCCATTGACGCCAGAACAAAGCGGCGGCAGATGTCGGGATTTTTTCTGTAAAAAGCTTCCATGCAGTATATACCGTCTTCAGGTATGTCCAGATTGTGGTCCGAAAAATAAAAGGTTGTAAGCTCGTCATTGTCAATGCCTGAATTTATTATCGTATTGAATTCATTATAATGCATCACCGTTACCAGATCGATACCGTTCCATAGAAACAGATTGATACCGGAGGCGATGGGGACTATTTTTGCATTGATTTTGTATTGTTTCAGAAAGGCTTGCGGTATTTCCTGGAAATCGGACATCCAGAGGCCTATTTTTCTGCCGTTGATATCTTCGGGCTTCTGTATTCCGCTTGATTTTTTTGCGACAAAGAGGAGCGCTGAACCCTGGGATGTCTGAGCGATGTTTATGAGCTTCAGCCCATTTGCCCTGAGCTTTATGGCACTGGAAAGAAAAAGCGTTATAAAGTCGGCTTTTCCTTGTTTTATCAGCTCCGAAGCGGAGTTGAAGGGGTCCGCGTTTTTTATGGTTACATCCAGACCGTATTTCTTATATATCCCGAAATCTTTAGCCGCATAATAACCGGCGAATTGAGCCTGAGGCAGCCAGTGCGTCATCAAGGTCACCTTATCGAGGGACTTCGCGTCATCAGCGTGCAGCGCAACGCAAATCAGAAAAGAAATAATCAGGAATATTTTATTATTCATCCGCATTCATTGAACTCATTTCAGCATATTTTGAATTGTGAAGCCTGAGCATCGTATTCTACATTGCCTTTTGATTTTACGAAGTCGACCGGAATGGATATAAGACGCAACGGATTATAGAAAGCCATCTGGGCGATATCCTCAGGTTTCACTATGTTCAGGGATGCCACATAGTTTGCGCATTTGAATATCGTGGCGGAAGAACCGACCATGCATCCTTTTTCAGGGTTGTGAAGGAGGCCGGATTCTTCGATGACTACAGAGTTTCCCATGGAGTTATAGCGTCCTGGCGGGCATCCCGCGAGTGCGGAGGCGTCGCTGGTGATGATCACGTTATGGACGCCTTTCACCTTTATTATGGTTTTTATCAGGGCAGGGGGCAGGTGATGGCCGTCTGTTATTATCATGGCGCTGAGCCTGTCTTCGGCGAGCGCTGACCAGATTGTATTGTTATGGCGGTGTACCATGTTAGGCATGCCGTTTCCGAGGTGTGTGAGTGTTTTCGCTCCTGCCGCGGCGAGGGCGGAAAGTTCCTTGCCCTGTGCCATCTGGTGTCCCAGTGAAACCGTTATTCCCTTTTTTACCGCGGCCTGAGTTAATTCTTCTGCGCCTTCCGATTCGGCGGCGATTGTCAGAAGTTTTATATTTCCTTCCGCAAGTTTTACGAGCTGCCTCAGAAACTCAACGTCCGGTTTTTTTACATACTGGGGATTATGGGCGCCCACAGCCCCCGGTTCGGAGGAAATGAACGGGCCCTCCAAGTGTATGCCCAGTATTCTGCCCATGAACTCCGGGCGTCTCATTGTTTTAACTATGAGAGGTATGTTCTTTTCGTAAACTTCGGGAGAACTGGTTATAACAGTGGGAAGAAAAGCGGCTGTTCCCATTGCCAGCAGTTTTTCACACGCAAAAATAAACTTTTCCTCCGTCAGGTCGGCGGCAGAGAAATCAATCTCAAGAAGTCCGTTTACCTGAAGGTCTACAAATCCCGGTATTTTCATATTGACATATCCCCTTGATTTTTATCATTGAATGCAGTGGTTTTAAAGATAATGGAAAAAACAGAATATTCAAATTTAAAACGGAGATAATGATGATATATCAGTCTTCTATTTTATGAGCTTTCGGGCTGTAATTTTCTGACTTTTTAATCTCGCTCAGGCCGGAGAAGAGTTTCAATGCCAGGGGAACTACATACATGAGCATTACAATCAGGAAAAAAATTATAAGAATCGAAATTATGAATTTCTTATGCATTTCTTCATAAATCCATTTTTCTCTGACGGGCCCTTTGTATGGCGGCATGAACGTCTTCTTTTCTCAGAACGCTTGTCATATCGTTGAAGGATTTCGTTATGAGCTTTGTTTCGGACGCTCCTGCTTCCTTGAGTTTATCGGGAAGTTTTCCTTCATTAAGTCCTTTTATGGCCTTCTGAAGTTCTTCTATCGGTTTTGAAATATAATTTCCGAACCATATTCCGTAGAGAAGTCCGCAACAGAGCACTACTACAGTAACCATGAGAGAGATATTTTTATAATGTGTCTGTGCCTGACGGAGTATTGTTCTCATATTTTCTTTTGAACTGGTTTCGATTTCATTTCCGGCTGTTTCAATCTTTTTCTGCATAGCCTGCACGATCCCGCTGATATCAGCCATGGCGCATAAAAGGAGAGGAGTATCGGGGATTTTGGTCATTACCATATAGGCCTTGGAGATTTCCTCATCAGGCTCCTTGAAATGGAACTCCCTGTAATTTTCATATCTGTTCAGGGATGATTTTACTGAAGACCATACACTGGGATATTGTTTTTTGAGGTTTCCCACATATTCACATTCGGGGGATGGAATGGCAGGGATTACTATCCGGGCATTCGAGTCCATTATGAAAAAACATCCGGAACTTTCGTTCAGGGAGTAAGTATCCTTGCTTGTAAGTGTTTTCATGAGTTTCTGATTTTTTGCTATTTCAGCTATATCGTAAGGCTTTTCAAATTCTTTGAAGGTGAAAGAAAGCTCCTGAGCGATATTTTTAGCTTCAATCGAAATTATTCGTTTCGCGTAATCGGAGAGCATTTTTCTTGTGGTCTCAGAATTTTTAAAGACTATGTTTGATATGGCGGTTTTTGTGCATTCAGTACTTTCCAGAGAAAAAACATCAAGGGTATGGCTACAGAAATACATCAGACTCAGTGTAATGAGAAGTATTATAGTAATAAAAGAAAGAGTTATCTGCGTTTTTATTTTCATGTAGATGGCCTTGTATTAGTTCTTTTACTGTGTATAAAATACATCGTTCGGCTGACGTTTTCAAGCAAGTCAGCAATTTCCGTCCCATGCGTCATTGAGAATAGCTGAAAGCACCTCATAGCTTTTTTCGACTGGAACAGGACGTGGCGCTGTTGTCAGTTTCATTCGGTTTTCGCATGCTGTTGCTGTTTTTGCTGTTTTATCAAGGAGCTCCTTGTTTAATGTCTTTATCTGTTTCAGAGATATTGGGACAGAAACAGATGTAAGGAATTTACAGTATGCTTTTATTATATCCTCCGCGTTTTTGGGGGAGGGGGCGAAGACGCCGTGCAGAGAGAATGTGCGCTCACGGACGGAATTTTCAGCGAGATAGTATTTCCATGCGTATGGCACGAGAATGGCGACGGCAAGGCCGTGCGGTATGCGCCCAAACCACGAGAAACTGCAGAGATGCGGGAGCCCTGTCGGTTTGTAACGGATGACCATGCCGCCCATGCATGCGGCGGCGGCGAGTGCTTCGCGGGCTTTCATGTCATTGGGATTTTCAAGTATGCGCGGCAGGTTTTCCACAATCATTTTTATGCTTTCCAATGCCCATGTATTGGCGAGCGGATGCGCCTGGTCTTTTGCCGTATTCAGGAAACCTTCGATAGAATGCGCGAGAGCGTCACAGGCTGTGGCGAGGGTGGTTTTCCTGTCCATGCTGGCGGCATATGCCGGGTTGATGAAGGAATATGCCGGGATTATGCATTCGTCAACGATGAGTTTTTTGACTCCGAGGGCGTTGTCAACGATATTGGAATATGGCGTTGCTTCAGAGCCGGTCCCGGAAGTGGTGGGGAAACAGATTACTTTCTTTATATTTTTGCCGGGGTGCTTCTGTGAGTACTGAGCGACTCCGAAATAATCGTTCAGTTTGCCGCCCGCCTGATATACCAGGTACGCCGCTTTTGCCGCGTCCATTACGCTCCCGCCTCCAAGGGCAATGACTTCATCG
Organism: Lentisphaerae bacterium GWF2_44_16; assembly: GCA_001803225.1. Classification (GTDB taxonomy): domain Bacteria; phylum Verrucomicrobiota; class Lentisphaeria; order Victivallales; family GWF2-45-14; genus GWF2-44-16. The sequence goes on along the minus strand of MHBF01000056.1, from coordinate 20,569 downwards.
GGTTTTTCCGTTTCCAGAAACGTTATCATCTTTTCAACAGTTTCGATACAGGGTTCCGCTTCGATTTCTGAAAACCTTGTCGCGCTTGTGTCTGAATGTCCTGTCGCGTTGAGCAGATCGCGCCATGCTCCATTTTTTTCTACGGACTTATTTCCGGTGAACGCGACTATTTTTTTTGCTTTCAGTTCATCCAGAAGTGACGCGAGCTGTTCCATACAGTTTTCCCCGAAGACAATCGTTGTGTCGGGATATCCGTCCAGAAGATCGAGGAGCGCTGTGTTCATGATATTTAAATCCTTGTTCTGATTTTATGTAAATCTATAATCAATGCCGGAAATAGTCAAGATTTTATGCTGAAACTGTATATATCCAGCCTTATTTTCGATGCTTTTTCCTGAAAAATACTTGCAATAGTGTTCCCCGGGAGAAAATTAAACTCATTAAACGGAGGATTATTACTATGTCCCGCTTTGTAAATGTCGCGACTGTTCTTTTTTCCACATGCGCGGAAAGAGGGAAAAAAGATGCGAAAGATATTCTGCTCAGGGAAACAAAAGCTGTTTTGGAATCCATGAAAGGATACGGTTTTGACCTGGTGGTTTTTTCAGAGGGCGTGGAGGCATTCGGGCAGACCGTTGATGAGGCTGAGGAATTAAAAAATCCCGGTCCTTTTCTAAAAATGTACATGGAATTTGCCGCCTCTGAAAAATGTCATGTGGCTGGTTCCATAAAGATTGCCGAAAATGGAAAAGCCCATAACTCTATTGCTTTCATTGACGCTGAAGGGAAGGCCCTTGGCGCATATCATAAAAACAATCTGACTGCCGGTGAAATCGAAATGGGTTTGAATTCGGGTGGAAAAGCCGTGACTGTGGACACTGCCATAGGGCGCATTGGCGGCATAATCTGTTTTGACCTGAATTTCGAGGACATAAGAAAGCAGTATATGAAACTCAAGCCTGATATAATGGCTTTTGCCAGCATGTATCACGGAGGTCTGATGCAGGCGCAATGGGCTTACCAGTGCCGGTCGTTTTTTGTTTCGGCGCTGCCTTTTACCGGCGGCGGCATACTCGATCCTTTCGGGAGAGCGCTTGCTCTTACCGATTGTTATACAAGCATCGCCTCTGCCCGGATAAACCTTGACAGGGTGATGGTGCATCTGGATTATAACCGGGAGAAGTTTCCTGAGATCCGCAGAAAATACAAGGGAGATGTTATTGTAGATATACCTCCGAACATCGGCCCGGCCCTCATATACAGCATGACTGATAAAAGGTCAGCCATGGATGTCGTGAGAGAATTCGGACTGGAACTTATGGATGATTATATGGAACGTTCAATAACGGCAAATAAAAATAACAGATAAGGAGAATTTATAATGAGAATAAGCAAGGCAAATTGTAATTTTGAGAGGGAACAATTTATTTCCCCATTTGGTTTTAAGGGCGGTTATCTTACAGAGGCATGGCAGAGTGTTGTTTCCTTTAAGAGTGATTCGGGTGCTGAAGGAATAGGACTAGCTACGCAGAGCGTGCTTTGGTCGGACGCGTCTGTCTTTACCAGTGTTCCGGAAGCGAGCGGAAACAGTCTGATGTTCATGATTACTTCTTATGCCGCCCGTGAAGCGATGAATATTGAATGGGATACTCCCGTTGATTTGCTCAAAAAGCTCCTTCCGATAACTTATAAATACGCACAGAAAATAAGCGGCAAAAAAGACTTGCGCCTGACTTTCGCCCTTAATTCGCTGGTTGCCGTTGACAACGCCGCATGGCAACTTTACTGTCATGAAAAAGGCATAAAAAACTTTGATGAAATGGTGCCGAAGAAATTCAGGAAAGCCCTTTCATGCCGTCAGAAACAGCTTGCCGGAATTCCTCTGATGAGTTATGGCGTGCCCCTTGAAAAAATAGTGCAGACTATAGATGAGGGATGCTTTTTCCTGAAAATAAAAATCGGCTCCGATCCCGACAAAGATGGAAGTCAGGACAAAATGCTCGAATGGGATATAAAACGGCTTTCCGATATACATGAAGCCGTTAAAGAAAGAAGGACCCCTCATACCGATAACGGACTGATACCTTATTACCTTGACGCCAACGGACGTTATGACAGTAAGGAACGCCTCATGAAGCTTCTCCTGCATGCCGAAAAAATAGGTGCGCTGGAACGCATCATGATCCTTGAAGAACCGTTTCCTGAAGAATATAAAGTTGATGTTTCGGATATTCCCGTGCGCCTTGCCGCCGATGAAAGCGCGCACTCCGACAAAGACGCTCTTGAAAGAATAGAACTCGGATACAAGGCGATAGCGTTGAAACCCATAGCCAAAACCATGAGCATGAGCCTGAAAATAGCCGCTCTTGCTTATGAGAGAAATATACCATGCTTCTGCGCGGACCTTACGGTAAACCCCATACTGGTTGACTGGAATAAAAATGTCGCCGCGCGTCTTGCCCTGATGCCGGGAATGAAAGTTGGGCTCCTGGAATCCAACGGGCATCAGAACTACAAAAATTGGGACGCGATGAAGTCTTACCATCCCTGCTGCGGTAAAAACTGGATGAATACAAAGGACGGACTTTTCATGCTGGATGATGATTTCTATTCATGCAATGGAGGCATTCTGGAAATCAGCGAGCATTATAAAAGTCTGGTTTAATCGCTGTTGAAAACGCCGTTCCGGTTGACATGACGGAATTCCTGTCTATAATTAAGAAGATATTAATTATATAAGGAGTAGGATGATGAACAGATTTTCATTTGCTTTTTTTATTCTGTTTCTCTGCGGGGCGGCGTTTGTACACGGAGGAAACTTGGGTACCTTCAGGGAAGTAGATAAAGTCTCAGATCCTCGCTATCTCAAGAGAAGCGATTCGGCATGGGACGGGAAATGCCGTCTCGTGGGGACGGTTAAAAACGCTCCGGAGAAATATGAGATACAGTTTTTTAAAAAAGGCTCTGAAAAACTTTTTTATGCTCAGGCATTTGATGGACGCATGACGGTATATGAATCCTATTGGCTTCCCGCCGGTAATTATGTCATCGTCATAAAAGCGGAGGGATTTACAGCCTTCAAGATTATCAAAGGGGTTGACCTGAAGGCTTCCACTGACTGTGTCCTTGATATTACGTTTGGGACTACGGTCTATCAGGAAAAGAACTGAAGCCTTTATTATGTCAAATAACGGGATTCCTTCAGAGCTCAATCACAGGATAAGGGCCGCTTGGTCATGGGTGCCTTCTCTTTATTTTGCCGAGGGAATCCCTCTGGTAATAATTTCCGCCGTTTCCGTCATCATGTACAAAAATATGGGCGTTTCCAATGAGAAAATAGCCTTTTATACTGGTTGGCTTTATCTCCCGTGGGTAATCAAGCCTTTATGGGGCCCGCTCGTGGATATTTTCAGGACAAAGCGCCTCTGGATAATCCTGACTCAAGTGCTGATGGGGGCCGGCTTTGCCTGTGTCGCTCTCTGTATGCCTCTGCCTTCTTATTTTATCGCTACGATATGCGTCTTCTGGCTGATGGCTTTCAATTCCGCGACTCATGACATCGCGGCGGACGGTTTTTACATGCTGTCCCTTGATGAACACGGCCAGGCATGGTTTGTAGGGATACGGAGCACGTTTTACAGATTGGCTGTACTTTCGGGGCAGGGTTTGCTGGTAATGCTGGCCGGCTATATACAGACGCATGGCGGAAGCATGGCTTTTTCCTGGTGTGTAAGCTTCTTTACTCTTGCCGCGCTGTTTTTTCTGATAGCCATTTACCACTTTTTTATCCTGCCGCGTCCGTCCTCTGATGTCCCGAAACACGTCCCGCATTCAGGGGCATTTGCGTTCTTGAAAGATTTTTTTAAAATATTCTTGAGTTTTTTTACGAAAAAAGGGATAGGTCCGGCGCTTGCGTTTCTGCTGTTTTTCCGAATGGGAGAGGCGCAGCTGGTAAAGCTTGCCGCGCCTTTTTTGATGGATGCGCAAGGGAAGGGCGGTCTGGCGTTGAGTACCGGACAGATAGGCTTGGTTTACGGCACTGTTGGGATGATAATGCTTACGCTCGGCGGAATATGCGGAGGTTTTTTCGCGGCGAAGGACGGCTTGAAAAAGTGGCTCTGGCCCATGGCATTGGCGATAAATGTCCCTGACATAGTTTATGTTTATATGGCCTGGGCGCTGCCGGATAATTTTATGATTATAAATTTATGCGTGGCTTTTGAACAGTTCGGTTATGGATTTGGTTTTACAGCATATATGTTGTTTATGGTTTATTTTGCGGAAGGGGAATATAAAACATCGCATTTTGCCATAATGACGGGCCTTATGGCCTTGGGCATGATGCTTCCCGGTATGATTTCGGGTTATATACAGTCATACATGGGGTATCCGCTTTTCTTTGTGTGGGTGCTTGTTTCGACTGTTCCGGGTTTTATCGTATTGCCCTTTCTTAAGATAGATTCGGAATTCGGCAGAAAAAGAACAAAACAAAAAGGTGTGTAAATATGAGCATGGAAAATACTGCAAGCTTTGAGCAGATGCAATTTCTCAAGGCAAATGTCGGGAGAGTTACCTGGATAGGGCTGATAATCAATGTCGTGCTTTCAATATTGAAATTGATTTTCGGTTTGATTGGACATAGTCAGGCTTTAGTGGCCGACGCTTTTCACAGCCTTTCGGATCTGGCGACTGATTTCGCCGTGCTTCTTGGAGTGAAATACTGGGCAGTGCCTCCGGATGAGGCACATCCTTATGGGCATAAACGTATAGAGACCATGGTTACGAGTATGATCGGCCTGGCGCTTGCTGGCGTCGGTGTCGGTATAGGTTATGAGGCCCTTTCAACCATAAGGGACTCGCATGACGCGCATCCTGGCTGGATTGCTTTTATTGTGGCTGTTATTTCAATTGTGAGCAAAGAAATTTTATATCATTGGACAAAAAAGATAGGCAAGAGAATAAAGTCTTCAGCCGTAGTCGCGAACGCCTGGCATCACAGAACGGATGCTTTGAGTTCCATACCCGTGGCAATTGCCATTGTTGTAGCGGTTATTTATCCTGACCTTGCTTATGTTGATCATCTTGGCGCCCTTGTTGTTTCCGTCTTCATCGTTTATTCCGCATGGGAAATACTGAAGCCGACTCTTTTTGAATTATCCGACGCGTCCGCTTCAAAAGATGTCTGCGAGAAGATAAAAGAGCTCATTTCCAGCATGGACGGGATAAAATCAGTGCATGCCATAAGGACACGGCGCATGGGGGGCGGCATATACATGGATTTGCATATAATGGTGGATGAGAATCTCAGCGTCCGGGAAGGCCATGAAATAGCCAGAAAAGCCCGGCGCAAATTGCTTGCGGAAGGGCCCGATATAAACGATGTGATTATTCATATCGAGCCTTACGAGGAAAATCACTGAGAAAACTTATTCGGCGATCTTGAGCTGCTGCTGATCCAGAAGCTTTTTACCGCTTTCCGGCCAGAGAGGCATCCCGCGTTTGTCACGCAACTGGTATTTCTGTGTGCCCTTAATCAGTTCCGAGGCGATAAGCCGTATGGAGTTGTTGAAAACCGTTTCGGAACCTTTGGCTGTTACAACGTCGCCTTTCTTCAGTTCTATGCCGGATTTTTTCAGATATCCGACGGGGCCGAGATAAACGAGGATTTTGCCGTCAGAACATTGAAGGACTATGTCGAGGCGTTTTCCGTTAAGGCCCATGTCCACCTGTTTCACTTCAAGAATTTCCCCTGAAATTTTCTTTGCGGTATTGATGTTATAGAGACCGTAGGAGTCGTTATCCGCTCCTATGGCGTTTTGTTCTGAGGGCGGAAGTTCAACGCTGGGCGGTGGAGGCGTTTTGGAAATACAGGCTCCGAGGAGGAGCGTGAATGTAACTGATAGAAGAAGTTTCGGGATGGAAGCTGTTCCTTGATTCATTTTCTCTTTCCTTTTTATTATATATTTGTTTTTTCTGCTATATTTACGGGAATTGTTTTTGCGTCCTTGAGATGAATATCAAGTTGCGGGAATGATATTTCAATATTATTTGCGGTAAATTCATCGCATATTATTTTTCTTATGTCAGACTGGATTGTCATTGCCCTGCTGATGTCGTTTAGCCAGACCCTGAGAGCGAAATCAATGGAGCTGGAGCCGAAATTAAGAAGAAGTACGCTGGGCATCGGTTCTTTAAGTACTGCAGGATGTGACGCGGCTACATCAAGGAGTACCTTTTCGACTTTGCGTATGTCTGAACCATAGGCTACGCCGACAGGGATGTCTCTGCGGATATTATTGTCGTTCATAGTCCAGTTCGTGAATCTATTTGTTATAATTTCCGAATTGGGCATCTCTATTATCGCATGGTCGAATGTTTCTACCAGAGTTGTTCTCATGTTTATTCTCAAGACGGTGGCCCACGTCTCATTTATCTGAATGATGTCGCCCTCATGAAGGGATTTGCCGAACATTATTATGAGTCCGCTTGTGATGTTGTTCACTATATTCTGTAAGCCGAATCCTATCCCCACACTCATACCGCCGAGTATTACCGCCAAACTCGTGAAATTAACCTTCAGAATGAAAAGCGTCAGCAGTATCCAGACCCCCCAGAGCGAATAAAACGTTAATACTTTCAGCAGGGGAAACAGGCCTCTCTCATTTTTCTTTTTGGATGCAAGGTGCGTCAGTGATGTGCTGATTACGCCGGACAGGGATTTAAAAACGAAAAACAGAAACACTATCATGGCGACATCCAGTATGCTTATCGAGAGGTTCTTCCAGTGAAGCTTCGTTCCGAGGAGGCTTCTGAAAAGAGTTATTTCACCAAACTGGGTGACAATCCATATCATAACAAACACGATTATGGAGAACCATATAAGAGGTATCCCCAAGCCTATTATAAGTATGCGCCTGAGTTCATGCTGTTTGTTGTTGGCCTTGCCGTAATAATGCCTTATTATGAAATTTATGGTACTTCCGAACTGCACTCCCAGGCAGACCATGAACCATGTGAGGGATATGAACATGGACAGGTAAACATAGCCGCCGAAAGACATGAAAAGCATAATAAGTCCGGCCCACAGGGATATCCGTACTATCCATTTTTCGGAGGACGGCAGCTTGTCTTTTTTCTTGCGGTTCATGAAGAACATTATGAGAGCTACTGTAAGCGGCCATAGAATGAAAAGCATTGAATATGGAATGTTGAGGAACTGATAGCTGATGCCTGTAACATAAAGCCAGAAGAGTGGTATAAGAGGAGTGGGGTGTTCTTTCTGGATGAATATTCTTTTCAGGCACCAGACGAAATCTATTGCCGACCAGCTTACAAGTATTACTCCAAGCCTGTAGAACGCGATTGTCTCGGGAAATTTCAGCACTGTTCCGTTTGCCAGAAAGGAAATGGCTATTACGAGTATCAGCCATCCTCTTCTGAGGAGAACGTGCGCTACCGGATATTTTTTCTTCATGCCCGGAAACTTTTTTCTGTAGAAAATAATGCCGAGCAGAAAAAGAGGAAAACCGAAAAAGAGGAAAATAAAGGAGATTGCAATATATTTATCTTTATTATCGGGGAGTTTTTGAAAGAAAATATTGGGCAGTTGCATCCGCCATTGTTCCCAGCCGAAAGGGAGGAACATCCAGATTTCCCGTGAAAAAATATTAAGTTCCGGCTTCAGCATGATGTTTTTCAGATGTGATGGAATGTCCTGATCTATTTTTTTCATGTTGGCGTCAAGGTTTTTCTTCAGTTCTTCCGCTTTTTTCAGGGCTTCCGCCGCCATTAAGGCGTTTGGTGTTATCTGGGCCTTCAGTTTGGTCATTATGTTTCTTATGTTTCTGACGGCGTTTTTTTCTTTTTCATTGGGTGCCTCGACATTTAACTTGTCAAGAGTAGCGTCTATTTCGGTTAGAACGCCCTGGATGGAGTTGAGATAGTTGTTGACTTTTTCCACCTCGGATATTTTTGCGGCGAAATTGTTGTTGAGTTTATCTATTTCGCTGTATATCATTTCAAGATCATAAGGGCTGCGCCTGTTTACAAGCAGGAGAAAATAGAGTTCGTGAAATCTGGGGCCTGCGCATGAAGTCAATTCACTGAGTTCCGCGACTTTTTTGTCCACGTTCATTGAGAGCAGGGCCACGCCTCTGGAGAGCGCGCGCAGTTGTGCTTCCTTGCTTATTATCACCTGTCCCCAGAAGCCGGGGGCTGGATCTTTTTCCACAGCGCAGAAAGAGAGACTGGGCAAAAGGAGTGATATAATTAATAATGTCGAGGCAAATATGTATCTAGAGGTTTTTTTCACATTAAAATAATTTCTTGTGTATTTTTATTGAATTAGTCGGGAAATATACTATTTTTTCATACTATTGTCAAGGGAGAGACAGATTGCCGAAACATTTAAGGTGATATTATGAGCAGAGTTATTGACAAACCGACCATTGTCCGTGCGGCCGGTTCTCCACCCAAGGAAATACAGGAATTTATCGGTCGGGTGAACTCGTCCACGGATGCCCTCAGCATCGCGAAAATGATAAGTCCTCCAGGCTGGAGCGAAGCCGGACAGACTCCCGAATTTGCCGAATATACGCTGGTGCTCAAGGGCGCTTTGTATGTTGAGGATGAAAGTGGAATTTTCATAGTGAAGGAAGGACAGGCGTTTATCGCCGAACCGGGAGAATGGATACGCTATTCCACCCCTGAAGGAGCTGAATATATCGCCGTCTGCCTTCCTGCTTTTTCTCCTAAGAACGTTCATAGGGATTTAAAATAAAAATACTTAAAAAGGAACTCTTATTATGCTGTTTCAGAAAAAAAGTCTTTTAACGGTCATGGCCTGTCTTGCGTTTTCTTCAATTGCTTTGTTCGCTCAGGATATAAAACTGCCGCAGCCTGTTAAGTCTGGGGGAATGCCGCTTATGGAGGCTCTGAACAAACGGGAATCCACAAGGACTTTCAATCCGGAGAAAAAGCTCTCAGAGCAGCAACTCTCAAATCTTCTCTGGGCGGCGTTTGGTGTAAACCGCTCCTCAGGGAAACGCACTGCCCCTTCCGCGCGTAATTTTCAGGAAATTGACATTTACGCCTGCACCGCTGACGGCGCCTACCTTTATCTTGCCGCTGAAAACACTTTGAAAAAAGTTCATTCCGGCGATATAAGGGCTTCCGCCGGGAAGCAGGACTTTGTGAAA